>CAUWLL010000006.1:0-88099 GCA_963559605.1 uncultured Lachnospiraceae bacterium
TGCAGAAACTTTTAGGTCATTCCACATTGGCAATGACAACCGATTTATACACGCACGTTTCAGAAGAAAAGAAAAAAGAAGAAGTAGCTGAATTGAAAATATTGGCTTAAATTTGGAGTAAAAATGGAGTAAATCAGAAGATAGATAGTGAAAAACAGCGTAAAATCAACATTTTCGAGTAGATATAAATATTGTTCAGAAATAATAATTAACGAAAATTTCTTGACATACAGTAAGTATATGGTAAACTGTAAATATTAAATGAAAGGGCACTATCGTGCAGGGTGAGAAGATGATTATTAGATAATTTATTTTAAGTGAAACGCAAAATATGATGAAAATGCTGCATTAGTGGCTTGGTTTGTGTACGCTTAAATAGATTGTCTTTCGTCAAATTACCTATCCAAATAAAGAGGTGTTCTTTTCCCTTTTGTTTTTGATATGTTGATGTGAGGCTTTTTTGCGTATGCAAAAAAGCCTTTTTGTGTAAAGAGGCACATTCTTTTTTGCAGCTTCGAAAATAAAGGGGGATGATGCTATGTCGATGATCCGGGTGGATAATCTTACATTTTCGTATCCGTCAAGTTATGACGAGATTTTTAAGGACATTAGTTTTACCATTGATTCAGCGTGGAGACTTGGTTTTGTCGGACGCAACGGCAGGGGTAAAACGACTTTTATGAATTTGCTTCTTGGTAAGTATGAATACAAAGGCAAGATAATCAGTTCTGTTGAGTTTGATTATTTTCCGTTTGAAGTTACAGACAAAACACAAATGACGGAAGATATTTTGTGGCAGATCTGTCCGTTGGCACAAGAGTGGGAATTTATAAAGGAATTATCTTATTTAAAAGTTGATAGTGAAGTTCTGTGGAGACCTTTTGAAACATTATCTAATGGGGAACAGACAAAAGTATTGTTGGCGGCGCTTTTCTTAAAGCCGGAAAATTTTTTGCTTATTGATGAACCGACAAATCACTTAGATACTGATGCCAGAATACAAGTTGCAGAGTACCTTAAAAAGAAAAAGGGGTTTATTTTGGTTTCGCACGATCGGTCTTTGTTAGATGAATGTGTGGATCATATTTTATCTTTAAACAGAGCGGATATTGAAGTGCAAAGTGGGAATTTTTCCGGTTGGATGAGGAATTTTGAAAAGCAGCAGCAATCGGAAAGAAATGAAAATGAATTGTTAAAAAAAGAAATTATGCGTATGAAAAAATCCTCGAGACAGGCAGAGAATTGGTCAAACAAAGTAGAATCTACAAAACGAGGAGCTCCGGATAAAGGCTATGTTGGTCATAAGGCGGCAAAAATGATGAAGAGATCGAAAAATATCGAAGCCAGAAAAGAGAAAGCTATCGAAGAAAAGTCAAAGCTGTTAAAAAATACTGAAACGGCAGAAACATTAAAAATCCATGCACTTGAATATCACAAAAACATACTTGTTTCGTATTCGGGGGTATCCGTTTCTTTCGATGAAAAACAAGTGTGTGAAAATATTTCATTCGAAGTAAAATGTGGAGAACGTGTTTTCTTAAATGGAAAAAACGGCAGTGGAAAAAGCAGTTTGCTGAAATTGTTGCTGGATAGTGATATGGAATATACCGGCAAGATAAGTATCGGCTCAAATCTGGTGATTTCATATATTCCTCAAGACGCTTCGTTCTTGAAAGGGAATTTAAAGGATTTTGCGCTTGAGAATCATTTGGATGAAAGTTTGTTTAAAACAATTTTAAGAAAACTCGACTTTGAACGTATTCAATTCGAAAAAGATATGAAGGACTTCTCTGCCGGTCAAAAGAAAAAAGTTTTAATTGCAAAAAGTCTTTGTGAGCCCGCACATTTGTATGTTTGGGATGAGCCGTTGAATTATATTGACGTTTATTCAAGAATGCAGATAGAACAATTGATCTTAGATTTTGCACCGACGATGTTAATTGTTGAACACGACACGGTGTTTGAAAAGAAGATAGGGACAAAGATCGTAACACTTTAATATTCGGTATTATTTGTTTGAAACTATATCTTGCATTTCCTTTCCATAATAACTTATACTTAGGAAAAAGCGAGAGAGGATGAATGACTATGCCTGAGATTAAATGTCCGAATTGTGGAGAAGTTTTTGTGGTTGATGAATCTGATTATGCGCAGATTGTCCGACAAGTAAGAGATAAAGAATTTGATAAAGAGATGCAACAAAGAGAAAAAGATTATGAAGAAATGAAAGAAAAGGACTTGAAAATTGCTGAAATGGAGCAAAAAGACAAGTATGAAAAATTACTTTCTTCAAAGGAAGCCATACTCACAGAGAAAGATAAAGTGATTGAAGAATTAAAGGCAAAGCTTGGAATCAGTGAAGCAGAAAAGAAACTGGCGGTTTCAGATGCAGTTCAGAAAAAAGAACTGGAGCTTTCGAAAAAAACAACGGAAATTATGGAATTAAAAAATCGGCTTTCCAATAAGGACACGGAAAGCCAGTTAAAAGAAAAGTCTTTACACAAAGAGTATGAAGACAAGCTAAAGCTTAAAGATGAACAAATAGAATATTATAGAGATTTTAAAGCCAGACAATCGACGAAAATGATAGGTGAAAGTCTTGAGCAGCATTGTTTAAACCAATTCAACGCATTAAGGATGACGGCATTTCCGACGGCGTACTTTGAAAAGGATAATGACGCAAAAAAGGGGAGCAAAGGAGATTTTATTTTCCGAGAAGCGGCAGGTGGAGTAGAGTTTATTTCTATTATGTTCGAAATGAAAAATGAAATGGATGAGACTGCAACAAAACATAAAAACGAGGATTTTTTCAAAGAACTTGACAAAGACAGGCGAGAGAAGGGCTGTGAATATGCAGTTCTGGTTTCTTTGCTGGAAATTGACAACGAGTTGTATAACAACGGTATTGTAGATGTTTCTTACAAATATGAAAAAATGTATGTGGTTCGTCCTCAGTTTTTTATTCCGATCATCACACTGCTGCGCAATGCGGCTCTAAATTCATTGAAATATCGGCAGGAGCTGGAAGTGGCAAAACATCAGAAGATAGATATTCTGAATTTTGAAAATAATATGAATACTTTTAAAGAAGGATTTGCAAGAAATTATAGGATTGCCAGCGAAAGGTTTAAGACGGCTATCGATGAGATTGATAAAACAATTTCTCATTTACAAAAAACGAAGGAAGCGCTTCTTTCATCTGAAAATCAGCTCCGGTTGGCGAACAATAAGGCGGAAGACCTGAGCATTAAGAAATTAACAAAAAATGCACCGAGAGTGAAGGAAATGTTCGATGAAATAAAAAATTGAAGTTTTATATCGTATAAGTTTTTGAGGAGGGATCAGAAAGATGAAATTAAATGCCATTCATCATATTGCCATTATTGTATCCGATATTGAGGCGGCAAAGGAGTTTTATGTTCAGAAACTCGGTTTTGAAATCATCAGAGAAAATTACCGGGATGAAAGAAAGGACTGGAAACTGGATCTGAAAATCGGAGAAGGAGCAGAGGCTATAGAGTTGGAAATCTTCGCAGAGCCAAATCCGCCGCAGCGTATTACTCGACCGGAAGCCTGCGGTTTGCGTCATCTGGCGTTCCGGGTGGAGGACATTATGGCGGTTGTTGACGAATTAGAAAAGCTGGGAATTGAATGTGAACCCATTCGTTATGATGCGTATACACAGAAAAGGATGACCTTCTTTTTCGATCCGGACGGATTGCCGTTGGAATTACATGAGTAAGTGTTTCTTGCAGTGCTGTTATGAGTAAGGAGTGTTTTATGCAATATTATCTTGCCCCGCTAGAGGGAATTACAACGCAGATTTACAGAACGGCGTATCACAAATATTTTCGTCCCATGGATAAATATTTTACCCCTTTTTTAGTGCCGCATACGAAGAAAGGGTTCAGTGTGAAAGAGGTTCGGGAATTATCGCCGGAACATCAGAAGGGGCTATATGTAGTTCCTCAGATTTTGAGCAACAATGGAGAGGATACGCTGGATACGATTCGTAAACTGAAAGAATATGGCTACCGAGAAGTGAATTTGAACTTTGGATGTCCGTCCAAAACGGTAGTGTCCAAATACAGAGGTTCCGGTTTTTTGGCAAAGCCGGAAGAACTGGACAGATATTTGGATATTGTGATGGGTGGAACCGATGTCAAAGTATCGGTAAAGACCAGGATCGGCAGGGATGAACCGGAAGAATTTCATAGCTTGCTGGATATTTATAATCAGTATCCATTGCAGGAGTTGATCGTACATCCGAGAACACAGAAAGATTTTTACGGAAATACACCAAGGCGGGAGTTCTTTGAATATGCGGTAAAAGAAAGTAAAAATCCTCTTTGTTATAATGGGGACATCTTTACGCCGGAGGACGGAAAACGTCTGGAAAAAGAATTCCCCGGGGTGAAAACCATGATGCTCGGCAGGGGAGTTATTGCCAACCCATTTCTGACAGAGCTTATGGCGCTGTCAGAAGAACAGGGCTGCGTACTGCAAAATCAGATGATAGATAAAAAGAGGCTGCGGGAGTTTCACGATGAAGTGTATGAGAATTACCGGGAAATCAGCTGCGGAGAATTGCCGGCGCTGTTCAAGATGAAAGAAATATGGACGTATATGCTGAAAGTATTTCCGGAAGATAAAAAAGCGGCAAAGAAAATGAAGAAAGCACAAAAGCCCGGCGATTATTTGGACGCGGTGGCGGAACTTTTTGCTTTACTTTAAAAAGTGTATGCAATATAATCTTACATAAGGTATGGGAATTACGTATGTTTTAAATGAAAGAGCAGAAGAAAGGACTGAAATATATGGAAGATCAAAAAAAACGTGTATACGATGCATTGGACCAATTAAAAATTAAGTACGAGGTAGTAGAGCATGAACCGGTTCATACGATGGAGGATATGGACAGACTGGGGCTTCCGGAAAAAGGTACTCTGTGTAAAAACTTATTTTTGAGAGATTCTAAGGGAAAGAGACATTTCCTTGTAACCTGTGACGAGAAAAAGAGCGTGGATTTAAAAGCCTTGGGAAAACAGCTTGGAGGCGGGAACCTAAGTTTTGCGTCAGAGGAGCGTCTGGAAAAATATCTGGGACTTAAACAAGGCAGCGTTTCTCCGTTTGGATTGATGAACGATCCAGAGCATGCGGTGGAATTTTTCGTTGATAAAGATTTGAGTAAATGTAAGAAGCTCGGGATTCATCCACTTGAAAATACAGCTACAGTATTTTTATCTTTTAAAGATCTGGATAAGTTTTTGTGGAACCTTGACGTGGATGTTGTTAAGGTTCGGTTATAAGGAAGGAATATTATGGAACAGCAGAACAGACAGACACCTCCACAGAGGTATCCGGAAAGTCCGGGAAAAAGTTTATGGAGGATCATCAGTCCGCTTGTGGTTCAATTTGGAATTTCTATGATTATGAGTATGATCATCGGCGCTGTATTCGGAGTCATGTATTTGATGAACCACTATGGGATTACAGAGGATATTTTACATAATCCCGTTCAGTTGCAGAGCATATCTGAACAGATTTTAAACGACTCTAAGGCAGTGGCTCAGGATATGCAAAAGCAACTTTACCGTTACGGCGCTTTTACACAGGGATTGACAGCCCTTGTTACGATCCCGTTTCTTGCAGTTATGTTTCACCGAGACAGGATCCGTGAAAAAATCAAAGGTTTTGCTTTGAATAAGAAGGTGGCATTGTGGAAATACCCGGCAGTTTTGATACTGGGAGGCTCACTTTGCGTAGGACTTAACAATCTGATGCTCATCGGAAATATTTCCACCATAGGAGAAGAATATGTGGAGATGATGGAGGCATTATATTCTGCGCCTTTTATAGTTCAGGTTGTTTCTCTTGCAATTTTGGTTCCGCTCTGCGAAGAGCTGGTGTTCAGGGGGCTGATTTTTAAAAGAATCCGGGAAACGTCTTCCTTCCGCCGTGCAGCGTTTCATTCTGCATTAATCTTTGGGTTGATGCATATGAACCTTGTGCAGACGTTGTATGGGTTTGCCATGGGCATGGTATTTGCCTATGTCTATGAAAAATACGGCTCTATAAAAGCGCCTGTAGCAGCACATATGACAGCCAATTTTATCTCTGTGGCAGGAACACAGCTTCAATGGTTTCGATGGATGGAGGAGGCGCCTATGCGGATGGGGGTTGCAACCGTTATTGCTGCGACAGTTGCCGCAACGATGTATGTGTTGATACAGAGGATTGAAGAGGCTCCGGATTTGCCGGAGACAGTAGACGAGGAATCGTTGGCTGAATAGTGGATTTAATGTTACGCAAATGTTAAAAGTTGTTGCAAAAATGTTGTAAATGAAGTATAATTGCTCTAGATAAGGACTTACTATGTCAAAAAACATGGAGAAGGATGATAAAATGAAAAAATTTGGTACAAAATTATTAGCGGCAGTTATAGCCAGTTCACTGGTTGCAACACCGGTTATGGCGGCACCATCTATTAATGAGATAAAAGAAAATAAAGCGGCGGCTCAGAATGAGGCGGCGTCTCTTCGTACACAGTTAAAAGAGGTCATTCAAGAGATTAGTGAAATCGAGGAAGAGCTGATTAAAACAGGTGAGGAGATCATCAAGACAACAGAGAATTTAAAAAAAGCGGAAAAGACAGAGCAGAAACAATACGAGGATATGAAACTCCGTATTAAATTCATGTATGAGAAGGGTGACGACAGTATGTTGGAAACTCTTATTTCATCAGAGAATTTTACGGATCTTATGAATAAAGCGGAGTATGTTCAGAATGTACATACTTATGACAGAGAAAAACTGAACGAATATGTTGCTACGAAAAAAAAGGTGGCAAAGTTAAAGAAGAATCTGGAGAAAGAACAGAAGGCTTTGGAAACAAAGAGCGAGCAGTTTGAAGAGAAAGAGGCTAGTTTGAATGATATGCTTACTTCCAAAGAAGCGGAAGTGGCAAATCTTGACGCAGAACTTCAGGCAGCGGTAGAAGAAGCAGCCCGGGAGGAAGCGGCACGTCGTGAGGCGGAAGAACGTGCACGCAGAGAGAGAGAGGAGCGGGCGAACGCCGAAAGGAACAATAACAACGATACAGATCGTAATGATAATGGAAATGGTAATAATGACAGTGATGCCGGTAATAACGACGACGGCGGCAAATCCAACGAAAAGGAGTATAATTCCTATGTAGGAGGTTCCGCTGTTTCCCGTGCCCGGAGTAAGCTGGGATGTCCTTATGTGTATGGAGCTGTAGGACCAAATTCTTTTGATTGTTCAGGTCTGGTAGGATTTGCTTTGACAGGAAGATATAGACGTTCTTATACATCCGGTTCTTTCCTTGGTATGCCAAGAGTGAGCGATCCGAAACCGGGAGATGTGTGTGTAAGACCGGGGCATGTAGGTATTTATATCGGCGGCGGTCAGATGATCCATGCACCGCATACGGGAGATGTGGTTAAGATTTCACCGGTACAGTCCGGTATGTGGTATGTACGTCCATAGTATTTATGATATGTAAATATATGGATATATTTGATATATTTGATAAATCTAAGAAATGTATTGAAAATTGTTGAAATATGTTGTATCCTATTCTTACTACGTGGGGGCGTATATGAGAGTATAATAATTGATAAGGATGGGTGATATAACATGAAGAGACGATTGTTACAGACGCTCATCACTTGTATAGTGATGAGCTCTTTGATTGTTGTACCTGTTGCGGCAGCTCCGCAGGACAAGGTATCAGCATTGGAGGAGCAGAAGAATCAGGCAGAGGCGGCAGCTTCAAGTGTCAATGAGGAGCTTGTTGCACTTCTTGTCGACTATGACGCGCTGAAAGGTGATATAAAAAATCAGGATAAGCGTGTAAAAAAAGCAGAGAAAGACTTGAAAAAGGCGGAGGCAGACGAGAAGAAGCAGTATGAGGATATGAAGCTCCGTATCAAATATATGTATGAGCAGGGAGAGACTTCATTTTTTGAGACGATGGTATCTGCAAAATCTTATTCCGAGTTGGTGAATAAGGCTGAATATGTTCAGAAGGTTCACGATTATGACCGTGATATGTTAGATAAATATGTTGAGACAAAGAATGAAGTAAAGGAACTGAAAACGAACCTTGAAAGCGATCAGGCAGAGATGGAGTTTCTGGCAGAAGAGATGGGACGTCAAAAAGAGACCTTGGAAGGAACGTTGACGGAAATGAGAAGTCAGATTTCCGACTTTGATACACAGCTTGCAGTTGCAAAAGAAGAGGCGGCGGCACAGTTAGAAGCGATGGCGAGAGAAACTGCGGCAGCAGAAGCGGAGGCAGCGCAGGAAGCCGAAACGGATGGTTCTGAAGAGGGAACGGAGAATGACGATCAAGGTTCAGAGTCTCAGAATGCGCCCCAGACAGACTCCGATGAAACCGAAGATTCCAAAGAAGAATCAAAACCGGATAAAGAGGACAGTAAGCCGGAATCAAAACCGGATAAAGAGGACAGTAAGCCGGAATCAAAACCGGATAAAGAAGACAGCAAACCGGAGTCAAAACCGGATAAAGAAGACAATAAACCGGAATCAAAACCGGACAAAGAAGAAAGTAAACCGGATAAAGAAGAAAAACCATCAAGACCGGACAAAGAAGAAAATAAACCGGATAAAGAAGAAAAACCATCAAAACCGGATAATGCGTCCAAAGGACAGCAGATTGCCAATAAAGGACTTCAGTACGTAGGTAATCCGTATAAGTATAGCGGAAATAGCCTGACGAACGGTATTGACTGCTCTGGTTTTGTACAGCAGATACACAGGAAGTTCGGAATCAGTACACCGAGAACGTCCAGTGCGATCAGAAGCGGCGGAAAGTCTGTAAGTTATGCGGATAAGCTTCCGGGAGATGTTATTTGTTATAGTGGACATGTTGGAATTTATATTGGAAATAATACCATCGTACATGCTTCCAACAGCGCCCCATATCCAAAAGGCGGAATTAAGACTACCAGTCCGGCAAACTACAGATCTGTATTGGCTGTAAGAAGATATTGGTAACAGGATACATAGAAGATGGAAAATAAAGCGGGATGTTCCGAACGGAGCGTTCCGCTTTTTACCCTATTCAAAAAATACTCGAAACATGCTATAATAAGCAAGGTCTCAGAAGAGCAGAAAGGAGTATCTCATGGAAGCTTATACGAACTTCGCAGAAGTATACGACACCTTCATGGATAACGTACCATATGAGGAATGGGCGGATTATCTTCAGGATATATTAAAAGAATATGAGATAAAAGACGGACTGGTATTGGAACTTGGCTGTGGAACAGGAAGTATGACAGAGATCCTGGCACGGAAAGGATATGACATGATCGGCGTTGATAGTTCTGAAGATATGCTGGAGCTGGCAATAGAAAAACGCACAGAAAGCGGACATGATATACTGTATCTTTTGCAGGATATGCGAGAATTTGAATTGTATGGAACTGTCCGGGCGATCGTCAGTGTGTGTGACTGCGTGAATTATATCACCGAGGAAGAAGACTTAGAGCAGGTGTTCCGACTGGTGAACAATTATCTGGATCCGGGAGGAATCTTTGTGTTTGACTTTAATACAGAGTACAAATACGAACAGATTTTGGGGGAGCAGGTAATTGCCGAGGACCGGGAAGACTGTAGTTTTATCTGGGATAATTATTATGATGACGAAGAAAAAGTGAACGAATATGAATTGACACTTTTTGTACGGGAAGGAAAAGAGTCAGATCTGTATCGGAAATATCAGGAGATACACTATCAGAAAGCGTATACGCTGCATCAGATCCGGACGTTCATAGAAAAAGCAGGCTTAAAATATGTAGAAGCGTATGACGCCTATACAAAAGAGAAACCGATGTATAATAGTGAGCGGATATGCGTGATCGCACAGGAATGTGAAAAATAAAAGAAAAGAGGATGGCAGAGATATGAAAGACTATATTGTGAGAGCTACAGCGGCGAATGGACAGGTTCGTGCATTTGCAGCCGTGACAAGAGAGATTGTAGAAGAAGCAAGAAAGAGGCATGAGACAAGCCCGGTGGCGACGGCAGCTCTTGGGCGCCTTCTTACAGCGGGGGCGATGATGGGAAGTATGATGAAGAATGACACAGATATGCTGACCATACAGATCCGGGGGGACGGACCGCTTGGAGGTATTACGGTGACAGCAGACAGCAAAGCTAATGTAAAAGGATATGTAGATCATCCCGATGTGATGCTGCCTCCGAAAAACGGGAAACTGGATGTGGGAGGAGCGGTAGGAATCGGACTTATTCAGGTGATCAAAGATATGGGATTAAAAGAACCTTATACCGGGCAGACGATTCTCGTGACAAGTGAGATTGCCGAGGATCTGACTTATTACTTTGCCAATTCCGAACAGGTACCGTCCTCTGTAGGGCTTGGCGTACTGATGGAAAAAGACAATACGGTAAAGACAGCGGGAGGTTTTATTATACAGATGATGCCTTTTGCAGAGGAGGCTACGGCGGAGAAGATCGAAGAGAATCTGAAAAAGGTTACATCTGTGACGGCTCTTTTGGATCAGGGGTATACGGCAGAACAATTGCTGGAGACATTGCTTGGCAATCTGGGGCTTGAAATTACGGATACGATACCGACGCAGTTTTTCTGTAATTGTACAAAAGAAAGAGTAGAGCATGCAATTGCAAGCATCGGCAAAAAGGATATTCAGGAAATGATTGACGATGGGAAGGACATCGAAGTGAAATGTCATTTCTGTAATAGTGCTTATGAATACACGATAGAGGATTTAAAGAGAATTATAAAGACAAGCAAAAAATAATCAAAAGCGGAGGAAGAGAACATGAACAGCGGATTTGTGAAAGTGGCAGCGGCAACGCCGGATATTCGTGTGGCAGATGTGGGTTACAATACGGAACAGATTTGCCGTATGATCGATGAGTCAGAAGCGGCAGGGGCAAAAGTAGTTGCCTTTCCGGAGCTTTGTGTGACCGGTTATACCTGCGGTGATCTTTTTTCACAGGAGATTCTTTTGCAGGAGGCGCTTCAGGGACTTCGACGGATCGTGGCACACACAGAAAAAAAAGATGGTCTCTACTTTGTGGGAGTTCCCGTATCCTTAGAAGGGAAATTATACAATACCGCAGCAGCAGTCAACAGAGGAAGGCTGTTAGGACTTACAACGAAAAGCTTTCTGCCCAATTACGGAGAGTTTTATGAGATGCGTCAGTTTTCCGAGGGTCCTGAGAAGGCAAAAGAAGTGTTCTTTGACGGGGAAATGATTCCTTTCGGCCCACAGTTGTTGTATGTGGCAAAGGAGATGGAGGGGCTGGTGGTATCTGCAGAGGTGTGCGAGGATGTATGGAGTCCGGTTTCGCCCGGAATCAAAGCAGCGCTGGAGGGCGCGGTACTTATTGTAAACTGTTCTGCCGGTGATGAGACAGTGGGAAAAGCTTCCTATAGAAAAAGTCTGATAGAAGGACAGTCTGCAAGGCTGATCTGCGGTTATGTCTATGCCAACGCAGGAGAGGGGGAATCCTCCACAGACTTGGTGTTTGGCGGGCACAATCTGATTGCGGAAAACGGAACGACACTTGCCGAGGCGAAACGATTTGAGAATGGAGTAGTTTACACAGAGATTGACATAAAACGTCTGTTGGGAGAGAGGCGAAAGAATACCACCTTTCGTATGGAAGGAGAACGAGAATTGCCCCGGATTCCGTTTTCTGTCAATGTAGAAGAAACAAAGCTCACACGTAAGTTTTCCTCCAGACCGTTTGTGCCGGGAGAGGGAAGGGCGCGTGAAAGACGCTGTGAAGAAATCCTGACGATTCAGGCTATGGGGCTGAAAAAGCGTCTTGCCCACACACATTCAAAACATGTAGTTGTAGGTATTTCCGGCGGACTGGATTCTACACTTGCTCTTTTGGTGGCTGCGAAAGCATTTGACCTTCTTTCCCTAGACAGAAGCGGTATTACGGCGGTGACAATGCCTTGTTTCGGGACAACGGACAGAACGTACCAAAATGCCTGTAAGATGTCTCTGAAATTAGGGGCGACTCTTCGGGAAGTACCGATCGCCGATTCTGTGAAACAACATTTTACCGACATCGGGCACGATATAAACGATCACAGTGTGACCTTTGAAAATGCGCAGGCGAGGGAGCGGACACAGGTTCTGATGGATATTTCCAATCAGAGCGGAGGATTGGTGATTGGAACCGGAGATATGTCGGAGCTTGCACTTGGATGGGCGACTTATAATGGAGATCATATGTCTATGTACGGAGTCAATGCGTCTGTGCCTAAGACACTGGTAAGGTATCTGGTACAGTACTATGCCGACACCTGCGGTGACAGAGAGTTAAGAGAGGTGCTCTATGATGTACTCGACACTCCTGTAAGTCCGGAACTGTTGCCGCCCAGAGACGGAGAGATCGCACAAAAGACAGAAGATCTCGTAGGTCCCTATGAACTGCATGATTTTTATCTTTATTATATGCTTCGTTTCGGATATGAGCCAAGTAAGATATACAGGTTGGCGCTCTGTGCATTTGAGAGTGAATACGATAAAGGTACTATTTTGAAATGGTTGAATACTTTTTACCGTAGATTTTTCAGCCAGCAGTTTAAACGATCTTGCATTCCGGATGGTCCGAAGGTAGGAACGGTAGCATTGTCTCCGAGAGGAGACTGGAGAATGCCAAGTGATGCTTGTGCGGCTTTGTGGCTTCGTGATCTTGAGAAACTTTTATAGAAATAGGAAAGTAAAAGAACGATTTCCGGCTTGTCCGAAAATCGTTCTTTTAATTATAACTGAATATTTTTAAATAAATCGCCGAGGCTTGTTCCGATATTTTCTGATTTTGGAATCTCTACCTTTTCTTCTGGTTCCTCTGGTTCCTCTGAGATTTCTTCCAGCGCTTTTATGCTTAGGCTGATTTTACCGTCTTTGAGACCGATAACTTTCACATTCACAGTGTCACCGACATTTAACACGTCTTTTGGAGATTTTACCCGTTTCTGGCTGAGCTGGGAAATATGCACCAGTCCGGAAAGGCCATCCTCTAAGTGGATAAATGCTCCGTAGGTCTGTAAGGATTCAACCGTGCCTGTCATAACACTTCCGATTTTGATACCTGCAATCTTTTCTTCTTTTGCCTTGCGTTCTTTTTCTTTCAGAATTTCCCGGGCAGACAGAACCAGCTTGTTCTCTGCCTGATCCACATCGATAACCTGAACTTCAATGTCTTTTAACAGGTAAGATTCTAAATCCTCGATGTAAGAAAGAGAAAGTCTGGAAGCAGGGATAAATCCGCGCAGTCCTTCAACCATGGCGATAGCGCCGCCGTTGACGATGCCTTCAATCTTAACAGGAAGTACGGTTTTCTTCTCCATATAAGAAAGAACGCGGTTCCACGGATTGGCGTCGTCAAAATGATCCTCCAGATCAGCCATGGTAAGTTCTTCCTCAGGAATTCCTTCCGGGTTTATTTCTTCTTTTAAAAATTCTTCGTTCATGTTGTCATCCTTCCTTGGTCTTAAAAATCGTATTTTATTTTCTTAGTATAGCATATACCGGAGGGCATGACAACTCAGTAAGAGGGTGGTTTTCAGAAGAAGGATTGTATTTTTTTAAATTATAGGTTGGCGAAATGGGGAAAAGATGTTACTCTTACTAAGAGAACAACGAATATAGGAGATTTTATATGGGAAAAAGAACAGGAAAAGTGTATGTAGTCGGACATAAAAACCCGGATACGGATTCTATCTGTTCCGCAATCGCATATGCAGAGCTGAAAAAGAAAGTAACCGGAGAGGAATATGTGGCGAGAAGAGCCGGGCAGATCAACGAAGAGACACAGTACGTGCTTGCAAAGTTTGGTGTGAAAGCTCCGGAGATCTTAAAAAATGTGAAGCTTCAGGTGAAAGATCTGGATATACATAAAATCGAAGGTGTAGAACCCAATGTGTCCATCAGAGACACATGGACGAAGATGAAGGAGCAGAGCGTTAAGACGCTGCCCATTTTAAAAGAGGAAGAACTGGTAGGGGTAATATCTACCGGAGATATTGCAAAGTCCTATATGGATGTATATGACAATAAGATTCTTTCTGAGGCAAGAACCCAGTACCGAAACATTATTAAGACATTGGACGGGGAATTGGTTACCGGGAATCTGCACGGTTATTTTTCCAAAGGAAAAGTGACGATTGGGGCATCCAATCCGGATATGATGGAAGAATTTATTGAGAAAGACGATCTGGTCATTCTGGGGAATCGTCATGAGGCGCAGGCTTGTGCCGTGGATATTGATGCAAGCTGTCTCGTTTTGTGTCAGAATGCAGAGGTATCGGAAGAGCTGATCAAGAAGGCGGAGGAGCAGAGCATTGTGATCATCCGTACACCTCACGACACATTTACAACGGCGCGTCTCATTAATCAGAGCATTCCGGTAAAATATTTTATGAGTAAAGGACCGCTTCTCACTTTCCGTATGAGTGATTATGTAGATGATATTAAGGAACGCATGACAAAGAAAAAGTTCCGTGACTTCCCGATTCTGGACAGACATGGCAGATTCCGGGGATTTATTTCCAGACGTCGTTTTATGGATGCAAGTAAGAAGAAGGTTATCCTGGTAGATCACAATGAGAGATCTCAGGCAATCGATGGAATCGAAGAAGCAGAGATCGTGGAGATCATAGATCATCACAGATTGGGAAATATGGAAACTATGGGACCGGTATTTTTCCGGAACCAGCCGGTTGGCTGTACGGCAACGATCGTAACACAGATGTATGAGGAGGCAGGGGTGGAGATTCCTCCGAAAATAGCAGGACTCCTCTGTTCTGCCATTATTTCGGATACGCTTCTGTTCCGTTCCCCTACTTGTACGGCAGTGGATGAAAAAATTGCAGGAAAACTTGCAAAAGTTGCGGGTATTAATATGGAAGAGATGGCAAAAGCCATGTTTAATGCCGGAAGTAGTATGAAAGGAAAGAGTGCAGAGGAGATCTGTTTTCAGGATTTCAAACAATTTACGGTAGGAGATACGGTATTTGGCGTAGGGCAGATAAATTCTATGAACAAGGAAGAATTGCAGGAGATAAAAGAGGTGCTAACGCCATATCTGACAAAAGCTATGGAGGAGCAGCAACTGAATATGGTCTATTTTATGTTGACGGATATTCTGGGAGAGTCTACAGAGCTATTATGTTGCGGAAATCACGCGAAGGAGACGGTTATCTCTGCTTTTGACCTGCAGGAAGACGCAGAGCGTATTATTCTGAAAGACGTAGTGTCTAGAAAGAAACAGTTAATTCCTATTCTGGTAAGCGCTCTTCAGCAGTAAGAAAAAGTTTTGGACAGGAAGGTGAAAATTATGGCAAGACAGATTTGGAAACCGGGGAATATGCTTTATCCGTTGCCGGCGGTGATGGTCAGTACCGCAGATACAAAAGGAGAAGACAATATCATCACGGTGGCATGGACAGGAACGGTATGCAGCGATCCGGCTATGTTGTATATTTCTGTAAGACCGGAGCGGTATTCCCATCATTTACTCTTGGACAGTGGTGAGTTCGTGGTAAATCTCACAACAGAGCAGCTTGCAGAGGCAACTGATTGGTGCGGTGTCCGTTCAGGAAAAGATGTGGATAAATGGAAAGAGATGGGGCTGACCCGGGGGAAGGCCAAGAAGCTTTCTTTTGCGCCTGTCATTAAAGAGAGTCCGGTCAATATCGAGTGCAAGGTGACAGAGGTTAAGAAGCTTGGCTCTCACGATATGTTTCTTGCAGAAGTGCTGGGAGTACAGGTGGATGAGGCGTATATGCAGGAAAACGGGAAATTTGAATTGAATAAAACAGGTCTTGTAGCCTATTCTCACGGAGAATATTTTACGCTGGGAAAAGAGCTTGGAAGATTTGGGTTCAGTGTGAAGAAGAAATAAAAATTCCGCATATCGGACGAGGACGTTCGATATGCGGAATTTTTGTTTCGGGTGTCTACATAGGCTCTACCTTTAATTTGTATATCCGCTTTAAAAGGATAGCGGAAAGGATCAGGGAAACAATTTCTGCGATAGGAATTGACCACCATACCATATGTAATCCGAACAGCTTTGCAAAGAGATAAGCTACTGGAAGAATTACAAGAAGCTGTCTCGCTGCGGAGACGATCAAGCTGTACACACCGTTTCCAAGCGCCTGGAATACAGAGCCTGCAATGATACAGAATCCTGCAAACAGGAAACTTAAACTGATGATACGAAGGGCAGGAACGCCGATGGCAACCATGTTCTCAGAGGCTTTAAATAAGTTCACAAGCAGGAACTCAGGAAGCGTCTGGAAGATGAGAAGTCCGATCAACATAATGACCATGGCGATCAAAATGCTTAACTTTGTAGTCTGTTTGATACGGTCTTTTTTCTTTGCACCGTAGTTAAAGGCGATGATCGGGATCATACCGTTGTTCAGTCCGAATATCGGCATAAAGATGAAGCTTTGAAGTTTAAAGTACACGCCGAATACTGCTGCGGCGGTGGAAGAAAACATCAGAAGAATCTTATTCATACCGAAGGTCATAACAGATCCGATGGACTGCATAATAATGGACGGGATACCGACTTTGTAAATAATCGAGATAGTACGCCAGTGAGGGCGAAAATGTTTGAGGTTTATATTGATCTCTTTGTTCTTCTTCGTGTTGTAATACACAGACATACATACGGCCACAACCTGTCCGATGATCGTGGCGATGGCTGCGCCTGCTACTTCCAGTTTCGGGAATCCAAATAATCCGAAAATGAGGATCGGATCCAGGATGATATTGATAATTGCCCCGGTTCCTTGTGTGATCATATTGTAAATGGTCTTTCCTGTAGACTGTAGAAGTCTTTCGAATGCGATCTGCAAAAAAATACCGCCGGAGCACAGGGTGATGATCATCATGTACTGTGTGCCGTATTCTACAATAAGCGGGTTATCTGTCTGCATGGAAAAGAAAAACCGGGAACCTAGAACACCGAAGATCGCAAATACGATACAGCTTACAATGGAAAGAAACAGTCCGTTTTTGGCTGCATTATTTGCGCCTTCATAATCTCCTTCGCCTAAGTTTCTGGATAAAAGAGCATTGATACCTACGCCCGTACCCGTGGCAATGGCAATCATCAGTGTCTGTATGGGAAATGCCAGAGAAACGGCAGTCAGCGCGTCCTCACTCAATTGTGCTACGAACATGCTGTCTACGATATTGTAAAGGGCCTGCACAAGCATGGAAATCATCATGGGCAGGGACATGGTAATTAAAAGTTTCGGAATCGGCATAACTCCCATTTTATTCTGTGGTCTGGGAATTGTCTGTTCAGATGTATCTGTCATAAAAATTTCCTCCTCTTCTTTTGAACGTAAGTGCTATTATAACATTAGAAAAAATATATTGCAATGTTGTTACATATGTTTTTTGACTGTTACATATATATGGTGCGAGGACAAAAAGGAAGTGTGACGGTTGAGGCAAAAACGGGAAAAACAAAGTATGAAAATACTGCTTGGAGTTTTATATATGTTATGTGTATTAAATATGATGGGAATCTCTCTGAGTCCCCGGCAGGTATTTTTCAAAGAGGAGAGCCGGGAAGTATCCGAAAATGCAGTTACAAAGGAGAATGCAGACGCCCCAAAGGTAGCGCTTACATTTGACGACGGTCCGCATGCAAAATACACGGGAGAGCTGCTGGATGGTCTGAAAGAGAGGAACGTGAAAGCAAGTTTCTTTTTGATCGGACAATATGCAAAAGAGGAGCCGGAGCTGGTGGAACGAATAAAAAGGGAAGGACATTTGATCGGAAATCATACGTATCATCATGTAAACCTTACACGATTATCCAGAGAAGAAGCAAAAAAGGAATTAACAGAGACGGATCGTATCATTAGTAATATTACCGGAGAGCATGTGGCGTATATGCGTCCGCCCTTTGGAGAATGGCACGAGGATTTGGAGGTGGAGATGGAAGTTCTGCCGGTGATGTGGACCGTCGATCCGCTGGATTGGACAACAGAAAATGTAGATGAAATTGTAAATAAGGTAGTGACGGACATAGATGAAAATGATATTATTTTATTACATGACTGTTACGGCTCCTCCGTAAAAGCGGCGCTTCGGATCGTGGATACCTTGAAGGGGGAAGGATTTGAGTTTGTGACAGCAGATGAGATTTTATTGAATTAGGTGGAAGAGGATATGTTGCATGAGTTTTCCAGAACGGAATTATTAATAGGAAAGGACTCTATAAGGAGGTTAAAAGATGCGGTTGTCATGGTGTTCGGTGTGGGGGGCGTAGGTTCTCATTGTATTGAAGCGTTGGCACGGTGTGGGATCGGGAAACTGATCCTGATCGATAATGATGTGGTGTCGCTGACGAATATTAATCGTCAGTCCATTGCATTTCACAGTACCATCGGAAAATATAAGACAGAAGTAATGAAAGAAAAAATTAAGGACATTTATCCCCAAACAGAGGTGGTAACTTACGAGACTTTTGTACTGCCAGACAATATAGATACGATTTTTTCAGAGAAGCCGGACTACATCGTGGATGCGATCGATACAGTGACAGCTAAGCTTGCGCTGGCAGAAAAAGCGCGGGAATATGATATTCCGCTCATCAGCAGTATGGGGACGGGTAATAAGCTCCACGGGGAATTGTTCGAGATTACGGACATCAGTAAAACTTCCGTATGTCCATTGTGTAAGGTGATGAGAAAAGAGCTGAAAGCAAGGGGTATTTATCATTTGAAAGTGTTGTATTCGAAAGAAAATCCGCTGGACGTGTCGGTAAATGAGCCGGAAGACGAGAATGATAAGGAAGACAAAGGAAAAAGACGGAATATTCCCGGCAGTGTTTCTTTTGTTCCTCCGGTGGCAGGACTTTTAATTGCCGGAGAAGTAGTGAGAGATTTGACTGGGTACAGAAAGGTTTAGATAAAACATGGATTTATTTGATTATGTGAGAGAAAAAAATATGGATAGGGAAGCCCCGCTGGCTTCCAGACTTCGTCCTTCTACGTTAGACGAAGTGGTAGGACAGAAACATATTATCGGAAAAGACAAGCTCCTTTATCGGGCGATCAAGGCAGATAAATTGAGCTCCATTATTTTCTACGGACCTCCGGGAACGGGGAAAACTACTCTTGCCAAAGTCATTGCCAATACTACCAGTGCAGAATTTACACAGATCAATGCTACGGTGGCAGGAAAAAAAGACATGGAAGCGGTCGTTGCGCAGGCAAAAGAAACACTGGGAATGTATCAGAAAAAGACGATTCTGTTTGTAGATGAGATTCACAGATTTAACAAAGGACAGCAGGACTATTTACTGCCTTTTGTGGAGGACGGAACGATTATCCTGATCGGCGCGACTACAGAGAATCCATATTTTGAAGTGAATCGGGCGCTGCTTTCCCGTTCTAGTATTTTTGAATTACAGCCCCTTGGCAAAGACGATATTAAGGAGCTTTTACAACGGGCAGTCTATGATGTGGAAAAGGGGATGGGAAGTTATGATGCGGTTATAGATGATGATGCTTTGGAATTTCTTGCGGACATTGCCGGAGGAGACGCAAGGAACGCACTGAATGCCGTGGAGCTTGGTATACTGACTACAGAAAGGAGTGAGGACGGAAAGATCCACCTGACACTAGAGGTGGCGTCTGAGTGTATTCAGAAACGTGTCGTGCGGTATGATAAGACCGGAGACAACCATTATGATACCATTTCTGCGTTTATTAAAAGTATGCGGGGGTCAGATCCGGATGCGGCGGTATATTATTTGGCAAAAATGCTTTACGCAGGCGAGGATATTAAATTTATCGCAAGGCGGATCATGATCTGTGCCTCAGAGGATGTCGGGAATGCAGATCCTATGGCGCTTACCGTTGCGGTTTCTGCAGCGCAGGCAGTGGAGCGTGTCGGAATGCCGGAGGCTCAGATAATCTTGTCACAGGCAGTCCTTTATGTGGCGACTGCGCCTAAGAGTAATTCGGCATGTAATGCAGTATTTGCCGCAATGGAAAATGTAAGAAATACGAAAACCACGGTTCCGGCACATTTGCAGGACGCGCACTATAAAGGCTGTCAAAGTCTGGGACGGGGAATCGGGTATAAGTATGCCCATGATTATCCGAATCATTATGTGCGGCAGCAGTATTTGCCGGATGAGATCACAGGTGCAAAATTTTATGAGGCATCCGATAACGGACGGGAGAAAGAGATCAAGGCGTGGATGGAATACCTGGAAAAGAACGGGTAAGAGGTTGTATTTTGCGGTTAAAAACATTATAATCATGAATAGAATTTATTTCAGAACATTAGAATTTAGAAACGAGCAGGAGGAAACACAATGAAGATTTATGATTCAGTAAACAAAACAGAAGTAGAAGTAGACGGAACACAAGGTTTGATCCAGTTAATGAAAGACGGCCGCCAGGTAGACTTGTACTTGAAAGAGAAAAAAAGCGATGAGGACGGATACATGAGCTGGGATGTAGAGCACTGGTCTACAGTAGACAGCAAAAGGTTCATCCGCTGCTATTCCTTAGAAGGAAGAGTGTTGAGCGAGTCTACCGGACATAATATTTACGATTTACGGAACGATTTCAAGCCGGAAGAGGCGGCAAAGATTGAGCTCAGTTAGTGAAATACAGAAGATATAACCCTGTACCTGTTCATTTGGGTACAGGGTATTTTTCATTTAGGTACAGGTCAAAATGCAATTTAGGACGTAGCCCTTTTGAAAAAGGCTACGTCCTAAATATAAAAAAACAATAAACCCTGTTGACAAATAAAATAGGGAGTGTTACATTAATAATCGAAGATGTTAGCACTCCTTGAAATCGAGTGCTAACAGACAAAACCGAAAGGAGGATGGTTGATTGTGGAAGAACACGGACTGGGTGAACGGAAATTGAAGATCCTGCATGGGATTATCAAAACTTATCTGGAAACAGGAGAGCCGGTCGGTTCCAGAACGATTTCTAAGTATACGGATTTGAATTTAAGTTCGGCAACCATCCGAAATGAGATGGCGGACTTGGAAGAGCTTGGTTATATCATCCAGCCTCATACGTCCGCAGGACGGATTCCTTCGGATAAGGGCTATCGGCTTTATGTAGATATGCTGATTGTGGAAAAAGAGCAGGAACTGAACGAGAAGCAGGAGCAGATGCTTGAGAAGGCAGATAAGATGGAGCAGCTTCTGAAACAGGCAGCGAAAGTTCTGGCAAGCAGTACGAATTATGCCACCATGGTTTCGACTCCGGTTAATAACAGCAATAAGATAAAATTCATTCAGCTGTCTATGGTAGATGAAGAACAGGTCATTGCGGTGATCGTACTTGGCGGCAATGTGATCAAGAATAAGATCATCAATCTGGATGAGCCGCTTAGTAATGAGAATCTTTTAAAGCTCAATATGCTCTTGAATACGACGTTGAATGGAATGCCGATTGAGGAAATCAATCTGGGACTGATCGCCAGACTGAAAGAACAGGCAGGTATTCACAGCAGAGTAGTGGGAAATGTGCTGGATGCAGTAGCAGATACGATTCAAATTGATGAAGATATGCAGATTTATACAAGCGGCGCTACGAACATCTTCAAATATCCGGAGCTTTCAGATAAGCAGAGCGCACAGGATATTATCAGTGCATTTGAGGAAAAACAGCAGCTTACAGAACTGGTAACGCAGACGCTTGCCCAGGAAGAAAATACAGGGATTCAGGTCTATATCGGAGATGAAACTCCGGTTCAAAATATGAAAGACTGCAGTGTTGTTACCGCAACTTATGAATTGGGCGACGGCATGAAGGGAACGATAGGAATTATCGGACCAAAAAGAATGGATTATGAGCATGTGCTGAGATCCATGAAGCGGCTCCAAAATGAGTTGGATGTTATGTTTCATAAAAAAGAATAAGAAAGGTGGAAGTACCGTTGGAGAACAAGCAGGAAAAGAGCCAGGAAGAAATGGTAAAAGAAGCTGTGGAAGAAGCAAAGAAAACAGCGGAGCAGGCAGAAGAGGAAAGATCCGGTGATACAGAAGCTTCAGACGAGGCAGTTGTGGAAGAAGAACTCTCAGAGGAAGAGACTTCAGAAGAAAATGCATCAGAAGAGGCAGAAAATACAGACGATAAAAAAGCCGGTAAAAAGATATTTGGAAAGAAGGAAAAGAAAAAAGATAAAAAAGACGAGAAGATCGAGGAACTGACCGACAGACTCACTCGTCAGATGGCAGAGTTTGATAACTTTCGTAAGCGTACAGATAAAGAGAAATCTCAGATGTACGAAGTAGGCGCGAAAGATGTCATAGAAAAAATTCTTCCGGTTATCGACGATTTCGAAAGAGGTTTCGGAACAGTCAGTGAAGAAGATAAAAGCGATTCATTTGTACAGGGAATGGAGATGGTGTATAAAAAATTGATGACAACCCTGGAAGGAGTCGGAGTAAAGCCGATTGAGGCAGTAGGTAAAGAATTTGATCCGAATTTCCACAACGCGGTAATGCATGTGGAGGATGAAAATTTCGGAGAAAATATCATTGCCGAAGAATTTCAAAAAGGTTATATGTACCGTGAATCTGTAGTCAGACACAGCATGGTAAAAGTAGCAAATTAACCGAAGGCACACAGTAAGATCAAACAAAGCAAAGATGGAACTTCATTACATGGTATTAATTTAGAATATTAGGAGGAAATGATCATGGGAAAAATTATTGGTATTGACTTAGGTACAACAAACAGTTGTGTAGCAGTTATGGAAGGCGGACAGCCGACAGTTATCACAAACACAGAGGGTGCAAGAACAACTCCGTCTGTCGTAGCATTTACAAAGACAGGAGAGCGTCTTGTGGGTGAGCCTGCAAAACGTCAGGCAGTAACAAACGCAGAGAGAACGATTTCTTCTATTAAAAGAGAAATGGGATCTGATTTCAGAGTAGCAATTGACGAGAAGAAATATTCTCCACAGGAGATTTCTGCAATGACACTTCAGAAATTAAAAGCAGACGCAGAAAGTTATTTGGGAGAAAAAGTAACAGAAGCGGTTATCACAGTACCGGCTTACTTTAACGATGCTCAGCGTCAGGCAACAAAAGATGCAGGTAAGATTGCAGGTCTTGATGTAAAACGTATCATCAACGAGCCTACAGCGGCAGCGCTTGCTTATGGTCTTGACAATGAGAAAGAACAGAAGATCATGGTATATGACTTAGGCGGCGGTACTTTCGATGTATCTGTTATCGAAATCGGTGACGGTGTTATCGAAGTATTATCTACAGCAGGTAACAACAGACTTGGTGGAGATGACTTTGACCAGAAGATCACAGACTACATGATCGCTGAATTTAAGAAACAGGAAGGTGTAGATTTATCTACAGATAAGATGGCTCTTCAGAGATTAAAAGAAGCTGCTGAGAAAGCGAAAAAGGAACTTTCTTCTGCAACAACATCTAACATCAACCTGCCATTTATTACAGCAACTGCTGAGGGACCAAAACATTTTGATATGAACCTTACAAGAGCAAAATTTGATGAATTGACACATGATCTTGTGATGAAGACATCTGAGCCGGTACAGAGAGCGCTTTCAGACGCAGGCATTACGGCATCTGAGCTTGGTCAGGTACTTCTCGTAGGCGGTTCTACACGTATCCCGGCTGTTCAGGAAGAAGTAAAACGTCTCACAGGTAAAGAGCCAAGCAAATCTCTGAACCCGGATGAGTGTGTAGCACTTGGAGCATCTGTTCAGGGCGGAAAACTTGCAGGCGACGCAGGCGCAGGCGACATTCTTCTTCTGGATGTAACTCCGCTTTCACTTTCTATCGAGACAATGGGTGGTGTTGCAACAAGATTGATTGAGAGAAATACTACAATTCCTACAAAGAAGAGCCAGGTATTCTCAACAGCAGCAGATAACCAGACAGCAGTAGACATCAATGTCGTACAGGGAGAGAGACAGTTTGCAAAAGACAACAAATCTCTGGGACAGTTCAGACTGGACGGAATTGCACCGGCTCCACGCGGAATCCCACAGATTGAGGTTACATTTGATATTGATGCAAATGGTATCGTAAATGTATCTGCAAAAGATCTGGGAACAGGTAAAGAGCAGCATATCACAATTACAGCAGGTTCTAATATGTCTGATGAAGACATCGACAAAGCTGTAAAAGAAGCCGCTGCATTTGAGGCACAGGATAAAAAACGTAAAGAGGGTATTGATACTAAGAACGAAGCGGACGCGTTCGTTTTCCAGACAGAGAAAGCCCTCGGTGAAGTTGGAGATAAATTAGACGCTGCGGATAAAGACGCTGTGGAAGCTGACTGTAAAGCATTAAAAGAATTACTTGAAAAAGTAAATACAGAAGATATGTCAGATGCACAGATTGCAGAGATCAAAGCTGCAAAAGAGAAACTTACAGAGAGCGCTCAGAAAGTGTTTACAAAGATGTATGAGCAGGCAGGAGCTGCAGCAGGTGCAGGAGCACAGGGTGCAGGCCCGGATATGGGAGCAGGAGCAGGTCCGGCACCGGAAGGATTCCAGGGCGATGATGTAGTGGATGGAGATTACAAGGAAGTATAAACCCGGAGCACTTAGCAAAGAGATGCCGTAAGGTGTCTCTGAGCTTAAGTACGAAGGTTGTTCTGCGAAACTTGGCAAAATGTTTTAAAAGCCCGGTCTCGCAGAACTTCCTTATGTAAGGAGAAGATTTTATGGCAGAGACGAAAAGAGATTATTATGAGGTGCTCGGCGTCAGTAAAGACGCTGATGATGCCGCTTTGAAAAAAGCGTATAGAAAGGTTGCAAAAAAATATCATCCGGATGTAAATCCGGGAGATGCTGAGGCTGAGAAGAAATTCAAAGAAGCCTCTGAGGCATATGCAATATTGAGCGATCCGGAAAAACGCCGTCAGTACGACCAGTTTGGTCACGCGGCATTTGAAGGCGGAGCCGGAGGCGCCGGAGGATTCGGCGGGTTTGATTTTAACGGCGCTGATTTCAGTGATATTTTCGGTGATATTTTCGGCGATCTGTTCGGTGGCGGCAGAAGAGGCGGACGTGCAAGCCAAGGGCCGATGAAAGGTATGAATATAAGAAAAAGTGTCAGGATCACATTTGAAGAGGCAGTGTTCGGATGTGAGAAAGAACTGGATGTAGTACTAAAGGATCCATGTACGACTTGTAATGGTACGGGCGCAAAGGCAGGTACTTCTCCGGAAACCTGTCCGAAATGTGGCGGAAAAGGTCAGGTTGTCTATACACAACAGTCTTTCTTTGGAACGGTTCAAAATGTACAGACTTGTCCGGACTGTCATGGAACCGGTAAAATTGTCCGTGAGAAATGTTCGGATTGCGGTGGTACAGGTTATGTTTCCAGCCGTAAGAAGATTGCCGTTACGATTCCGGCAGGTATCGATAATGGCCAGAGTGTACGTATCCGTGAAAAAGGAGAGCCGGGTGTGAACGGCGGTCCAAGGGGCGATCTGTTGGTAGAAGTTGTTGTATCCAGACATCCGATTTTTCAGCGTCAGGATATGCATATCTTCTCTACAGTTCCGATTTCATTTGCACAGGCGGCGCTTGGAGCTGATATTAAGATTAAGACGGTAGACGGAGACGTTATTTATAATGTGAAACCGGGTACGAAGACAGATACAAAAGTACGCCTGAAAGGAAAGGGTGTACCGTCTGTCCGTAATTCACAGGTGCGTGGTGACCACTATGTAACTCTGGTCATCCAGACACCGGAGAAATTAAGCCATGAGGCGAAAGAAGCTCTTCGAAAGTTTGATGAGCTTTCCGGAAATACATTGCATGCGGCCGGCACAGGTGAGGATTCCGGCAATAAGGGCAAGAAGAAAAAAGGTTTTATGGATAAGATGAAAGAAGCCTTTGAAGATTAAGAGAGAAACACAAAAATGCAGCACATAGGGAGAGCCTGTGTGCTGCATTTTTTCGGGTGCGCCCGGCGGCGCGTGTTTCTTAAAAATATAGGTATTATCTTGCTGCCGTTGTTCTTGTTTTGCGAATCACCATAGCGATCGTCAGAAAAGATAGGGCAAAAAGAATCTGTATTCCATAGCCTTGCCATAGTTTGGCTGTCTGGGAAGAAGAAAGCGTGTGATTTTCTGCCAGTAAGCGGTTGACGATCTCATACCAGTAAACCGGGAGAAATTGTGCCAGAGTCTTGATCCCTTTTCCAAGAATGCTTATAGGGACGAATACGCCACAGAGGAACGACATTCCGAGAGTGACTACATTTATGACTCCGTTGATGATTTCTTCCTTTAAAGGGAAGGAACTTATGAAAAACGCAATAGATAACGATACAAGCGTCATCAGAAAACTATTTAACAAGTAATAAGGCAGATGTGGATCTGCTAGCAAAGCCTCCCGATAAAGAGCGAAAGGTATGACGGTACAGATGATCCAAATGCCAAGTCCGATGACGATATGCCCCAAAACAAGCTGGAAATTCAAACTCCGGGAGGAGATACAGGAGCAGAGGATCCGCTTTTTTACATCTGCATTTTCGAAAGAAAGCATAATATAGCTTAAAATATAACAGAGGATCGACAATATAATATAGGGCATATATTGAAACATAAATGCGTGTTCTGCCATATTTCCGCCGTGTCCGGTCTTATCGATCAACGTTACCTTGGGCAAAACAGCCACAGAACCCGATATATATTCCAGAGCTTCTGAAATCGAGAACCCTCCGGCAGTCATGGTCCGTATATTATTTAAAAAGGTATTGATCTGCTGATCTACATAGTAGCCGGATGTACTTCCCGGCACTTTTGTTATGGGCAGTTTTTCGTTTCCTTCCAGACATTTCTTTTCGAAGTTTTCGGGGATCGTTACTACGTAGTAAATGTCCCGGTAGAAGAGTTTGTCCTGCAAAAGGGACGTGTCGTCTGCCATTTTTTTAATATTGTGAAAGGCACCCAGGTAGTTCGTAAGACCTTTGGCAAGTGTTTTTCCGTCCCGGTCAATGACGGCAATATTCAGGCATTCTGCTTCAAAACCGCTCATGTCAGACGGTCGCTGGGTTTTCTGGACGAAAATGCTGATGGTGAGGAATATGGCAATATACAGAAACACCATTTCCAGATTTCGTTTTGTGATCGTTAAAAATCCTTTAAATACTGTCATAACGTTCCCTCCTTACACGGATAAATGCCGTGCTCAGAAATAATATACTCATAGCTGCCAGTATCCATATACATCTGGCGAAACGTTCCATATCGTTATATACAGCCATACAGTAGTAAGCATCGCTGAGAACAGCAGCCGGGTTAATACGGTTGATAAGCGGCGCATGTTGTTCTATGATGTTTTTCGTATCCGCGGACATCAGTCCCGCAAGATAGCCGGGGATCAGTGTGATTGCCACAGATAGTCCAAATTTGGCATTGAAGGACAGCTTTGAGAGAGAGCCAAAAGCAAGTCCCATGGTTACGCCGATGACACTTCCCATAAGGTTTACAAGGAGAAGGGCACCATAGTTGTTTCCAAGGTCGATGCCAAGTACTTTTCCGATGTAGATGGTGAGAATCATAATATTTATAAAATGAATTACCACGAGTACAAGCATATCGACGAGAATAAGCGTCAGTTTGTGGGTGGGTGAAACGCTTCTTCTTGCGCCTAGGGCAGTAAGATTTGCCTGACTGTCAAGACTTGCCCGGACTCCGAGGTAGATGCCGGAAAGACAGGCATAGGCGATAAGGGCAAAGAAATACTGTACCGTTGGATTTAAAGTATTACCGCCTAGAGAGACTTCATGGATCATTTGCCTGTAGCTGCCGATGCTTTCCATTGCGGCAGGAAGGTTTTCCGGATGTGTTTCGGCAATTTTCTTGAGTATAGCGGCATTCCGGTTATAAGTATCTAAAAAAGCGGTCAAAATACTTTCGTTTAATCCGTTCTTTCCAACTGTGAGGGAAGGCGTTTTCCCTGTATAGTAAATGCCTGAAATTTTACCTTCGTTTAACATTTGCAGAGCATTTTCTTCAGAAGAAGCGGGCAGGATGTCCAGTGTGTCGCCGTCCATGGACTGCAGGAAGGAAAGAAAGGGATCAGACGGATCATTTAAAGATTTTTCCTGCTGCCCGGTTTTGGCAGCGCTGTCTGTCACGCATACTTTTATCATGTCTAATTCCGGTTCTCCGGTGGTGGGAAGTCCCGTGTTTCCGAAGCTGAAATAAAAGAGTGTGGCAAGGATCAGAGGGAAGGTCAACGCCCAGAACATCATGGGAAGTTCCCGTGTGATCTGCAGAAATCGGTATCGGAATAAAAATAACATAAAACAGCCTCCTAATCTCGTAATTCTTTCCCGGTAATCTCAAGAAACACATCGTTTAGAGTGGGAAGTTCAGAAAATACACGCCCAAAAGAGACGTTTTGCTCTGTGAGGAACGTTAAGATTCGTACCAGATTGTGTTTGGCACCGCTTAGACGGATTTTTAATACTTGTTCCTCATACTGAACGTCAAAGACATGGGGGAGGGTGTGAAGTCTGGCAAGTAATGCATCGTCTGCGGCGATAGCTTCAATGGTGACGGTCTCTCCGGTTTTTATCATATTTTTCAGTTCTTCGGTAGTGCCGGTTGCCAGTACCTGTCCATGATCGATAATGGCGATCCGGGAACAAATCTGTTCCACCTCTTCCATGTAATGGGAGGTGTAGATGATGGTAGAACCTTGACGGTTCAATTCTAAAATACCTTCCAGTATTTTATTACGGCTTTGAGGATCTACGGCAACCGTCGGCTCATCCAGAATGATCAGTTTGGGTTTGTGTACAATACCGCAGGCAATGTTCAGCCTGCGAAGAAGTCCGCCGGACAGTTTTTTGGGACGGATTTTCCGATAGTCCTCAAGGTCTGTAAAACGAATGGCATCTTCCACCAGTTCTTTGCGTTTTCTTTTATCCTTGATATACAATCCGCAGAAATAATCAATATTTTCCCAGACAGACATTTGATCGAAAACAGCTACATTTTGCATAACGACACCAATATCCTTTTTAATATGATAGCTGTCGGGATGCATCTCTTTTCCAAAGACAGTAATCTTACCTTTGTCATATTTCAGCAGAGAAAGAAGACATCCGATGGCAGTAGTTTTGCCAGAGCCATTTGGACCAAGAAGTCCGAATATTTCCCCTTCTTTAATATCCAAGTTTAAATGGTCCAAAGCTACAAGGGAACCATAACGCTTGACAAGATTTTCAATGTGGATCATAAAAACCTTCCTTTCTATATCGTATATGAATTGTGACTTTTGTTACTTGTAGTATAGAATTTCTGCGTTTATAATGATAGTGCCACACGTCATAAGACAGTGTGACAAATGTCATGAAATTTTATGTGAGGGGAAAGGGTATGGCGGAGGAGAAACTATGTGTCCGATGATTGAACAAGGGATCTTGCTCATATATAGCTTTATCACAATATTGTCAGTTCCAGCAGATACGGCATTTGTGGTATCGTTTCTTGTGAACGTTATCTATGTCTGTGTGGGGAATATGGAAATTTCACATAGAAGAGCCGGGATTATGACGGCAGTGTATTTAGGTGTCGGTGTTTATTTTCCGAAACTCTTTATATTCGCTCCGGCAGTACTGTATCATATGCTGGAAAAAGGCTTTGTGAAAACAGGGCTTATTCTCGGCGCTCTGTGTTCCTGTTTTTATATCGGAAGAGAAACGGAAGTATTTGTATTTTTGTTATTTGGATGTGTATTTGCCTGTGCACTTTCTTATCGGAGCAGGCTGTGTGAAAGTCTTTTCAAAGAGTATCGGAAAATGAGAGATGACAGTACGGAATTAAATCTGACATTAAAAGAAAAAAATCAGGATCTGTTGCAGAATCAGGACTATGAAATTTATACAGCCACTTTGAAAGAGCGAAACCGTATTGCAAGGGAGATCCACGATAATGTAGGACATATGCTGTCCAGAGCCATTCTTATGGTGGGAGCCATGAAGGCAGTGAATCAGGAGAAAACTATGGAAGAGCCATTGGAACAATTAGAAAATACACTTCATACAGCCATGACCAATGTGCGGGAGAGCGTCCATGATCTTCATGATGATTCGGTGGATCTGAAAGAAGCATTGACAGGACTTGCCAAAGGCAATGCATTTTGTCCGGTACATCTAAGCTATGATATGAGTTATAAGATTCCGCGAGAAGTGAAATATAGTTTTATCGCTATTGTTAAGGAAGCATTAAATAATATTACAAAACACAGTAACGCCGACAGGGTCAATGTTGTGGTAAGAGAGCATCCGGGACTTTATCAGCTTATTATTGAGGATAATGGATGCGGAGAAAAAGAAAGGGATAAACAGGGAGAAAAAGGAATCGGTATCCGAAATATGAAAGACCGTGTGTCAGCGCTTGGCGGACGACTTCAGATTACTGCGGGGAAAGGATTCCGTATACATATTACAGTGCCGAAGAAGGGAGAATATTAAATGAGAGTTTTGATCGTAGATGATGATGCATTTGTGGCGGGGGCGTTAAAAACCATATTAGAAGCGGATGGGGAAGTTGCAGTTACAGGTATGGGAAGCGACGGACAAGACGCGGTGGCACTGTATCAAAGTCACAAACCGGACGTACTTCTTATGGATATACGGATGAAGAAAATGAGCGGATTAGAGGCTGCGGAGCAGATTTTAAGCCGGGATCCAGAGGCGAAGATTCTGCTTCTTACTACATTTTCAGATGATGAATATATTGTGAAAGCGTTAAAATATGGTGTGAAAGGGTATCTTTTAAAACAGGATTATCAAAGTATCCTGCCTGCCCTTCATGCGGTGTACTCCGGACAAAGTGTATTTGGAACAGAAATCACGGCAAAACTTCCAGAATTATTGAAAGAAAAGAAGCGATTTGCGTGGTCTGAGTATGACATCGGAGAAAAAGAATTGCAGATCATTTCCCTTGTTGCAGAAGGGTTTAATAACAAAGAAATTGCCGAAAAACTATATTTGAGCGAAGGGACTGTGAGGAATTATATGAGTCAGATATTGGAGAAAATGGGACTTAGAGACAGGACACAGCTGGCAGTGTACTATCTGAATGTAAAGTAGAGTAAAGTAAAGAGGGGGAATCCTATGTACCACATTTTAATTGTAGAAGATGACCGGGCATTAAATTCTGGAATTGCACTGGCATTAAAAAATCCGAATGACACATTTATCCAGTGCTTTAGCATCACAGAGGCGAAGGAGGCGTGGCAGAAAGAACATATTGATTTTATTATTTTAGATGTTAATCTGCCGGATGGAAGCGGTTATGATTTTCTGAAGCTGGTGCGGCAGGATTCCGATATTCCCATTTTAATGTTGACGGCAAATGATCTGGAAATGGACGAGGTGACAGGGCTGTCTCTCGGTGCAGACGATTATATGACGAAACCTTTTAGCCTTGCAGTTCTTCGCGCGCGGATAGAGGCGCTGAAAAGACGGGCGGAAAAAGAAGCAAAGAAAGCCCGGGACATTTATGAAATGGATGAATTTGTATTTGATTACGGGAAACTGTCCTTTACCTGCCGGGGTGAGGAGATGACACTCAGCCGTAATGAACAGAAGCTATTAAAGTTATTTCTGGAAAATCAGGGGCAGGTGCTTACAAGAGAGCTTCTGGTAGACAGACTGTGGACGGACGGCGCAGAGTATGTAGATGAAAATGCTTTGTCGGTCACTGTAAACAGACTGCGTAAGAAGCTTGAGACGGCAAATAAGGATACCGAATATATCCAGACAGTGTACGGACTTGGATATATATGGAAAAAAGAAGTCGAAAACAAGTAGGAGATCAGACGGAGAGGGGTCAACAGATGTTTGGCAGAAAGAAACAATGGGAAAGATTGAATCAGATGCTGGATGATGCCATCAAAGGGGAGTTTCAGGAGAGTCGTTATGATGAGACGGAGCTTTCGAAACTGGAGTCAAAATGGAAACAATTTCTGGAAAATTCTACGGCAGCCAGAGGGAATATGGAACGAGAGAAGGAGAATATCAAAAGCTTGATCTCAGATATTTCTCACCAGACAAAAACGCCCATTGCTAATTTGAAATTATATGAAGAACTACTGGAAGAGCGGATGATAGAACAGGAACAGGCGGAGGAATTGGAGCTTTTGCTCCAGATTAAGAACCAGACAGAAAAGTTGGAATTTTTGATCCGGTTTCTTACGAAAATGTCCAGACTTGAAAGTAATATTTTGACAATGCATCCGGTTTCTGAGACGGTAGGCGCACTGCTTGTTTCTGTGCAAAGGGCTATCGAAGGAAAAGCAAAGGAAAAGGGAATAAAGGTTCGTATAGATTTGCAAGAGGATTTTACACTGCTTTATGATGCAAAGTGGACGGAAGAAGCGCTTTACAATATTGTGGATAATGCGGTGAAATACAGTCCGGCAAAGTCCGAGATCATAGTCCGTGCGAAAAAGTATGAGATGTACGGAGCTATTTTTGTGAAGGATGAAGGAATGGGAATCCCGGAGGGAGAGATTCCAAAGATTTTTCAGAGATTTTACAGAAGCGAGACGGTAAGCCGGGCAGAGGGCGTCGGTATTGGATTATATCTCGCCAGAGAGATCATAAGAAAGCAAAACGGCTATATTAAAGTGAAGTCTGAGGTCGGAAAAGGCAGTGAATTTGCAGTGTTTTTGCCAAGCGGACAGGGGGTCGGAGGGAATCTTACAAAACTGTTAGATTCTTGAAAGAATATAGTAAGATAGATGAAGTAAAGTAAGGACAGCAGGAAAGAAATACATTCCCTGTCCTTTTCATATATCAGAGGTTATTTAGAAGATGAACAGTGTTTACAGGGGGAAAGGAATTAAGACATGAAAGTATTACAGACCAAGAATTTGAAAAAGTATTACGGAGAAGGGGATACCCTTGTAAAAGCATTGGATGGAGTAAATATTCAGGTGGAACAGGGAGAGTTTGTTTCTATTGTGGGAACCAGCGGGAGTGGAAAGAGCACGCTGCTTCATATGCTGGGCGGATTAGACAGACCGACATCCGGCTCGGTAGTAGTGGGGGGAAAGGATATTTCCAAGCTGACAGACGAGCAGCTTACGATCTTTCGCAGAAGAAAGATTGGATTTGTATTTCAGAGTTATAATCTGGTACCGGTGCTGAATGTATATGAAAATATTGTGCTTCCTGTGGAGCTGGATGGAAATAAAATTGATAAAAACTATGTGGAAGATATTATCGAAATTCTGGGACTGGAATCTAAGAAATACAATCTCCCAAGCCAATTGTCGGGCGGACAGCAGCAGAGAGTGGCAATTGCAAGAGCGTTGGCGGCAAAGCCCGCCATTATCCTAGCAGACGAGCCGACCGGAAATCTGGATTCTGTTACCAGTCAGGATGTGTTAAGTCTTTTGAAGGTAACCGGAGAAAGATTTGGGCAGACAGTGGTGATGATCACTCACAACGAAGAAATCGCACAGATGGCAGATCGTCTGGTACGCATTGAGGACGGCAGGATCGTGTCTGACAAAGGCGGTGAGTCTCATGCGTAAAGTAAAAAACAAGAAAGTGATCAGAAATCTTTCAGACAAAAGTTTTCGGGCAAATCGGACGAGAAATTTCATAGCGGTGCTCGCCATCGCGTTGACTGCCATGCTGTTTACCACATTGTTTACCATTGGTATCGGGACGATGGAAAATTTCCAGCGCCAGACAATGATGCAGGCGGGAGGGGATTCCCATGGCGTTATCAAAAATGTTACAAAGAAACAGTATGATAAATTATCCAAACACAAGCTGATAAAAGAAAGCGCCCCTTGTATGCTGGTGGCAGACGGAGTAGAAAACCCGGAGTTTTTAAAGCGACATGTGGAGATGTGGTACTATCCGCAGGAATGGTACCCCCACCTTTTTTTAGAGATCATAGACGGAAAAGCCCCAAAAACAGAAAATGAGATTTTGCTAGACGAAACTTCCATGGAACTGCTGGGAAAGAAGCCGGAGGCAGGACAGGAAGTAACGCTGACACTTCGGGTGAAAAGCCGGGATAAGGAGACGGTGAGGCGTACCTTCACAGTGTCCGGTGTGCTTAAGGCCTCCGGCGGTATGAATGTGGGATTTGCCGTAGTGTCGGAGGATTATCAGAAAGCATATGCCAAGGAACTGATAAATACGCAGAAAGAAGACGGCTCCAGCGTAGGCGTTATCCGTATGGACGTGATGTTTTCGAATGCCTTCAATATTCAGGATAAGCTGGATAAAATCATTACAGAAAGCGGTTACTCTGTGACAGAAGGAGATGCAGATTATATTGCAAGCAACGGAAACTGGGCGTATATTTCTGATGGCGGTGAGAAAGATCCGTTTACTATCATAGGGGCAGTGGGGGGATTGTTGCTCATTTTACTTACCGGGTATTTGATTATTTATAATGTATTCCAGATTTCGGTTATGAAGGACATCCGGTATTATGGATTATTAAAAACGATCGGAACGACAGGAAAGCAGGTAAAGCGTATTCTTCGGAGACAGGCATTAAAGTTATCTCTTATGGGAATTCCGATTGGTTTGATCGCAGGATTTTTTATCGGGAAATGGATCGTACCACTGGTGCTTGCCCGTACAGATTTTGCAAATGAGGAAGCAGTCGTTACTATGAATCCGATGATTTTCATAGGTTCAGCTGTCTTTGCGCTGGCTACGGTGTTTATTTCCGTTCGTAAACCGGCGAAGATAGCGGCGAAAGTGTCTCCGGTGGAGGCGGTGCGTTATACGGACAGTAACGTGGGAAAGAAAAAGCAGAAAAAATCCACAGATGGCGGAAAGCTTTGGAAAATGGCGCTTTCCAACATTGGAAGAAGCAAGAAGCGTACGGTTGTCATAATTGCGTCCTTGTCTCTGGCAGTGGTATTATTAAACAGTATTTTTACTCTGACCGGTTCCTTTGATAAGGATACGTATTTGAAGAAATTTATTACTTCAGATGTGGTGATCGGAAATGCAAATTATTTTAATTGTGATTACTATGGGGGCGCAAGCGACGATATTGAGACGGTTCGCTTATCAGAATCTTTCATTGAGGCTTGCGAATCTCAGGAGGGATTTGAAAAAGGCGGAAGACTTTATGGCGTGAGAGGAAAAGTAGGGCTGGATACGGAGACTTATGAAGCGCCGGATTATATTCCAAGAGATGAAAATGGTGATTACTATGAAATGTTTGGTTCTGACAAGCAGGTGTATGGAAAGATAAATGATACGACTTACGATACCGCGTTTTATGGCATGGAGGATTTTCTTTTTAATATTGTTGATGTGTGGGAAGGGGAAGATGATGTAGCAGTTCTTCGAGAAAAACTTGCAACCGGAGATTATATCCTTTCTGCAACGCCGACAGATGATAATGATTTTGTGTATGAAGATAAGATCATGCATCATGCGGGAGATAAGGTTACCCTTGTACTTCCAAACGGAATGAAGAGAGAAGTAGAAATCTTGGCGGTTATCAAAGAGAATTATTATGGATTGACGGATCGTGTGGGCGCTAATTTTATGTACTATACCTGTGCAGAAGTATTTAAGAAATGGGTATCTGACGAGTTCCTTATGAGCTATGCCTGTGATGTAGAAGACAATAAAGAAGCAGAGTTCGACCAGTTTCTGAAAGAATATACGGAGACGGCAGAACCGCTTATGAATTATGAGTCTAAGGAATATTGGCTGGAACAATACGAAGGCATGATGGGTCTTATTCTATTAGTCGGCGGACTTCTCACCCTAGTAGTCGCAGTGATTGGAATCTTGAATTTCGTCAACTCTATTCTTACAGGAATGGTGACGAGACAGAAAGAATTTGTCATGATGCAGGCAATCGGAATGACGAAAAAACAGCTTACGAAAATGCTTGTGTTAGAGGGTGTATGTTATGCAGTATTTACAATGATTGCTTCGTTTGGGCTGGGAAGTGTCTTTTCACTGACAGTTCTCCGGATGCTGACAGGAGGGTTGTGGTTCCTGAAATATCGGTTTGTGATATGGCCGATGCTTGCAGTATTTCCGGTACTTCTTATTCTCGGAATATTGATTCCGTGGGTTTCTTATAAAGGGCAGAAAAAGAGAAGTCTGATCGATGAAATACGGGAAAACGAATAATATAGGCAAAAATGGGAATCAAGAGCGATTCCCATTTTTTGCCTTGCATATAAGTTGTGTCATTGTTCCCATTGGACAGTATACACACCAGGAGCGAGGTTTGAACAAAAGCATAGTCAGAAAACCAAGGATGGTAGAGGTGAGCATGACACTGTAAAATCCAAAGGCAAACTGTGCTACGCCGTCGGAAAATAGTGTGCCGTGGTATGCCCAGTGCCAGGGCATTTTAAAAGTCCAAAGTAAAGTTACTGCTGTTTTTAAGTTTTTTGTTCCGGCAAATACCAGATAGGTATTCCATAACATAAGAAAGAACATTGCAAAGAAGAAGATCAAAAATCCATAGCGGAAATAAGGGGAACGCATCCATTTCGGAATATCTTTCTTCCGGGAAAGTCCGAATCTGCCGCCTACAAGGGAGAATAACTGCCCCCTTCCACAATATTTGTTACAGTAAGCCTTGTTTCCGTTTGCGACGGATATAATGAGCGGAATAAAAAAACAAAGCAGTCCCAGCCATGCAAACAGGATGTTAAAAAAACCCAGAATAAGATAGGTAAGTGAAGCAATCCAGAGATAGTCATACCATTTCTTTTTTTCTTTCATGATGTTGATTCCTCCAATGTGATAATACTTGCGGGACATTCTTTTGTACATTTTCCGCAGCCAATACATAATTCGGTGTTAATTTCAGCGTATATTCCTCTGGGAATGGAAATTGCGTTTCTTGGACATACCTTTATACAGCAGCCACATGCAACACATTCCCGGGTGTTTACGACAGCTTTTCGTTTCGCCATATATGCCTCCTCTTGTTTTTTGCCAGCATATCACGAAGGATGGGAAGGATTCAGTGACAAAGTTACAAGACAAGAGAGTCCGCTTGTAGGCTTGACATACTACTCCTGTAGGAGTAGTATTAAGGCGAAGGAGGAGATGAAAAATGAAATTATATCATGGTTCAGAATATATTATTTCCGCGCCGGAGTATGGAAAAGGGAAAGTGTATAATGATTACGGACAGGGATTTTATTGTACAGAAGTAATCGATATGGCGAAAGAGTGGGCGGTAGATAAAAGCAGAAATGGATATGCCAATGCATATGAATTGAAAGAGGGAAAACTGTCCGTCCTGAATCTCAATGACCCAGAGTATTGTATTTTGCACTGGTTGGCAATACTTTTAGAGAATAGAAGTTTTGATATGCCTTCTGCATTGGCGGCAGAGGCAAAGGAATATTTATTAGAGATTTTTTTGCCGGATTATAGAAACTATGATGTGATTCAGGGCTATCGTGCGGACGACAGTTATTTTTCTTTTGCACAGGACTTTATCAATGGTACGATTTCTTATCGACAGTTGAACCGTGCGCTTTTCTTGGGGGAGTTAGGGCAGCAGACAGTATTAATAAGCGAGAAAGCCTTTGAAAATCTGAAGTTTACCGGATATGAAGTGGCAGAGCACGAAAAGTGGTTTGCGAAGAAGGAACTGCGTGACAGAACAGCAAGACGGGAATATTTTGATGTAGAGAGGAATAAACGGCAGAAAGGTGATATTTATATTGTACAGATTATGGATGAGGAGATGACGGCAGATGATTTGCGCTTATGATGAATTATATTTGGACAAAGCGAGAACCGCACTGGCGAGAATGTTTGATTTTGCGGTGTATGACTTAAAATACAAGCTTTCTGATTTCTTCCGTATTTTTGCACACTCATATACTGCAAGACAGTTTGAAAGAGGAGAGGCATCTGTGGTTGTGGGACGTTCAGGGGTGGAACTCACCTATATTGTGACAGAGGGAGAACGTTCTTATGAAATAGAGGTGAAACCCAGATTTACAGCAAACCGGAGCCGGGAATATTGGCTTGGGTGGGCGCTTGCATACTATCAGTGGAGAATGAATTTGTCATTTTTAGAGATAGAAAAATACTTGGAAATAGAAGATTTGCTGGAACTATATTCTCCTTATCATGAAATGGATGTTCATCATTTTGTAGAGCGTGTAAATGAAATGTATGTGACGGCAAAAAAAGATACCAATCTGAAATTGCAGAGAATGAAAGCCGGTTTTACACAAAAAGAGCTGGCAGACCAGACCGGTATTCCCATTCGAACCATTCAACAGTATGAGCAGAAGCAGAAAAATATCAATAAGGCTTCTGCAGAATATCTTTTGATACTTTCAAGGGCGCTTGTATGTGAGCCGGAACGCTTGCTGGAACCGGAGATTGATTTTAAATGATCAGGTGTGGCGAAAATAAGGATTCATAGAATCTTAAAGATTTTCTTTCTGAAATCTTAAAAAAGACATGTGAAAGCTATCTATTTGCAGAAATGCTTTTCAAAGATAAGACCGTGAAAGTGTTGAGTGCATTGGCATTTATCGGGACAGTAGGTCTGCTTGGATTGGTGGGGCTATTGCTGGCAGTGAATTGAAAATATAATAGAAGAAAGCGGAAAAGCCATTGTGTCGCAGGTGAGAAATTCTCTGTGACACAATGGCTTTTTCAGCGCTATCTACGGTTGTAAATTGTGTGGATATTGTCTATAATGAAAGTTAGTGAAAATCATAATTTAAACTACGAAAGGAGATTACATATATGCAAAGTTTTAATCTATACACACCGACTGAGATCGTCTTCGGTAAGGGTGTGGAAAATCAGACGGGAGCGCTTGCAAAGAAGTATGGAGCTTCGAAAGCTGTCCTTGTATATGGCGGCGGAAGTGCAGTGAAAAGCGGGCTGATCGGACGTGTGGAAGAATCTTTAAAGGCAGAAGGTATTGCGTATATTGAGCTTCCGGGTGTCAAACCAAATCCACGCATGTCTCTTGCAAGAGAAGGTGTGGAAAAAGCGCTTGCATTTGGCGCAGACCTGATCTTGGCTATAGGTGGCGGAAGCGCTATTGATACTGCGAAAGCGGTGGCTGTAGGGGCAGCGAACGAAGGCACAGACATCCGTGAGTTTTGGGCAGGAAAAGAGAAGATTACGAAAGCCCTTCCGGTAGGCGTGGTTCTTACGATTTCTGCAGCGGGAAGCGAGATGAGTGACTCTGCGGTACTTACCAATGATGAAACGCATAAAAAGGGCGGTGTGAATACGGATTTGGTCCGTCCTGTATTTGCAGTGATGAACCCGGAGCTTACCCGGACACTTCCGAAATATCAGCTCACCTGCGGTATTGTAGATATTTTCATGCACACCATTGAACGTTATTTTACCCCGGTTGCCGGAAACGAGCTGACAGATGAAATTGCAGAAGGTCTTATGCGTACGCTGATCCGCAATGGGCTGAAAGCATTTGAGGATCCACAGGACTATGACGCGCTCAGTGAGATCATGTGGTGCGGAAGTCTGTCACACAACAACCTGACGGGGCTTGGCAGACCGAAGGATTTTGCATGCCACAAGTTAGGGCACGAGATCGGCGGTATGTTTGACGAAGCACACGGTGCAACCCTTTCCGCAGTGTGGGGAAGCTGGGCAAGATATGTATATAAGCTGGATGTTCCGAGATTTGCCAATTATGGTAAAAAGGTATGGAATATCGAGAAGGACAGTGAAGAAGAAGCGGCAGTTGCGGCGATTGAGAGAACAGAGGCATTTTTCAAGAGCCTGGATATGCCGATCAGTATCGGACAGCTTGCAATTGGCGTACAGCCGGAGGAGACACTTCGGAAAATGGCAGACAGCGCTACCAAAGGAGATACGGTCAGACTTGGCTGTTTCAAGCAATTAAATATGCAGGATATGTATGAGATTTACAAATTGGCGAATCACGAGTAAAGGATAGATGAGAGAGGAATGGACTATGATTGTATTAGATAAGAAGCAGATTGAAGCAGTCATCGATTTAAACGGGATGATGGATCAGATTGAGGAGGCATACCGCATTTTCGGAAGCGGGGATTTTTATATGCCGCCAAGACCAAGTGTGGAAGATAAGAACAAAACCATGCTTTATATGCCATGCTATACAAAAGAAGTAATCGGTACAAAGATTTTAAGTATTTTCCCGGATAATGCAAAACTAGGACTTCCGTCCATTGACGGGATCGTGTACTTAAATGATTATGAGACAGGGAAACCGCTGGCGGTTATGGACGGACAGACGGTAACTGCATGGCGTACAGGAGCTGTAGGCGGTGTGGGGATCCGTCATTTATCCAGAAAAGACTGTCACACGGTAGGAATCGTAGGCGCGGGCGTGCAGGGATTCCATCAGGCGCTTTATGCATGTGCGGCGCGAGACATTCACACGGTGTATGTATTTAATCACAGTGACCGCGATCTTACAGACTATTTGCACAGACTGGAAAAAGCTATTGATAATCCGGCTACAAAAGTAGTACAATGTAAGACAGTGGAAGAGCTTGTGAAAAACAGTGAGATTATCTGTACAGCTACTCCGGCAAATGCTCCGGTACTTCCTGATGATAAGGAATTATTAAAGGGAAAATGTATCATTGCGATCGGTTCTTATACACCGGATATGCGCGAGATTCCGGATGTGATCTGGGATTTGACAGATAAGGTTTATATCGAGCTTCCATATGCGTGTGAAGAAAGTGGGGATTTAAGCCAGCCGATCAAGGAAGGACGTCTTACCGAAGATCAGACGATACTGATGAGCGATTATCTGGCAGCAGGTCCGAGAGAGATTACGGATAAAGAGGAGACCACCTATTTCAAATCGGTAGGTATGGCGCTCTTTGACGTATGCATCGCACAGAAAATTTTAGAAATGGCAAAGGAGAATTAAGAGTATGAAAGTAGTAGCAACAGACAAAGCACCAAAAGCATTAGGACCATATTCACAGGGGTACGTTCACAACGGTATATTCTATTCCGCAGGGCAGATTCCTATTGATCCGGCAGTAGACGCAGTTGTGGCAGAGACTATCGAAGAGCAGACAGAGCAGGTTTGTAAGAACTTTGCGGCTGTCTTAGAGGCGGCAGGCTCTTCTTTTGACAAAGTGTTAAAAACAACATGTTTCTTAGCAGATATGGGTGATTTCGCTGCATTTAATGAAGTATATGCAAAATATTTTACGTCAAAACCGGCAAGAAGCTGTGTGGCAGTAAAGACACTTCCAAAGAATGTGAAATGTGAAGTGGAGCTTATCGCAGTAGTTGAGTAGAGCGCTTGGTGAGACAGATGTATCAATGGATAATAGAAAGGATATGAGTATTATGGCAGAAGAACAGAACGGCTGCAAACCGTCAGACTGCGCTGGATGTGCGCATGCGGATTCTTGCAGCAGTAAACCACAGGATTTGAAAAAACCTGCAAATCCACATTCCCATGTAAATAAAGTCATTGCAGTTGTCAGTGGAAAAGGCGGTGTCGGCAAGTCTATGGTGACCGCATCATTGGCAAGAATGATGAGGGAGCAGGGATTTTCTGTTGGTATTTTGGACGCGGATATTACAGGACCGTCGATTCCGAAAATGTATGGCGTACATGAGACGGCAGTAGGAAGTGAAGAAGGAATCTTCCCACAGGAAGCAAAGGACGGAACAAAAATTATGTCCGTGAATTTACTGCTTCCCAATGAATCCGATCCGGTTATCTGGAGAGGTCCGGTTATTGCCAATGTGGTAACACAGTTCTGGACAGATGTTATGTGGGGCGAGCTTGATTACCTGTTCGTGGACATGCCTCCGGGAACAGGAGACGTACCGCTTACCGTATTCCAGTCTCTTCCGGTGGACGGTGTTGTTATCGTTACATCTCCGCAGGATCTGGTACAGATGATTGTAAGCAAGGCTTATAATATGGCGAGACAGATGGATATTCCGGTACTTGGAATTGTAGAGAACTACAGCTATCTCAAATGTCCCGACTGTGGCAGGGAGATTAAAGTATTTGGAGAGAGTCATGTGGATGAGACTGCGGAAATGTTCCGGATTCCGGTACTCGGAAAGATGCCGATCGATCCACAGCTTGCAGAGATTGTAGAACAGGAGAAATTCTACGAAGCAAGTAATGAGTATTTGGCAAGCGCGGTGAATAAGATATAGTGAATATAAAGTGAAACAAAGAGCACGATGGTTTTATGCCAGCGTGTTCTTTGTATATTCAGAACGAATGTTTATAGAAAATATCTATAAAAAAGCGAGCTTATAGATATTTTCAATTTCAAAATAATTTCGGAAAGTGATAGAATAGTTTCAGATTATGACAACATACAGATCAGGAGGAATTGTAATGGAAATTATCAAAGAGTTACCGGAAGTGTTTGAAGAATTTGCAGAGCAGCGCAAAAATTCATTTCTGGCAGTAAAAGAATATAAAGATAAAGGAATTCCGGTAGTAGGTTCTTATTGTACTTACTTTCCGCAGGAGGTTGCCATGGCTATGGGCGCGGCAACAGTGAGCCTTTGCTCTACTTCCGATGAGACGATTGCGGAGGCAGAAAAGGAGCTGCCGAAGAACTTGTGTCCGCTTATCAAATCCAGTTACGGATTTGCGAAGACAGATAAATGCCCGTTTTTCTATTTCTCAGATGTAGTAGTAGGAGAGACTACCTGTGACGGAAAGAAGAAGATGTATGAGCTTATGGGAGAGTTCAAAGAGACATACATTATGGAACTTCCCAATACCCAGAGAGAGGATGCTCTGAACTTATGGAGAAACGAAATGATCCGCTTCAAAGAGTATCTGGAAGAAAAGTTTAACGTAACCATTACAGAGGACGACATCAGACAAGCGATTAAAACGAATAATGAAGCCCGTCTTGCACTTCGCAGACTGTATCAGGTGATGCGGCATGACCCGGCTCCGATCAGCGGATACGATCTGTTTAAAGTATTGTATGGAAGCACTTTCAAATTCAACCGTGGTTTGATCGCAGGAGAAGTAAATGCTTTGGTCGATAAGATTGAAAAAGAGTATGCAGAAGGCAAAATGCAGCCGAAGAAACCGCGTATTCTCGTGACAGGATGTCCTATTGGAGGAGCAACAGAAAAGGTTATCCGTGCGATTGAGGATAATGGCGGAATCGTCGTAACCTATGAAAACTGTGGGGGAGCAAAATCTATTGATAAACTGGTGGATGAGGATGACCCGGATGTATATGGAGCTCTTGCAAAACGTTATTTGAACATCGGCTGCTCAGTTATGACGCCAAATCCAAACCGTTTGGAGCTTCTCGGAAGACTGATTGACGAGTACAAGGTAGACGGTGTTGTGGAAATGACGTTGCAGGCATGTCATACATATAATGTGGAAACGTTCGGAATCCGAAGATTTGTCAACGAGGAGAAGAAACTTCCGTATATCAATGTGGAAACCGATTATTCACAGGCTGATATTGGACAGCTTAACACAAGAATTACGGCGTTTTTAGAGATGTTGTAATATCTGACTGTCGGATGCGGTTTTTCTGTAAACGACAGTTTTAAGATATGAATATTTATTGAACGAGAGAGGAGAAAATTATGAAGAAAAGAGTACTGAGTCTTTTACTTGTGGCAGCTATGACAGCAACCATGCTGATCGGATGCGGAAGTAAAGACAAAGGCAGCGATGAGGCAAAGAAAGAGGAGAAGAAAAGCGGCGATTCTATCACGCTTATGGCGCCTGACTGGGCAATTCCTACAGAGGAACAGCTCGCAGCATTTACAAAGGAAAGCGGAATTGAAGTAGTAGTCAATGAAGTGGGCTGGGACGACATCCGTGAAAAACTTGCGACAGCGGCCTCCGGTGGACAGGCAGTGGCAGACGTTGTAGAAGTTGACTGGTCATGGGTAGGTGAATTCCATGCGGCAGACTGGTTAGAGCCTTTGGAAGTAACAGAGGAAGATAAAGCCGATATGCCTACATTAGAGACATTTACCAAAGACGGAAAAGTACTTGCAATTCCATATGCAAACGACTATCGTCTGTCTTATTATAACACAAAACAGTTTGAAAAAGCAGGCATCAAAGAAGAGCCTGAGACATGGGATGACGTGTTAGAAGCATGTAGAGCATTAAAATCTACAGGAACTGTTGAGTATCCGTTTGCAATTGCACTGAATGCAGAGGAGAAAACTTCTACTTGCCTGATGTGGCTTGCATATGCCATGAACGGCGTTGTATGGAACGAAGACGGTACATTGAATCAGGAATCTGTGACAGAAGCATTAAAATACATGGAAACACTTATCAAAGAAGAACTGGTAGCTCCAGAGGATAAGACTTCTTCCGGTATGGACGCTTACAAACGTATTACAGCAGGAAGCGCAAGTTTCCTGACAGGACCGACTTCTTTTGTATCTAGAAGTACAAACGAGGAAGAGTGTAGCGTTATCGGAGAGATCACACCAATCCTTATGCCAGGTAAAGAAGGTAAATCAAAAGTGACAATGGCGCTTCCAGAAGGACTTGGAGTGACAAAATTCTCCAAGAACAAAGAAGCGGCTAAGAAATTCGTAGAATGGTATACATCTGCGGATATGCAGAAAGAGCTGAATGCTTCTAACAGTGCAATTCCTACAAGAAACACTGTACTTAAAGGTCTTGTAGAGGATGGAACTATTAAGAATGCAGGAGCAATGCTTGAAGAGGCAGAGCTTATCGTTTCTCCATTCCCGAATGGAATCCCATCTTACTATGCTGAGATGAGCAATGCAATGTACAATGCGATCAACAAAATGGCGCTTGGTGAACTGACTGCTGAGAAGGCATTTGCTGAAATGAACACGAAGGTTAAAGAATTAGTAGAACAGGAATAAACAAATGAAAAAAAAGATATTTCCTTATCTTTTACTTGCACCCATGATACTTGTCATGGGTGTATTAGTATTTTATCCGATTGCGGCGACATTTTCCTACAGTCTGAAAAAATGGAAGCTGACTGCGCCCGGCGATATTCGCTTTATCGGATTCGATAATTACAAATCTATACTGACTTCGGAATCCACCTGGTACAGTCTGCAAAATACACTGTTTTTATTGGTGCTGGTGGTGGCGGCGACTACTGTGCTTGGCATAATGCTGTCCTTGTTTTTAAATGCGCCGGTGAAAGGCTCTGGTCTCTTGCTTGCCATCGCTATTTTGCCGTGGGCGCTTCCACCTTATGTAAACGGAATTTTGTGGAGATTTATCTTCCATCCGGGATACGGTTTTATGAATAAAGTACTGCTCGGACTTGGGATCGTGGATGCTCCGGTAGAGTGGCTGAATTCTAGGTGGACGCTTCTTTTAGTTGTTGCCATTGTAGTAGTGTGGAGGAGTGTTCCTTTCATGGCGCTTGTCTGTCTGGCAGGGAGACAGTCGGTTCCCCATGGGCTTTATGAGGCGGCAAAGATTGACGGTGCAAATAACTTTGCGATTTTCCGCAGGATTACATTCCCACTGATGCTTCCGTTTATCGCGGTGGGAATTACGTCTACGTCCGTGTCGGCGATCAATATTTTTGACGAGATCATTGCCTTGTCCGGTTACGGGGATCTTGGTAAAAATATTCTGGTAGAGAGTTATCTCACAACCTTTACTTTCCTGGATTTCGGAAGGGGAAGTGCTGTTACCTATATTGTAATGTTTCTGGCAGCTCTTCTGGGAATTTTCTATCTCCGCAGTTTGAATAAGGAGGTGGAATACTGATGAAAACGGTAAGAAAAATAGGGTATATTGCCGCGTTGGCTGTATTTTTGCTGCTGGTGCTGGGACCGTTTCTCTGGGCATTCGTATTATCGATCACACCGGAACACGCAATGTTTGCACAGACTACAAAGATTTTGCCGGAAACGGTAACGTTTGGAAATTATGCGGAAATTTTTGAGGGTGGAAGAAAGGGCGCACTTGTTCTTACAGGTATTGTAAACTCGTTGAAAGCAGTGTGTACGACACTGCTTTTGGGAATCCCGGTATGCCTTTTGAGCGCCTATGCTCTTGGAAGAATGGAGTTTAAGGGGCGAAGGTTTTTCAAAGACCTGCTTCTTATTACTATGGTAATTCCTGTAATGGCAACCATTATCCCGTTATTTCGCCTGTTTGTAGAACGTGAACTTCTGGATAACGTATTCTGGCTTAGTATGGTGTATGTCAGTTCCTATCTGCCATTGATCACATGGCTGATGATGAATTACTTTGCCACGATTCCAAAGGAGTTAGAAGAAGCGGCGCAGATAGACGGATGTGGAAAGATGGGAACATTTCTCAGGATCGTCCTTCCGGCATCCGGTCCGATCATCCTGTCGGCAGCGCTGATCATGTTTTTGAACACATGGAATCAGTTTCAGATCCCGTTGATCCTGGCATCTTCGTTGGAAACAAAACCGGTGGCGATCGTGGTGTCTGAATTTATGACAAAAGATTCTATTCAGTATGGACTGACAGCCACGGCGGGAATTGTGGCGGTCATCCCTCCGGCAGTTACGGCGTTTATTTTCCGTAAGTTTTTAATATCGGGCATGATGAGAGGTGCAGTAAAGGGATAAGACAAATTTTCATATAGTTGTTGACAATCAGAACATAAGTTCTTATAATGAAATAAGAACTTATGTTCTTTTTTGGAGGCTTTTATGAAGATCAGTGAGTCCATGACCATGTATGAAAAACTGGATATTTTAGCTGATGCGGCAAAGTATGATGTTGCCTGTACTTCAAGTGGGACGTCTAGGGAGAATGACGGTACGGGTATAGGAAATTGTCAGCAAGCGGGAATCTGTCACAGTTTTTCTGCCGATGGCAGGTGTATTTCCCTGCTCAAGATTCTTTTTACGAACGAGTGTATTTATGATTGCAAATACTGTGTGAACCGTAGGAGCAATGACGTGGTGCGGACGTCTTTTACGCCGGATGAAGTCTGTACATTGACGATGGAATTTTACCGGAGAAATTATATCGAAGGATTGTTTTTGAGCTCCGGTATTTTAAAAAGTCCGGATTATACAATGGAGCTTATCTATGATGTGTTATATAAACTGCGTACAGAACTTGGATTTCAAGGTTATATTCATGTGAAAGCCATACCGGGCGCCAATGGCGAGTTGGTACGTCGAGCGGGGTTTTTGGCAGACAGAATGAGTGTGAATCTGGAACTTCCTACAGCAGAAAGTCTGAAGCTTTTGGCGCCGCACAAGACGAGGAAAAATATTTTGACTCCTATGCGGCTGGTACAGAACCGGATGTTGGAGAACAAGCAGGAGCTCCAGGTTTATAGAAATGCGCCAAGATTTGTTCCTGCCGGACAGAGTACCCAGATGATTATCGGTGCAACGCCGGAGACAGATTATCAGATTATGCAGGTGACGGAATCGCTGTATCAGAAGTTCGCATTAAAAAGAGTGTTTTTCTCGGCGTTTGTTCCTGTGAATGAGGACGCCATGCTTCCGGCAAGGACAGATGAAGGACCTCCGCTTCTTCGGGAACACAGGCTTTATCAGGCAGACTGGCTTTTACGGTATTATCATTTTCGGGCGGAGGAACTGTTGTCTGAGAAAGAACCGAATTTTAATGTATTACTTGATCCCAAGTGCAATTGGGCGCTGAAGCATCTGGAATATTTTCCGGTGGAAATTAACCGGGCAGACTATAAGACGCTCCTTCGAGTACCGGGGATCGGATATAAGTCTGCTACGCGGATTGTAAAGGCGAGAAGACTTGGGGCATTGGATTTCCCGGATATAAAAAAGATGGGAGTGGTTTTGAAACGTGCGCTTTACTTTATTACCTGTCAGGGGAAGATGATGTACCCGGTTAAGATTGAGGAGGATTATATTACAAGGAATCTGCTCAGCATCGGTGAGAAGCTTCCGAAAGAGGTGGTAAACATGGGGTATCGGCAGTTGTCACTGTTTGATGTGACTAAGGGGCAGAGTAATCTGTATTCTGCCACGGACAGTATGTGGTAACCGAAGGAGGTGAACCTGTGCTACGGACGATGTATATGTGCAGCGATACGGTGACGGGGATATTTTCTGCGATTTATGATGCGTGGAGAGCGGGAAAGCAGGAAGAGGAATGTTCCATTGTGCTTCAAGGAACGACAGAGGCAGAACTTTTCTGTGAGTATGTTGAGGTGGAGGAGACACAGAAGAAGGCTAAGGCGGTGGAAACACTTATTTGCAGGTATTTGGGGAGGCAGGCGTATTGGGATATTTATCATGCTGTTCTGGCAGAAGATCCGGGAAAAGGTGACGCGGTGTTTGGAACTATGATGGAGGCACGGAGAATTTCGGACAGTCGGAGGATCATGGAACATCTGAGCCACCCAAAGGTGGAAAAGGTATTTGCGCTCAGCCGAAGAGTGGCAGGGGAAGCACATACATTTACCGGTTTTGTAAGATTTCGGGAGCTTGTGAATGGTGTGTTGTATGCGGAAATCGAACCTAGATCGCAGGTGCTCACCTGTATTGCGCCGCATTTTGCGGCTCGGCTGCCCTTGGAAAATTGGATGATATATGATAAGACGCATGGAATGTTCGCAGTGCATGAAGCCGGAAAGCAATGGGTGCTGGTAAGAGGGGAATCTGTGGATTTTGCAGGGAAACCGGGAGTGTCGGAAAATGAAAAAGAATATGAAAAGTTATGGAAAGTTTTTGTGAAAAGTATTTCGGTTGAATCCAGAGAGAATCCAAAGTGCCGGATGAATCATCTGCCGCTTCGGTATCGTGGAAATATGACGGAATTTACATAGTTGCTGAATTGTGCCGGAATGGGGTATACTGTAAGATATAGCGGTATTCCGTTCAAGACGAAAGGCAAGGATTCTGTCGGAGAATGGGCAGATGAAGGAAGAGATTATGGATACAAACCAGCCGGTCATCCGTATTTCAGTGCGGAACCTCGTAGAGTTTATACTGCGAAGCGGGGATATAGACAATCGAATAGCGGCAGCGGACAAAGACGCCATGCAGATGGGCAGTAAGATTCACCGGAAGATCCAAAGGCAGATGGGAGCGGACTATCATGCGGAAGTAGCGTTAAAATATGAGATACCGTGTAAAGGGTTTCAGATTTCCGTGGAAGGTCGTGCAGACGGTATTATAGATACACCGACAGGAATCGTCATTGATGAAATCAAGGGTGTATTTAAGGAACTGGATATGTTGAAAGAACCTGTAGAGGTTCATCTTGCACAGGCAAAATGTTACGCATTTATCTATGCGTCTCAAAAAAAACTTACAGAGATTGGCGTACAAATGACATATTGTAATATGGAGACGGAAGAGATTAAGCGGTTTCAACAGGTTTATAGCTTTGAAGAACTGAGTTTCTGGTTTTGGGATTTAGTAGGAAAATATGAAAAATGGGCGAGATACCAGATTCAATGGAAGGAAAAGCGGGATGCATCCATTCAGGGAATTCAATTTCCTTTTCCATACAGAGATGGGCAGAGGAACCTTACGGTTTCGGTTTATCGGACAATTTTAAGAAAAAAGAAGCTGTTTATCCAAGCGCCTACAGGAGTAGGAAAGACGATGGCAACGGTATTCCCTGCGGTAAAAGCTGTGGGAGAGGGGTTGGGAGAGAAGATTTTTTATCTTACGGCAAAGACCATTACCCGGACAGTGGCGTGGCAGGCGTTTGACACTTTAAAGGAACAGGCGCTTCGCATGAAAGTGCTGGTATTGACGGCGAAAGAGAAGGTCTGTTTTTGTGAGGAGACAAATTGTAATCCGGAATACTGCCCCTATGCCCGAGGGCATTATGACCGGGTGAATGATGCGGTATATGAGCTTCTGACATCATCGGATGAGATGAACAGGGAGATTGTAGAAGAGCAGGCGAGAAAATGGAAAGTCTGTCCTTATGAGATGAGCTTAGATGTTTCAAACTGGGTGGATGCAGTAATCTGCGATTATAATTATGTCTTTGATCCCAATGCCCATCTTCGAAGATTTTTCGGTGAAGGAATGTCGGGAGAATACTTGTTTTTGATCGATGAAGCACATAATCTGGTAGAGCGTGGAAGAGAGATGTACAGTGCAAGTCTTTACAAAGAAGATTTTTTGAAAATCAAGCGCCTTGTAAAATCGGAGGATGTAAGACTTGTAAAAAGACTGGAGGAAAGTAATAAGCAGCTTTTGGAATTAAAGCGGGAATGTGAAGATTACAGGGTACTGAACAGTATCTCTCATATTTACCTGAAACTTTTGAATCTCATGTCTGAATTGGAACGGTTTCTGGAAGAATGTAAAAAAGAAGAGATGCGAAAGGAAGTCTTAACCTTTTATTTTGATGTGCGCAGATTTGTATATACTTATGACCGTCTGGACGAGAATTATATGATCTACTCAGAATTGGAAACGGGGGAACATTTTAAAATCCGCCTGTTTTGTGTGAATCCGGCAGTGAATCTGGAAGGATTTCTGGCGAAAGGAAACAGTACTGTGTTTTTTTCTGCTACATTGCTTCCGGTACACTATTACAAAGGGCTGTTAAGCACAGAGAAGGACGACTATGCCATTTATGCAGAGTCGCCCTTTGATACGAGAAAGCGCCTGCTCCTCATTGGCTCGGATGTCAGCACAAAGTACACCAGACGGGGAGCCGGAATGTATCGCAGATATGCGGAATACATATACCGGGCAGTGTGTCAAAAGATGGGAAATTATATTGCATTCTTTCCGTCTTATCGTTTTATGGAGGATGTGTACGAGGAATTTGAGATTCTGATGGGAGAGACAACGTCAGAGACACAGATGGATTATATTATGCAGTCGCAGTATATGTCCGAAGAGGCGAGAGAAATCTTTCTTGAGAATTTTGAAGAAACAAGAAAGACCGGTTTTGTCGGCTTTTGCGTTATGGGTGGAATCTTTTCGGAGGGGATAGATCTGACCGGAGAGCAGCTTATCGGAGCGTTTATTGTAGGTACGGGACTTCCGCAGGTGTGTACTGAGCGGGAACTTTTAAAGCGCCATTTTGATAAGCAGGGAGTTCGTGGGTTTGACTATGCCTATCTTTATCCGGGAATGAACAAGGTGCTACAGTCGGCAGGGCGCGTGATCCGTGATGCTGAAGACGAGGGTATCGTGCTTTTACTGGATGAAAGGTTTCTGGATGGAAGATACCGGGAAGTATTTCCGAGAGAATGGAAGGATTACGGTCTTTGTAATATCCAAAACGTGGCAGAGAGCATTACAGATTTTTGGAAAAACAAAGACGTATAGAAATAGAGATCTGTATAAAAATACGAAAATCCAGAATCATAAAAAAGAATGCCGACAGAATTTAAAATCGACATTCTTTTTCTTTCTTTTGTTTGTCCGGTAAAAAGTATTGTAGTTTTAGCTCAGGTTTAGTTTTTTCTTCATCAGCATGTAAGTGACGGTATAGAGTAACACGGCTGTTATGATGCTGAGAATACCGGAAATTTTAAAGGTGTCTATCATGTAACCGATAGAGCTTTGGTTTACCAGGAACGTCGGATCACGAAAAGAGAAGAGACCCAGTGCAATAAAAAGTACATACATTATAACAGAGGTGATCGTTGTCAATCCAAAGTAACTGGCTACAGCTCCGACAATACGGTGGCCTTGGAACAACTGACCAATGGCAACAGAAGCATAGATGGTTGGGACAGTAGAGATGGCCTCTACCAGCGCTACAAGAAGGAGGAACAGTATGACTTTGCTGAATGTGAGATTGGCATAAGCGCCTGTAAATCCTAAAGCTTCCAGCACTTTTTCGTCATTTGCATGGTAACCGGCAGACACCTCGGAAGTCCAGATGACAATCGCCATGCACATAAAGACGAGGAACGTGTTTATAAATACCCAGACAGTTCCGGCGATTGTTTTGGATAACAGAATCTGTGAACGGGTAACCGGAAGTGTGAAGGTAAGGTATCCTTCATCAGAGTACAGGTTTTTATAAAAACGGACGGCAACCAGAATGCATGTGGCAAAGGAGGTTCCCGCGATTATCAACGTATAAAGGATGAATATGCCCATGAAAATCATACCGTTTGCTTCGCTGTCAAAAAAATTAACATTCAGAGGTTCTGTTAAAAATACCCGGACTGCCACAGCGGATAATAGCAGAAAGGCATGGACGATAAGTAAATATCGGTTTAGTGATTTAAAGTCGTATTTTATAAGTTTTCCTAACATTTGAACACCTCCCTGAACAGACTGTCCACAGATTTTCCCTGCTCCATACGAATATCGTCCACAGATGCATTGAGCACAAGCTGTCCCTGACGAATGAAAAGTACATGATCCAAGGTGTTTTCGATGTCATGGATCAAATGTGTGGACAGCAGGATCGTAGCATCTTCCCTGTAGTTTGTCAGTATGGTGCGCAGGATATAATCTCTTGCCGCCGGATCGACACCGCCGATGGGTTCGTCTAAAATGTAAAGTTTGGCGTCACGGCTCATAATGAGAATAAGCTGTACTTTTTCTTTTGTTCCTTTGGAAAGTGTTTTCAGTCTTGCGTTTGTATCAATTTTTAAATCTTCCAACATCATATAAGCGCGCTCTGGCTGAAAATCTTCGTAAAAATCCCGAAAATAAGAAATTAAATTCTTGACTTTCATGGTTTCGTCCAGATAGGTGCGCTCCGGAAGGTAAGAAATTAATTTTTTGGTTTCTACGCCCGGCTTTTTCCCATCAATTAAGACACTGCCTTCTGTGGGGACAAGTACATCGTTGATCAGTTTGATCAAAGTGGTCTTTCCGCTTCCGTTTGGACCAAGAAGTCCTACAATTTGCCCACGCTCCAAGGTGAGGTTCAGGTTGTTAAGCGCATAGGATGTATTGTTATATTTTTTGGAAAGTCCCTGACATTCCAGAATAGGATTCATATTATTTTCCCTCCTTTACGGCTTCTTTTACAAGAGCAAGCGTTTCCTCATAAGGGAAACCAAGCTGTTTCATTTTTTCGAAAAATTCATGAATATGTTCTGCTGCAAGATCTTTTTTCAGTTGTTTTAACATCTCTTTATCCTCCGTTATAAATCGTCCGCTGGTTCGCTGGGAATATACAAGTCCGCTTCTCTCCAGCTCGGCTAACGCTTTTTGCATAGTATTTGGGTTGACTGCCGCGTCTAAGGCAAGTTCTCTGACGGACGGAAGTCTGTCTCCCGGTGTATATGTGCCGGATATGATGTCGTGTTGGATTTTTTCCATAAGCTGTAAATAAATCGGCCGGTTTTCATCTAAGTTCCAGGGCATAGGATTCACCTCCCTTATTTAATTGTATTATCTAAGTAATACAATAATACATATACTTAGGATTGTCAAGAGGAAGAACAGGATAAAATTACAAAAAAATAACAGACAGATTATATGTAGAACCTGTCTGTATGGAAAAGAGTCGTTTTAAAGTTGTTACATAATACCGTATTCTTTATTTATAAATTCCCGCACTTCGTCTATCGGCAAAAAAGGAGGCTGTACATCCTGATGGATTCCGATCTGTTTGTCCATCCAGACGGTACTGTACCAGCGTCCGAACTTATAACCGGATTTTTTAAACTCACCTACCAGATGATAGCCCATATGTCGGTGGAAATTTACACTGTTCTGTGTAAGATATTCGTCCTCGGTGGGAGGATAGGCAATACAGGCATTGACATTTACAATGTTCTGGACTTTTAGTATCTTTTCCAATGTGTCATACAAAAGCTTTCCAAGTCCCATGTTTCGGCAGTCCTCACGAATGTAAAGCGTGGTTTCCACAGACCAGTCGTATGCCTGACGTTCATGAAAACGATCAGCGTAGGCGTAGCCCAAAGGTTCTCCGTCTGATTCGGCAACAAGGTAAGGGTAGGATTTTGTTACGTGCCGGATACGATGTTCAAACTCAGCCATGGAAGGAACCTCATACTCATAAGTAATGGAAGTTTTCCGAACATAAGGAGCATAGATGGAAAGCAGTGAGGACGCGTCTTTTGGTGTGGCAAACCGTATGCTTATATTCTTCATGATCGCTCCTCGTAATCTGCAATGATTTTGTTCTGTACTTCAGGAGTGAAAATTCCTGCGCGCAGCATATCTATTTCGTGTTTATAAGGCGCGTAAGATTTCTTTTCCTTTGTGGGCGACGGAATATAAGGGGTTTCCAGAATCTTTGGCACCTGTTCAAAATCAGGATGGTGCACAATATAAGAGATGGCTTCAAAGCCAATCTCTCCAAATCCCAAGTTGGCGTGGCGGTCTTTGGCTGCTCCCCGGATATTTTTGCTGTCATTGATATGGAATACGGCAATCTGCTCTTTCCCCAGAATCCGATCAAACTCGTCTATAACACCGTCAAAATTATGGATAATATCATAGCCGCTGTCGTGAGTATGGCAGGTATCAAAGCACACACGAAGTTTTTCATTATAAATAACGCCGTCATAAATACGGGCAAGTTCCTCAAAACTTCTGCCGATCTCCGAACCTTTTCCTGCCATAGTCTCAAGGGCAATGCTAAGGTTTGTGTCTTTTGTGAGCACTTCATTCAGTCCTTTGACGATCTGTCGGATTCCCACATCAACACCTTCTCCCACATGGGCTCCGGGGTGGAGAATGAGTGTGCGGCTTTTGCATGCTTCACTTCGCTCAATCTCTTTGGAAAGAAATGAAACTGCAAGTTCAAAGGTTTCCGGTTTTACCGCATTTCCTAGATTGATAATGTAAGGAGCATGGACGATAATATCGCGAATGCCATGAGCGTTCATATATTCCCATGCTGGGTCAATATTCAGCTCGGAAATCTCTTTTCTTCGGGTGTTCTGTGGCGCTCCTGTATAGAACATAAAAGTATCTGCGCCATAGGAAACTGCTTCCTTGGCAGAGCCGAGAAGCATTTCTTTCCCGCTCATGCCTACGTGAGAACCTAAAATCATAGTTAATCTCCTTTGGTGTGAGTATTTCTCAAATTTATCTTTGTTTCGAAAGATTTTGAAATAAAATAATAGTAATTATTACTGACATTTTAACATTAACTTTCGGAATTTGCAATAAGTGTTTTAAATAAGGTTGTTGATAATATTTTCTTGTGATAGAATACTTAGTGTTAAATAAATGTATAGTATAATTCGTAAAGTACGAGGTGAAATATGAAAAAATTGATGGATTTGATCGAGCAGGAAATTGCGTCAGCGTTTGAAGCGGCAGGCTATGAACGAAAATATGCGAAGGTTACGCTGTCCAATAGACCTGACCTGTGTGAATATCAGTGTAATGGCGCTATGGCGGGAGCGAAAGTATATAAGAAGGCGCCGATCATGATTGCCAATGATGTGATCGCGCATCTTACGGAGAAAAAATATATTGCGGAAATCGAGGCGGTGAACCCGGGATTTATCAATATGAAAGTAAATGCCGAGGCAGTATCGGAGTATTTAAATGAGATGAAAGCAGAAGAAGGGCTTGGAATCGAGAAAGCGAAAGAGCCAAAGATGATTCTTGTAGACTATGGCGGACCGAATGTGGCAAAACCGCTCCATGTGGGACATCTTCGTTCTGCGGTCATCGGAGAGAGTATTAAAAGAATCGCAAGAAAGATGGGGCATAAGGTGCTTGGAGATATTCATCTGGGTGACTGGGGCTATCAGATGGGACTGATCGTTACCGAGCTTCAGAAAAGACAGCCGGATCTTCCGTATTTTGACGAATCTTTCGAGGGAGAGTATCCGACGGAGGCGCCATTTACCATCGGAGAGTTGGAAGAAATCTACCCAACAGCCAGCGCAAAGGCAAAGGCAGATGAAAAATACAGGGAAGAAGCATTGCATGCTACTTATTTGCTACAAAACGGGCATAGAGGATACAGGGCTGTCTGGAAACATATTATGCGTGTGTCCGTTGCAGACCTGAAAAAGAATTATGAAAATCTGAACGTAGAGTTTGACCTTTGGAAAGGAGAGTCTGACGCACAGGCATACATTCCGGATATGATTGCCGACCTGAAAGAAAAGGGATTTGCCCATGAGGATCAAGGTGCGCTTGTGATCGATGTTCAGGAGGAGACGGATACGAAAGAAATTCCGCCTTGCATGATCCAGAAATCAGACGGCGCTTCTCTTTATGGAACGACAGACTTGGCAACACTGATTCAAAGAGAAGAGGACTATCACCCGGATCATGTGATCTATATCGTAGATAAACGTCAGGAATTACACTTCGTACAGGTATTCCGCGCGGCGAAAAAGACGGGGATCGTGCCGGAAGAGACAAAGCTTTCTTTCCTCGGCTTTGGTACTATGAACGGAAAAGACGGAAAGCCGTTTAAGACAAGAGAGGGAGGGGTTATGCGTCTGGAAAATCTCATTGCCGAGATTGAGGATGAGATGTATCAGAAAATTACGGATAATCGTACAGTAGAAGAGTCTGAGGCGAAAGAGACGGCTAAGATCGTAGGACTTTCCGCGATCCGTTACGGTGATTTATCCAATCAGGCATCTAAGGATTATATTTTTGACGTAGACCGTTTTACTTCTTTTGAGGGGAATACGGGACCGTATATTTTATATACGATCGTGCGTATTAAATCTATCCTGAACAAATATATGGCAGAGGGAGCTTCTGTGGACGGACTTTGTATGCAGGCAGCGGCAGGAGACAGTGAGAAAGCGTTGATGCTGGAGGCGGCAAAATACAATGAAGTTATGGAAAATGCCTATGAAGAATTGGCGCCGCACAAAATCTGCGCCTACATTTATGATTTGTCCAATGCATTTAATCGTTTTTATCATGAGACGAAGATTTTGTCTGAGGAAGATGCGCCAAAGAAACAGAGCTATATTGCGCTTCTGGTACTGACAAAAGAGATCTTAGAATCCTGCATTGACGTATTGGGATTCGAAGCACCGGAGAGGATGTAGTATAACGATTCAGCCATGCACGAGCACATCAAGCGGGAGGCACAAGTTTACTTGTGTCAGACTGAGTGATGTGTGAGTATATGGCGTTTCGCCATTAACGAGAGTCATAGTAGCGTCAGCTACGGATAGGCTGCGAAGCAGCCGACTCGAGTTAGGGCTGAATCATTATGGAAAATATGAGATAAGGAAGGATACTATGACAGAAAAATTATTCTATCAAGACAGCCATAGGACAGAGTTTACGGCAAAGGTCTTGTCCTGTGAGCCTTGTAAAGATCAATATAAGATAGTACTTGACCGGACAGTGTTCTTCCCGGAGGGCGGCGGTCAATATGCGGATACGGGATTTCTGGATACTGTGGAAGTGACGGATGTACATGAGAAAGAGGGGGTTATCTATCACACTGCCACAGAGGCGCTTACCGTTGGAACGGAGGTGTTCGGAAGAATTCGCTGGGACGAGCGTTTTGAGAAAATGCAGCAGCATACCGGAGAGCATATTGTGTCCGGACTTGTGAAGAAAAGGTTCGGTTATCATAACGTTGGCTTCCATCTGGGAAGCGACTATTGTACGATGGATTTTGACGGCCCGATCACGAAAGAAGAATTAAAAGAGCTTGAGTTTGAGGCAAATTGTGCGGTATGGAAGAATCTGGATATTGAGGTGGATTATCCTTCCAAAGAGGTATTAAAAGATTTGGACTACCGTAGTAAAATCGAAATCGAAGGTCAGGTCCGTATTGTAACTATACCGGGATATGATATATGTGCCTGTTGTGCGCCGCATGTGAAAAAGACCGGAGAAATCGGACTGATCAAGCTGGTCAACATGATAAACTATAAGGGTGGCGAGCGGATTACTATGCTGTGCGGTGCGAGAGCGCTTCGGGATTACGATAAGAAAGAGGACAATGTGAAAGAGATTTCCGCGCTTTTGTGTGCAAAAGAACCGGAAGTTTCAGAAGCAGTGAAGCATTTGAAGAACGAACAGCAGTCCTTAAAAGGAAAAAATGCTTTGCTTCAACAGAAATTACTTGCGTTTCAGGCGCAGGATATTGTTATTGATGAAGAAATTACAGTTGTGTTTGATGCAGAGCTTTCCGGCAACGCGCCAAGAGAGCTTATGAATCTGCTTTTGGACAGAGGTGCGAAAGTCTGCGCGGTGTTTGTGGGAACGGACGAAGCAGGATACCGTTATGTGATTGGAAGCAGAAGTGAGGACGTGCGTCCGATCTCCAAAAAGCTAAATGAAGCTTTTTCCGGCAGAGGTGGTGGAAAGCCGGAGATGGTACAGGGAACACTGTGTGGTAAAGCGTCGGAGATAAAAGAAAAGATTGTGCCGAATGTGTAATTTGGCACAATCTTTTCTTTTATTCAAAATAACTCAAAAATTCTTCCATAGCCCCGGAGACTGGATGGTGGCCGTTATATGCCACTGCCAGCTCTCTGGAAGGTAATTTTTCTTTCATTTCCACGACAAACAGATTGTCTGCATCTCGGTTAAGGCAGTAGTCCGGGATGAATGCAAGTCCGAGACCGATTTTTGCAAGATCGATGAGCAGATCATTACTGCTAAGTTCTGCTTCTGGTACAAGATCTAGCTGGTGTTGCTGAAATAAAGAATGCAGGAACTCGCTGGTGGTGCTTTGTTTGTCTAGCATTAAAATGGGATAGTTCAATAATTGTTTGTAAGTCAGTTTTTTGCCTTTTAATTCTGAAAATGCTTCATTTGCAATAAACACATCCTGGAACGATTGAATCCTTTTTACGGAAGAAATATTTCCGAGGTAGGCATTCGGATAGTTGACAACAATTAAATCCACTTGTCCGGTTTTCAGCAGCTCCACACACCGGATAGAAGTAGCATTGGTTACTTTAATGTGTGCGCCGGGGAAGGCTTTGTGAAACTTCTCTAGATAAGGGACTAAAAAATAGCGGCAAATGGTATCGCTTGCGCCGATGCGAAGTTGACCGCCGCCTGCGGAAGTATCCATAAGCTGTGCTTCACCCCTGCCGATTAAATTCACGGCAGGTTCTATATGGCGCAGGAGAATCTCTCCCTCCGGGGTGAGCTGTACTTTTTTCGTGCTTCGTATAAATAATGTTTGTCCGAGTTTTTTTTCCAGAGTTTTGACAGACTGGCTCACAGCCGACTGGGAAATGTAAAGTCTGCCTGCGGCTTCGGAAAAACTGAGCGTAGAAGCTACATAATAAAATACTTTATATAATTCATAGTTAATGTCCATGATAAGTCCTCCTTATAAAACTAATTCATATTATAAGGCAAAAGGAAGTGAATTACAACTGATAATATGGTATAATGAAACTTACGGAGCCAACGGCGACGTGATACAATAGATGTATATGATCAACAGGCGGAGGGAATTAGGGTGAAGAGATCGCAGAATGTATTCGCTGTATGTTCTATGTTTCTTCTGGTTATCGGCATACTGATAACCAGTGTTCAGATCGCTGTTTACGGAGATCCCGGCTATCGGTTTTATCAGAAGGAATACGAGAAATATAAGGTGACAGAGACTCTGGGCATGGACATAGAGGACGTTATGGATGTTACGGACTATATGATGGATTATCTGATCGGGAAAGAGGACAAACTTTCGATTGTGACAAATGTGGACGGCAGAGAACAGGATTTTTTTAATGAACAGGACAGACTTCATATGGAAGACGTAAAACATCTGTTTCTGGGAGGGTTAAAAATCCGAAATATCGTATGGACAGGGGCAGTAATGATATTGCTTATTCTTGTGTTAAAAAAGGCAGAACTTAGGAGACTTTTGTTCCGGGCTTATTCGGTTGCACTGTGCGTGTTTTTGGGTGTGCTGGCAGTATTGGGAACAGCGTTTTTTATTGATTTTACAGCCTGTTTTACAATTTTTCACAAAATATTTTTTACAAACGAACTTTGGCTTTTCGATCCTGCTACCGATTATATGATCCGCATGCTGCCGGAAGGATTTTTCTCGGATATGGCAGCCAGGATCGCAACAGTATTTGCAGGGCTTCTGTTTGCTGTATGGGGACTGCTGTTTCTGTGGAAGCTTTTGGGAGAGCGTAAAGTAAATAATCAAAAAAACGATGCGGATATACGGCAGGTTCATTAATAAGTTCAAATTATGAAAATATTTATTTATATTAATTGTACTAATGAAGAGAAATGTGTTAAAATGTAACCAGCAAATCACAGGATTCATAAAATTGGAGGAAGATGTATGAGCAGTGTTAAGCGAGTATACGTAGAAAAAAAATCAGGTTTTGGCGTGCAGGCAGCCGATCTTAAGAGTGAGATCAAGAATTATCTTGGGATTCAGGACGTGGCAGATGTTCGTGTGCTGATTCGTTATGACGTGGAAAATGTTTCCGATGAGACGTTTGAAAAAGCATGTAACGGTATCTTTTCTGAGCCGCCGGTAGATATACTTTATAGAGAGACTTTTGAGACAGAGGCAAACAGCAGAGTGTTTTCTGTAGAGTTCCTTCCTGGACAATTTGATCAGAGAGCAGATTCTGCAGTTCAGTGTATCCAGTTCATTAAAGAGGACGAGCAGCCGGTGATCAAGACTGCGATTACTTATGTGATCGTAGGAAAAGACGCGCCGATTTCTGACGAAGAATTTGAAGCGGTGAAGAACCACTGCATCAATCCGGTAGATTCCAGAGAGACAGGCATGGAGAAACCGGAAACATTGGTGACGGTATTTGATGAGCCGGAAGATGTTATTATCTTTGACGGTTTTCAGGACATGGCAGAGGATCAGTTGAAAGAATTATATGATTCGTTAGGACTTGCCATGACTTTTAAAGATTTCCGGCATATTCAGAATTATTTTAAAGGAGAGGAGCATAGAGACCCTTCCATGACAGAGATCCGTGTGCTGGACACTTACTGGTCAGATCACTGTCGTCATACGACATTCTCTACAGAGCTTACAGATGTGACATTCGGTGAAGGGGATTACAGAGCGCCTATAGAAGAGACTTATAAACAGTACCTCGCAGATCACAGTGAGATCTTCAAAGGCAGAGAGGATAAATTTGTCTGTCTGATGGATCTTGCGTTGATGGCAATGCGGAAGCTGAAAAAAGAAGGAAAATTAGAAGATCAGGAAGAATCAGACGAGATTAACGCATGTAGTATTGTTGTGCCGATTAAAGTAGACGGCGTAGAAGAAGAGTGGTTAGTGAACTTTAAAAATGAAACACACAACCATCCTACAGAGATTGAGCCGTTTGGCGGAGCCGCTACCTGTCTTGGCGGAGCGATCCGAGATCCGCTTTCCGGACGTACTTATGTATATCAGGCAATGCGTGTGACCGGAGCTGCAGATCCGACGGTATCTGTAAAAGATACTATGAAAGGAAAACTGCCACAGAAGAAACTGGTTCGCGAGGCGGCCCACGGTTACAGTTCTTATGGTAACCAAATCGGACTTGCAACAGGTGCCGTAAAAGAAATTTATCACCCGAATTATGTGGCAAAACGTATGGAGATAGGCGCGGTTTTAGGAGCAGCGCCGAGACGTGCGGTCATTCGTGAGACTTCCGATCCGGGAGACATTATCATTTTACTTGGAGGACGTACCGGGCGTGATGGCTGCGGCGGAGCTACCGGTTCTTCCAAGGTGCATACAGAAGAATCTATAGAGACTTGCGGTGCAGAAGTACAGAAAGGAAATCCGCCGACAGAGCGTAAGATCCAGAGACTCTTTAGAAGAGAGGAAGTAAGTAAATTAATTAAGAAATGTAACGATTTCGGAGCCGGCGGTGTTTCCGTTGCCATCGGAGAACTGGCGGATGGATTGAAAGTAGATCTTGACAAAGTGCCGAAGAAATATGCAGGACTGGATGGTACGGAGATTGCCATTTCCGAGTCTCAGGAGCGTATGGCTGTAGTAGTTGATCCGAAGGATGTTGCCAAGTTCATGGGCTATGCGAAAGAGGAGAATTTGGAAGCTGTGGAAGTTGCAGTTGTAACAGAGTCTCCGCGATTAGTGCTTTCCTGGAGAGGAAGAGAGATCGTGAATCTGTCCCGTGCATTTTTGGATACCAACGGTGCGCATCAAGAGACAACTGTAGCAGTGGATATTCCAAATCGTAAGGATACCATTCTTACAAGAGCAGAAGTAAAAGACGTGAGAGAGCAGTGGCTTTCCGTATTAAAAGACTTAAATGTATGTTCCCAGAAAGGTCTTGTGGAGATGTTTGACGGTTCCATCGGTGCATCTTCTGTATTCATGCCTCATGGCGGAAAATATCAGATGACAGAGACTCAGGCAATGGTAGCAAAACTCCCAGTGCTGACCGGGGACTGCGATACGGTATCCATGATGAGTTATGGTTTTGATCCGTATCTTTCCAGCTGGAGTCCATACCATGGAGCAATCTATGCGGTGACGGAGTCTGTGGCAAAAATTGTGGCGGCAGGCGGAGACTATAGTAAGATCCGCTTTACTTTCCAAGAGTATTTCCGTCGTATGACAGAAGACCCGCACAGATGGAGTCAGCCGTTTGCGGCGCTTCTCGGCGCATATAATGCCCAGCTTGGATTTGGTTTGCCATCTATCGGTGGAAAAGACAGTATGTCCGGTACCTTTGAGGATATTGATGTACCGCCTACCTTAGTGTCTTTTGCCGTAGATATTGCAACTGAGAAAGATATTATTACACCGGAACTGAAAGAGGCTGGAAATAAGTTAGTATGGCTTCGTATCCCGACAGATGAGTATGAGGTTCCGAAATACGAAGAAGTGATGGATCAGTATGGGAAATTTACGGAGGACATCAGAGCCGGAAGGATCGTATCTGCATATGCCCTTGACAGACACGGCGTCATTTCAGCAGTCAGCAAGATGGCATTCGGTAACCGCATGGGTGTGAAATTAGAGCATAATATGGATGCAAGAGATGCATTTGCTCCTGCATTCGGAGATATTATCGCAGAGGTTCCGGCAGATAAGGTCGGAGAGCTTGCTATTACCTATACAGTAATCGGTGAAGTGACAGACGATGCCGTATTCTCTTATGGAAATGTAGAGATTGCGCTTTCAGAGGCAGAGGAAGCGTGGAAAGGAACTTTGGAAAAAGTATTTCCGACTAACTCCGGTGCAGCAGGACAGGAAGAGGTGATCGAGCGGGGAGTATACAACACTTCCGACATCCATATCTGTACGCATAAAATTGCACAGCCGACCGTATTTATTCCGGTATTCCCCGGAACAAACTGCGAGTTCGACAGTAAGAAGGCATTTGAGAGAGCCGGAGCAAAGACAATAGTAAAAGTGTTTAAAAATATGAATGCTCAGGACATATTAGATTCTGTAAATGTGTTTGAAAAAGCCATCAGTGAGTCACAGATCATTATGTTCCCGGGAGGATTCTCTGCCGGTGACGAGCCGGATGGATCTGCAAAATTCTTTGCAACCGCGTTCCAGAATGCGAAGATGAAAGAAGCTGTAGAGAAACTCTTAAACGAGCGTGACGGACTGGTGCTTGGCGTATGTAACGGTTTCCAGGCGCTGATTAAATTAGGATTAGTTTCAAACGGTGAGATCACCGGACAGAATGCAGATTCTCCAACACTTACCTATAACACTATCGGACGCCACATTTCCAAGATGGTATATACCAAAGTTGTGACGAACAAATCCCCATGGCTTCAGGGTGCAGAGCTTGGCGGCGTATATACTAATCCGGCATCTCACGGAGAAGGTCGTTTCGTGGCAAATAAAGAGTGGTTAGATAAACTCTTTGCCAACGGACAGGTGGCAACTCAGTATTGTGATTCGGAAGGAAATATCACCATGAGCGAAGAATGGAATGTGAACGGTTCTTACTGCGCGATCGAGGGTATTACAAGTCCGGATGGACGTGTGTTCGGTAAAATGGCACATTCCGAGAGACGGGCAAGAAGCGTAGCGAAAAACATCTACGGTGAGCAGGATTTGAAGATTTTTGAGTCAGGTGTGAAATATTTTAAATAATTAATTGAGGACGTAGTAAAGTTCAACTTTGCTACGTCCTCAATTAAAAAGTGCTTGCAATTTTCGGAAACGGTTACTGCAAGTAAGATAAAATAAATCAACATAAATCATGAAAAAATCATGTTACTTGCAAGAGCTGCGAAAGAAAGTTGCAAAAAATGCGCTTTTTTATCAAAAAAAACTTGTGTTATGAATAAAAATACTTTACAATATTAAACAGTGAAAGTAAAAAGCAGCATTAGGAGGTAAAAGTTATGTCATATGTAGATGAAGTTCTGGAAAGAGTGGTAGCGAAGAATCCTGCAGAGCCGGAGTTCCATCAGGCAGTTAAGGAAGTGCTTGAGTCTTTGCGGGTTGTAGTAGAGGCTAACGAGGAGAAGTTCAGAAAAGATGCCCTCTTAGAGAGAATCGTGGAACCGGAGAGACAGTTTAAATTCCGGGTGCCGTGGGTAGATGACAATGGAAACGTTCAGGTGAACACCGGTTACCGTGTACAGTTTAACAGTGCCATCGGACCATATAAAGGAGGACTGCGTCTCCATCCATCTGTAAATCTTGGAATTATCAAGTTCTTAGGTTTTGAGCAGGTGTTTAAAAATTCCTTGACCGGACTTCCGATCGGAGGCGGTAAGGGTGGTTCTGATTTTGATCCGAAAGGCAAATCAGACAGAGAAGTTATGGCGTTTTGCCAGAGCTTTATGACAGAGCTTTGCAAATATATTGGGGCAGATACAGACGTTCCTGCCGGTGATATTGGAACAGGCGCAAGAGAAATCGGTTATCTGTTCGGGCAGTACAAGAGAATCCGCGGCGTATATGAGGGTGTACTTACAGGAAAGGGATTGAGCTACGGCGGTTCTCTTGCAAGAAAAGAGGCTACGGGCTACGGACTTCTGTATTTCACAGAGGAGATGCTTAAAATAAACGGTCAGGAGCTGGCAGGAAAGACAGTTGCAGTTTCCGGTTCCGGAAATGTGGCGATCTATGCCACAGAGAAAGCGCAGCAATTAGGCGCTAAAGTTGTGACTGTCAGTGATTCTAACGGATGGGTATACGATCCGGAGGGAATTGACGTTGAGGCATTAAAAGAAATCAAAGAAGTAAAGCGTGCAAGACTTACCGAGTATAAGAATTATCGTCCGAATTCTGAGTACCATGAAGGACGCGGCGTATGGACGGCGAAAGTAGATATTGCGCTGCCATGTGCAACACAGAATGAGCTTTTATTAGAGGATGCAAAAACACTTGTGGCTAATGGCTGTAAAGTTGTGGCAGAAGGTGCCAACATGCCTACAACAATGGAAGCTACCGAATATCTTCAGGCAAATGGCGTAATGTTTGCTCCGGGTAAGGCTTCTAACGCTGGCGGCGTTGCTACATCTGCTCTTGAGATGTCGCAGAACAGCGAGCGCTTAAGCTGGTCTTTTGAGGAAGTAGACAGCAAGCTTAAAGGAATTATGGTAAATATCTGCCACAATGTAGATGCTGCGGCAAAACGCTATGGCATGGAAGGAAACTATGTGGCAGGAGCAAATATTGCAGGATTTGAGAAAGTCGTAGATGCAATGACTGCTCAGGGAATCGTGTAGGGATATTATAAAGAGGATAATGCTTAAAACTACTATATAAAAGGAGGTTCCCTGCTGTGTAAAGGTTTACACGGCAGGGAACGCTTTTTTCTGTAATAGGAATATTAAGAGCGATTTCCTGTTACAGAATAAAATTACAAAACAAAAAAAGCTTGTAAACACAAGCTTCTTAAGTAGCGGGAACTGGATTTGAACCAGCGACACCACGGGTATGAACCGTGTGCTCTAGCCAACTGAGCTATCCCGCCATATATGGCTACGACTTATAAATCAGTCGTAAATGGGACCAATAGGGCTCGAACCTATGACCCCCTGCTTGTAAGGCAGGTGCTCTCCCAGCTGAGCTATGATCCCATATTGTTGAATCCGTATCCCGAACTCGCTTTGCTATTATACTATTATTTTTGACAAAATGTCAACACTTTTTTGAAAAAAAATTCAAGTTTTTTTTGAGAAGTCAAAATACCTGTTTTTGTTTGTCTTTACAAGGGCAAATTGTTTTCGTATACTGGAAAGCAAAAGGAGATGGTAATATGCGTATTCTGGTAGCAGAAGATGAGAAAGACTTGAATCAGATCATAGCGGACAGATTGAGAAAGGAACATTACAGTGTGGATTCTTGTTTTGACGGAGAGGAGGCGCTGGCGTATGTAGAGAGCGCCGGATATGATGCGGTAGTGTTGGATATTATGATGCCGATCATGGATGGGCTTTGTGTGCTTCGGGAAATGAGAAAGAAAAATAATAACACGCCTGTGATTTTGCTGACAGCAAAAGACCGGGTGGAGGATCGTGTGACCGGACTGGATGCCGGAGCGAATGATTATCTTGTGAAACCTTTTGCGCTGGAAGAGCTTTTGGCAAGAATAAGAGTGCTCCTTCGAAGTCCGGGAGAAACGCCGAAAGACTGTTATGAGGCGGGAGATTTGAAGCTGTGTCTGTCCACGCATAAAGTGACACGTGCAGGAGAGGAGATTAAACTCTCAGGAAAAGAGTTTGCTCTCCTCAGATACATGATGCAAAATATGGGGCTTGTGTTGTCCAGAGATAAATTGGAGGAGCATTTGTGGAGTTATGATTATGCAGGGGGCTCTAATGTAATTGACGTGTATATTCGTTATCTTAGAAAGAAGATTGACGACGGACATGAGAAAAAACTGATACATACAGTAAGAGGCGCAGGGTATGTATTGAAGGTGGATGCATGAGAAAATTAACGATAAAATTAAGGATTACATTGCTTTACACATTTTTTATGACGATTTTGACGTTAGCAGCGCTTCTTATTTTGTTTTCCCTGAGCAGCCGGGAAGTATTGACCTCTACCAGGGCAAAGCTGGAAAAGGAAGTTCAGGAGAGTCTGGAAGAGCTGTCTGTGAGAGAAGGAGAGATTCGGGTAGATTCCGGGTTTTATTCGGTGGAAGAGAACATCTACCTGTCCCTGTATGATAGAGACGGATATTTTCTCTATGGTAAGATTCCTTACGGATTTGACCAAAGACCTCCGTTTGAGGATGGAAATATACGTCAGATGAAAGAGCAGGAGAAAAAGTGGTATGTTTACGATCTGTCTTTTCGCTTATCTCAAGAAGATACCGTATATATAAGGGGGATCACATCTATTACAGAAGCAGAGGAAGACTTTTATATTACGCTTCGCTTTGCATTGCTTTCACTTCCAATGATACTTTTGATAACGATACTGGCAGGGTATTATTTTACCAGCAGAACATTGTCTCCGGTGAAAGAGATCACTAATACTGTAAGGCAGATACGAAAAGATGCCAACCTTTCCAGACGCATCGGATTCGCAGGGGAAGGGAAAAAAGATGAGATATATACGCTGGCGGAGACCTTCGACGATATGCTGGAGGAGCTGGAACGAGTATTTAAAAGGGAGAAGCAGTTTACTTCGGACGTCTCCCATGAGCTTCGTACTCCGGTAAGCGTAATCCTGGCGCAGTGCAGCGTTTTGTCGGAGGATGAGACGCTTAGCCCAAAGCAGGCAGAGCAGGTACGTTTGATCCAGAGGAAAGCTGGAAATATGTCAAAAATGATAGGGGAACTTTTATTTCTGTCCAGAGTAGAAGAAGGAAGGCAAAAGATTCATAAGGAACGGCTGAACATCAGTGAATTGACGGAGATGGCAGTGGAGGAGCAAAAGCTTCTTGCAGAAGAAAACGATACGCCGCGGATTTTTCAAACACAGATTGAACCGGATGTTTACGGGGAGGTAGATGAGACGCTGTATATCCGTCTTTTGGTAAATCTTCTGGATAATGCGGTGTATTATGGAAAAGAACGGGGGATTGTGAAAGTAGAACTTGAGCGCCGAAAGGAAGCGCTGGTGGGAAGTGTGGAGGATGACGGTGTGGGGATGACACCGGAACAACTGGAGCAAATATGGAAACGGTTCTATCGGGCAGATACGTCCAGAACAGGAGCAGAACGATCCGGGCTCGGACTTCCTATGGTCAAATGGATCGTCGAGGCGCATGGCGGAGAAATCCATGTAGAGAGTGAGTTTGGCGTGGGAACACGGTTTGAATTTGAGATTCCCATATAAATATAATTTTTTTTAATTTTCATCTGATTTTTAATCTTTCTTTAATGTTTGGGTTATATATTAATAACAACAAAGAAAACATAATCACAAAACGAAACGAAAGAGAGGATGTAAAATATGAAAAAATCAGTAGTTTTAGCAATGGCAGCGATGATGACAGCAGCAGTAGTTACCGGATGTGGAGCAGCAGGAGGCGGCAAAGATATTGGAAAAGATGAGGCGTTAGAGATCGCGCTTTCCGATGCCGGAGTCCATGAAAACGATACGACCAGATTGAGAGTGTCCGAGGACAGAGATGATGGAGGAAAGGTGTACGAGATCCAGTTTGATGCGGCGGGAGTGGAATATGACTATGAAGTAGCAGCAGAAGACGGAAAGATTTTAAGCGCTGAGAATGAGCAGGTGCCGGTGGAAGCTGTTCCATATAATACCGATAATACCGCTCAGCAAGATCAGACGGATGATACGCAGGGAAATGCCGGTGTACAGGAAAATCAGACAGATGATACAAAGACAAATGACAATGCACAGCAAAACCAGACGAGCAATGATCAGACCAATAATACCAACAATGCCAATGTGAAAGTAAGCCAGGAGGAAGCGATCGCCATCGCTCTGAAACGAGTTCCGGGAGCTACGGAGAAAGATATTCACATTGAATTTGACACAGATGATGGACAATACCGGTATGAAGGTGATATTATATATGACCAGAAGGAGTATGATTTCGAGATTGATGCAAATTCAGGAACGATTCTTGAATGGAGCGAAGAGAGAAGATAGACGCCTTCTATTTGACAGAATAAGGAGGACGACACGATGAGCAAAGGCCGAGTGTTTTTAAGAATCATTGCCGGGGGCTATCTGGCATATACTGGTGCTGGATTGCTGAAAGACGTATTATCAGAAAAACCGGAGCATTATATAGGCTTCGCGGCAGCCGGACTGTTTTTCGTAGTCTTTGGATTGTGGTGTATGCTTATGGGGCTCAAGGCGGCAAAACACGAGTATGACGATCCCGACGACATAGATTATGCCGATGACACGGATACTATGTCTGACCGGGAAGACGCAGAGGAGGAAATTTCCGGGATAGAAGAGAAAGAAAACGAGCAGACTACCAAAGAGGAGGATTGATCCATGCGTGTTGGAATGGGATATGACGTCCACAAATTAACAGAGAACCGAGACTTGATCTTAGGCGGTGTCAAGATTCCGTATGAGAGAGGACTTTTGGGACATTCGGATGCAGACGTACTGCTTCATGCGATTATGGATGCACTTCTGGGAGCGGCTGCCCTTGGAGATATTGGAACACATTTTCCGGATACAGATCCGGCATATAAGGGCGCTTCCAGTATGAAGCTTCTGGAACACGTAGGGGAGTTGATCGAGAAAGAACTCTATGTGGTAGGGAATATAGACGCTACGATCATTGCCCAGAAACCGAAGATGGCGCCGCACATCCGGCAGATGCGTAAGAATGTTGCCGAGGCTCTTCGGATTGATGTAAATCGGATCAATATCAAAGCAACTACCGAGGAGGGGCTTGGGTTTACCGGAACAGGTGAGGGTATTTCTTCTCAGGCAATTGTCTGTCTTGAGACAGTTGAAAATTACAGCTATGCGGTAGGACCGGATGAAACAAAAGGGTGTGCCGGGTGCGGGGGATGTCCTCATGCCGGCGAGAAATAAAAGCTCCTGCGGGAGCTTTTGTCATACAATAGGAAATACATTTCCTGTTCTTTGGTAACAGCGATGCAGAAAGGGAATACTATGAAAATTCGCAGATTAGATTTGGGAGAGCACAGTTCTACAAGATTGCTTTATGAAGAAATCTTCGAGGAGGACAGCAAATCTTTTGTAGATTATTATTATACGGAAAAAACGAAAGATAATCAGATGTATGTGCTGGAAGAAGATGGGGCTATCCGTTCCATGCTTCATTTGAATCCTTATTGCCTAATGGTAAATGGAACAGAGAAACAGGCACATTATATTGTGGCAGTGGCGACGCAGGAAGCGTATCGGAAAAGAGGGTATATGAAAGCCCTGATAAAAAAGGCGCTGAAGGACATGTATCACAATGGAGAAAGTTTTACATTTCTTATGCCGGCGGCAGAAGCAATCTATCTGCCGCATGATTTTCGGACGGTGTATCAACAGAAGAGGCGGTTTTATGATCCAAAATCCGGGCAGTGTACCGGGGACTCTTCGGAAATGTCTCTGCGGATACCGGATGGGGAGATACACCCTGCGACAGAGACAGACTGCCCGGAGCTGGCGGCTTTTGCAAATGAGTATCTGAGGAAGCATTATCAGGTCTATGCCCTTCGCGACAGCGCCTATTATGAGCGTCTTATCAAAGAATATGCAAGTGACGGAGGAACGCTTTATGTGAGACGGACAAAAGGCCAGATCACCGACTGTCTTCCTTATGTGCCGGATGATAAAGAAGGAGAGGAAAGTCCTAAGATTATGGTGCGGATCGTAGACGTGCGCAGGATGTTGATGTCTTTAAGTCTGGAAAGCCTGACGGCTGTATGTTTTCAGATCACCGACCCCATCATCCAAGAGAACAATCGGTGTGTGGTATTAACCGGAACAGAGTTTTCAGGAGCGATGTTGATGGAGGGGAAACCTGGAAACAGCGAGGGGACATTGACCATTGCCTCGCTTGCAAGCCTGATCTTTGGAGCAAAGTCTGTAGATAAGGTGTGTGAAGAGGATGGAGTGATAATGTCGGAGCGCATGAAAAAAGAGATGATGAAAATCATCCCTCTTTCTGACATCTATTTAAATGAGACGGTGTAATCCTGCTAAATTTTAGATAAAACATCCAAAAGGCGTGTGTTATCTTCCGGATTCATGATACAGAAACGGATATATTCACCGGCTAATGCCCGGAAAGACGAACAGTCCCGGATCATTAGCCGGTCTTTTATTGCCCGTTCGAATACATCGAAAGAAGTAACGTGTTCTTTTAAAAGTTTTACTAAGATAAAGTTACCGTATGCCTTGTATGGCTTATACTGCGGAAGCGCCGATAATCTTTCGTACATTTTGTCTCGTTCGGAGAGAATGAGGCTTCGGGTTTTTTGGATATAGTCTTTGTCAGAGAGCATAAGTTCTCCGGCAAATGCACCGATGGAATTCAGGCTCCATGGATTCTGACGCTCAAGCAGGGATTTTAAAAAGGTATCGTTGCTTGTGATTCCGTAACCAAAGCGAAGTCCGGGAGCGGCGAAGAATTTGGAAACTCCCCGGATGACCATGAGATTATCGTAGCGTTTCGCCAGTGGAATGGCTGTGATTTCGGAAATGTCAGGGGCAAATTCTGCGTAGGTTTCATCGATCATTACAAAGATGTCCCTTTTTTTACACGCCTCTAAAATTTCTGCGATGGCGTTGGCAGAAAGAGCAGAGGAGGTAGGATTGTTGGGGTTACATAAAATGACAAGGTCCGTATCTTCCGAAAGCGCCCGGATAAAGTAGGAAACGTCCAGGACAAAATCATCCGCTTCCTTTAAGTTATAGTATTCCAGTTTGCTGCCGGACAGGGAGAGCTCTCTGGCATATTCCGAGTAAGTAGGACCGAGGATGAGCGCTTTCTCGGGCATACGCTGGGAAATGAGAAGAGAAATCAACTCTGTAGAGCCGTTTCCTACAGCGATGTGCGCGGGATCGGCGCCGCAGTAGGCGCAGATGGCAGCTTTTAAATCTGTATAGTTCCGATCGGGATATTTGCTTATAATATCCAGATTTTCTGCCAGACTTTTTTTGACATTCTCTGAAAGGCCAAGGGGATTTACATTTGCGCTGAAGCAAATGATCTCTTCCTTGGGGATTTGGTAATATTGTTCGATTTTCTCTAAGTCACTGCCGTGAAATTCCGGTTTTTTTTCCATGATTACCCTCCTTATTATGTATAATTTAGAGTTTTTATGTTTCCGCCATTGCCATTCATGTTCAAACAATGCTATAATTCATTATAGTATGTTTTCAAAAAAAAGCAACGAAAGATGCAGGTGTCAGTCTTGAAAAATAAGATTCAAAAATTTTCCAAGGGAGACTTTAGACTTGTCAAACCTGAAGTCGTGTTTGAGGAAACGAATCTGGTGTTGATCATAGGAGAAGGAGAAGTATACCGAGGAAGTTTCTTAATAAAGAGCAATAATGAGAGCAAGATACGGGGGATCGTGTACCCGTCTTCTTTTCGTATTCACTTTAAAGATCAGGGATTTGAGGGAAGAAATCCAAGAATTGAGTTCACTTATGACGGAAGAGGGTTAAGACCCGGACATGTAGAAGAAGGAAAATTCACGGTGGTCTGTACGGGCGGCGAATATGAGCTGTCTTTTACTGCAATTATTGAAAAACCGTATGTTATGACAACCTATGGCAAAGTGCAGAGTACCGAAGATTTTAAAAAGCTCGCGATCAAGGATTTTACAGAGGCGGCAAGGTTATTCCGCTCCAGAGAATTTTATGACATTTTAAAATACGAGAATGAAAGAATCTTTTATCTCTATGACAATATGAGAAAATGGTCTCTCGGAGATCAGGCAATGGAAGAGTTCATGGTGGGGATCAAGCAGAAAGAATGTATTTTCCTTACTCTTCAAGGGGAGGGTATGCTGTTTGAGGATATTCAGGAATCCAGCAAATCGATGATTACGCTTATGAAAAATACATGGGGATATATGCCGATCCATATTGAGACAGATGGAGATTTTCTAAAGGCGGTAAGAACCGATCTTACGACCGAAGACTTTGTGGGAAACAGCTATGAGGTAGAATATCTGGTGCGTCCGGAGTATTTGCACAGCGGACGGAACTATGGGGTGATCCGTTTCATCACTCCTTATGAAACGCTAAAATATGAAGTGGAAGTATTGCAGAATATCCGTTATGAGGAAGAGCACCATGTGCCGGAGCTTTTATTTGCGCAGGCTTTAAAAGAATATGTAGGATATATCGGCGGCAGGATCTCACTGGAGGATTGGGTAGAGAGCGCATCGGAGAAGATAGCGTCTATTCGAAAGATCGATCCGAACAATGAAATGTATCAGCTTTTACAGGCGCACATCTATCTGATCGGTAAGAATGTAGAAGATGCAAAGTGGATCTTGGAAAACTATAATTATAATCGGTTTGCCATCGGAAAAGATCCGGTTACCAATTGTTATTATCTGTATCTTACAGCGCTGGTGCGTAAAAACAGCAGCCATACAGACCGGGTATTGGACGAGATAGGCAAAACCTATATGAGACATCAGGACTCCTGGATGCTCTTGAATATGCTGCTTCATCTGGAACCCAGATACCGGAATCCTTATAAGAAGCTGGAGGTTCTGGAGCAGCAGTTTGAGTTTGAACTTTGTAATGTGCTGTTTTATCTGGAGTCGTTCTTGTGTTATAAGGAGAAGCCGACACTTCTGAAGAAACTTGGGAAATTCGAACTGCAAGTGCTTAATTTTGCAACAAAATACCGTTTGATCACAAACGAACTGGCGTTATATATTGCGAACTTTGCCAGTCAGCAGAAAGTGTATAATGAACAGTTATTCCGTATTTTGGAGCGTATTTATGCTTTGTACGGGGATTCTATGATTCTGAATACGATCTGTACGCTTCTGATCAAGGGAAACAAAACACAGAAGAGGTATTTCCCGTGGTATCAGAAGGCGGTGGACAAAGAACTGAAAATTGCACAGTTATACGAATACTATATGATCACATTAGATACAGAGAAGGTAAAAGGTCCGCTTCCGAGACCGATTCTTCTTTATTTCCGCCATGGAAATACACTGGATTATGAAAAGGCGGCTTATTTGTATGCAAACATCCTGACGTACGAGGTCGGCGGCGAGGAAATGTATGAGGCTTACAAGGAACAGATGATCGCTTTTACGATGGAGCAATTGTTAAAACGGCATATTACGGAGTCTCTGCGCATTCTTTATAAGAAGTACTGCAAGGAGGATGAGATGACGCCGGAGCACATGGAGGCAATGAGAGATATATGTTTTTCCTACTCTGTGTCCACCAAGGTTCCGAATATGAACTGCGTATTGATCATCGAAAAAGACGGAACGGTAAGTCAGAGGATCCCGTACAAAGAGGGCGAGCCTGCCATTGTCTATCTGTATGACAAGGAATCCCGCATTATCTGGGAATCTATAGAAGGGCGTTATTATACAGACTCTATTCCTTACGAGACAAAACGTCTGTTTTACGAACCGCGTTTCCTCGAGATGTGCCAGGAGTACGGGGCGTCTGTGGGGAAATGGAAAGAGGTGCGGGAAAAAGAAGAACCGACGATTGAGAATCTCCAGTTAAAAGGGATTGACAGGTATGAAGAACCGGATGTGTTTAAACTTTGCAGCAGGAAAGTCCGGGAGGATAATTATGCAGAGGATGATTTCCTGACATGGCTTTGTTTTGAAATGTTCAGACGGCAGCAGTATGATAAAGTGACATTGTTGTATCTGGCAGAGTTTTACTGCGGAGCTACCGGAGACATGAAGAAATTGTGGCGGGTTTTGAAGAAATACGGGATTCCGTCTTATAAGATCAGCGAACGTATTATTACACAGATGCTGTTTTCAGAAGATATGTTTGAAGAAGAAGAGATCTTTGAGGACTATTATGTGTCGGGAAATGTTTATTTCCGGCTGAAGCAGGCATATTTGGCTTATACGGCAAGAGCGTTTGTTGTTCAAGGACGTGAACTGAAAAAAACAGTATTTGAAATCATTGCAAATGAATGTGAGCAGAAAGAAGACCTGCCGGACATTTGCAGGATCGCACTGCTGAAATATTATTCCGGTAAACGCTTTTCTGCGGATATGGCGGCAGTTCTCCATCAGGTATTGAAGGAAATGTCCGAAAAGCAGGTGGTGTTTCCGTTTTATATGCGTTATAAGGCGGCATGGCTCAGAGAGGCGCAGATTTATGACCGTTCTATGATTTCTTATACAGGAATGCCGGGCGGCAAAGTGAAGCTGTATTATAAAGTCAGACGAAACGGAAGGGAACCGCTGGGTTACCAGTCGGAGACGATAGCGCCTATGTATGAGAATCTCTACGTCAGACAGTTTGTACTGTATGCAGACGAAGAGGTGCACTACTATTTTGAAGAGACTGTAGAAAATGAGGTCATTACTACAGAAAAGAAAACTCTTCGCAGTGAGCATAAGAAAAAGGACGGCAAATACGGAAAAATCAACGCCATGGTGCGTATGACGCCGGCAAGACGTAAGAAAGCCATGTTGGAGTATCAGGAAGAACTGATGATGGCAGAGGAAATGTTTCAGGCATATTAAGAGATTCAGAGAGGAAGCGCAGTAATGATAAAAGACAGTATTCTTGGCTATGATATGAACGAAAAAAGCTGTCAGATCAGTTATTATAATGAAAAAAAAGACGAGCCGGAGACGCTGGAGGCTTCGGTGGACCGCTATCAGGTTCCTCTGATACTGGGGTATCTTAAAGGGCGTTGGGTTTACGGAAAAGAGGCAAAATACTTGCAGGAAAAGAATCCATCTCTTGTGGTGGAGGACTTATTAGGAAAAGCCCTTCGCGGCGATAAGGTGCATGTGGCAGGGAAGGTGTATGAGGCAGTCTGGCTCCTTGCAAAATTTGTAGGGCTTACATTGGAAGAATTTTCCAGTATCCGCTTTATTACGTTCTCCGTTCCGTATACCGATGTGGATATGACGAAACTGTTTAAAGGCATCGGACGACAGCTGGGTGTAGAGAAAAAGAATATCGTGGTGCAGGATTATAAGGAAAGTTTTTGTCAATATATGTTTTACCAGCCGAAGGAACTGTGGCAGTATGAATCGGCGTTATTTTTCTGTGACGGTCAGAAAATCAGAGCATATATGCTTCGGAAATTAAACACCGCAACGGGACAGGAGACGTTTGTGACAGTGGATGAGGTGGCGAGCGCTGCCATTACGGAATTTGAAGCATTGGCGCCGATCATGAATGAAGAAAAGGCAAAAAGCGCAGATGAGAGGTTCCAGTCCTTTATCCAGAATATATTTGAGAAGAAAGTGGTTTCTTCGGTGTATTTAACCGGAGAAGGATTTGAAGAAGAATGGTATCCCAATTCACTGAAAATGCTGTGTAACGGAAGAAGGGCGTTTCAGGGCAACAATCTGTACAGTAAAGGCGCCTGCTATACTTCCATGAGAAAATGCAACGGCTATGAAGAGCGTCCGGTGTATTTGGACGAGACCAGGATGACAGAGCAGATCACACTTCGTATGCGGGTGAATGGCAAGGAGGGGTGGTATCCCATTGTATCCTGGGGAACACATTGGTATGAGGCAGACGGACAGTGGGAAGTGATCTTAGAGGATACTTCGGATATTGAAGTCCATATAGAGACATTGACAGGGGACGAAATGCAGGTGGAGAAAATCTCTTTAGAGGGGCTGACACCGAGAAAGGATTATTCCCTTCGTCTATCGATCGAAGTGTTTTTCCTAGATGAAAAAACATGTAAGATGGTTCTGAAAGACGTGGGATTCGGAGAATTTTTCGCGCCTACGGATTTTCGGACGGAAAAGATCATACACTTAGGAGGAAGCAATGGGCAGTTTAATTCTATGTCATAAAAAACGTGCCGTACAGCCTTATATGATCACAAGGATCCATATGAAAATATATACGATTGAAGAGCTGTGCTACTATATTTGCAACAATCTTTATCTGATCGATCATACGTTAATGAATCAGCAGCTCTGTGAGTGGCTGGCAGAAGAACTGGAGCTTACAAAGCTGTCAGATTTATTGAGGAAGGCGCTGGCGAAAAACTGTACGGTAGAGCAGTTTGTGCTTACGGTATTGCAGGGTTCAGATATATATGGACTTTCAGAAATTCATAAAATACAAGGATTGTTGGAGAAGCTTCAGAATCAGAAAGACGTGATGCGCCTCAAGTATAAAGGCGACAGCCTTTTGAGGCGGAAGGAATATGCGTCGGCAATTCTGGTGTATCAATCCATTGTAGGTGCAGAGCGGGATCACTCTGTGACAAAAGAATTTTACGGAAAAATCTACGGGTGTCTCGGAGCAGCCTATGGAAATATGTTTTTGTACGAGGAGGCTGCGGCGGCATACAAAGAAGGATGGAAGCTCTGCGACGACAAAGATATGTTGAGAGCTTATGTGTATTGCTGTTACCGATTTATGCCTCAGGCGGCTTATGTAAAAATGCTTTCGGGCAATCCGAAGTATCTGAGCATGGATGCACTTTTGAAAGAGGAGCTTAAAAAGGTGCAGCGAAATGTAGATATGGACGTACAAGATTCAGAACTGGAAAGCTGGAAAAAAGAATACCGAAGGATTGACAAGATTTAAAAGGTGTGTTATTATAACAGGGCAATTTAGTATGGTAAAGTAATCAATTGGTAAAATGATAAAGTGCCAATCGGTGAATATGCATATGAGGAGGAAGAAGATATGAAGAAGAGACTTGCATTACTACTTACATTTGCCCTGATGGCGACAGCAGTTCTTGCCGGATGCGGAAGCAAAGAAGAGGACGGGAAAGACGGAGAGAAGGCTGCGAAAAAAGAATATACGGAGAAAAAGGCGGGAGATACTTTTACGGTAGGCTTCGATCAGGACTTTCCACCAATGGGATTTGTCGGAGACGACGGAGAGTTTACGGGATTTGATCTGGAGCTTGCAGCGGAAGTATGTAAGAGGTTAGACTGGAAGCTGGAGATGAAACCCATTGCATGGGAGACAAAAGAGGCAGAGATCGGTTCCGGCGGCATAGACTGTATCTGGAACGGGTTCACCATGAACGGCAGAGAAGACGAGTACACATGGTCTGAACCATATCTCAAAAACCGTCAGGTATTTGTTGTAAGAAAAGATGCCGGGATCAAATCAGAGAAAGATCTGGAAGGCAAAGTAGTGGATGTTCAGATCGATTCTTCCGCAGAAGCGGCGTTAAATGACAATCAGGAGCTGACAGGGACTTTCGGTAATCTGGAAGTGGTGCCGGATTATAATACCGGATTTATGAATCTGGAATCCGGGGCGGCAGATGCTGTGGCTATGGACATCGTAGTAGCGTCCTATCAGATCGCGAACCGGGATGCCGAATTTGAAATTCTGGATTATGAAATCGCGGCAGAAGAATACGGGATTGGATTTGCCAAAGGAAATGAAGCCGTACGCGATCAGGTACAGAAAGCATTAGAGGAAATGGCGGCTGACGGAACCATGGCAGAGATTTCTACCAAGTGGTTTGAAGAAGACATTACGATCGTGGGCAAATAATATAGAAAATAATACAAACAGAAAACGGGCTGTCTACCTAAGATAGCCCATTTTTTCGCAAAGAGGAGATGTGTGTATGGCAGTCGAGATCATGTTGATGAAATTAGGGGAAGGCGCCCTGACATCGTTGGTTATTTTTGTAGTAACGCTTATATTTTCCCTTCCGCTGGGGCTTTTGGTGTCTTTCGGACGTATGGCAAAAAATCCGGTGATACGAAATATCGTGAAAGTCTACATATCGATCATGAGAGGAACACCGCTTATTTTACAGCTTATGGTCATTAATTTTGGCCCTTATTATATTTTCGGAATCCCCAACTCTCCAAACTGGAAGAATACGGCAGTAGCGATCGGGTTTATCCTGAACTATGCGGCGTATTTTGCCGAGATCTATAGAGGCGGTATCGAGGCAATGCCGAAAGGACAGTACGAGGCGGCTCAGATCCTGGGCTACAGTAAATCCCAGACCTTCCTGCGGATTATCCTGCCACAGGTGATCAAGACCATCTTGCCGTCTGTGACGAATGAAACGATCACCCTTGTAAAGGATACGTCTCTTGCATTTACGATCGGTATTATGGAGATGTTTACCGTGGCAAAGGCGCTGGCATCCTCACAGGTAAGCATGCTGCCGTTTGTGTTTGCGGGAATTTTTTACTATGTGTTTAACTTTATTGTAGCTGTCGTTATGGAGAGACTGGAGAAGAAGATGAGTTATTATCGATAGGAGGGAATGTCATGAGCTTATTAGAGATGAAACATATTAAGAAAAGTTTCGGTAATGTGGAAGTGTTAAAGGACATCTCCTTGAAGGTAGAGCGAGGGGAAGTGCTGGGGATCATCGGACCGTCCGGTTCGGGCAAATCCACCCTCCTTCGATGCGCCACAAAACTGGAAAGCCCGGACAACGGAGAGATTGTCTACGGCGGTACCTATGGACTGGTATTTCAGAATTTTAATCTGTTTCCTCATTTTTCTGTTATGAAAAATATTACGGATGCGCCTATAAAAGTGCAGAAACGAAAGAAAGACGAGGTATACCGGGAGGCAAGAGAACTCTTGAAAAAAATGGGACTCGAGGACAAAGAGAATGCCTATCCGTTTCAGCTTTCCGGCGGTCAGCAGCAGAGAGTTTCCATCGCCAGAGCATTGGCGATGAAACCGGACATTCTGTTTTTTGACGAGCCGACATCTGCCTTAGATCCGGAGCTTACGGGAGAAATATTAAAAGTTATCAAAAATCTGGCGGCAGAGCATATGACTATGGTGATCGTTACCCACGAGATGAATTTTGCAAAGAATGTGTCCGATCAGATCATCTTCATGGACAGAGGAGTTATTGCGGAGCAGGGGACACCGGAAGAGGTCTTTCACTCAGAGAATGCGAGAATGAAAGAGTTTCTCGGAAAACTGGCAAGCGAATAATTGATTTTGCGGATGGATTATATTATACTTAAAATGCCGGGGAGCGCGAGTGTACACCGCATGAAGCCATCCCTCCGGCAACAGAGATTATAATGAGAATACGTAGAAGATAGGAGAATTGCCATGACAAATGACAGATACCAGAGCCCGCTTTCGGAGCGTTATGCAAGTAAGGAGATGCAGTATATTTTTTCCCCGGATAAGAAGTTCAGAACGTGGAGAAAGCTGTGGATCGCTCTTGCAGAGACAGAGAAGGAACTGGGACTTCCCATTACACAGGAACAGATTGACGAGTTAAAAGCACACGCAGACGACATTAATTATGATGTGGCAAAAGAGAGAGAGAAAATCGTACGCCATGATGTAATGTCTCACGTATACGCATACGGACAGCAGTGCCCCAAGGCAAAAGGGATCATCCATCTGGGAGCCACCTCTTGTTATGTAGGCGATAATACGGATATGATCCAGATGTCAGAGGCGCTTGAGCTTGTGCAGAGAAAGCTGGTGAATGTGATCGCCGAGCTTGCGAAATTCGCAGAAGAACATAAGGCGCTTCCTACCCTTGCATTTACACACTTTCAGCCGGCGCAGCCTACGACAGTAGGAAAACGCGCGACACTGTGGATGCAGGAATTTTTGATGGATTTAGAAGATCTGCAATATGTAAAGGGCAGTCTGAAACTTCTGGGTTCCAAAGGAACAACAGGAACACAGGCAAGTTTCCTGGAGCTTTTCGAGGGGGATCAGGAGAAGATCGACAAGATCGATCCTATGATCGCCGAGAAGATGGGATTTCAAGCGTGTTATCCGGTGTCCGGGCAGACGTATTCCCGCAAGGTGGATACAAGAGTGCTGAACGTACTTGCAGGCATTGCCGCCAGCGCGCATAAGTTCTCCAACGATATTCGTCTGTTACAGCATTTGAAAGAGGTAGAAGAGCCGTTCGAGAAAACACAGATTGGTTCTTCAGCTATGGCGTATAAGAGAAATCCTATGAGAAGTGAGCGGATAGCTTCTCTTTCCAGATATGTGATGATCGACGCATTAAATCCTGCCATTACATCTGCGACACAGTGGTTTGAGAGAACACTGGATGATTCTGCCAACAAGCGTCTCAGTGTTCCAGAGGGCTTTCTTGCCATTGACGGAATTTTGGATCTGTGTCTGAACGTTGTGGACGGACTTGTGGTATATCCGAAGGTGATAGAGAAACGCCTTATGTCAGAGCTTCCGTTTATGGCGACAGAGAATATTATGATGGACGCGGTAAAGGCAGGAGGAGACAGACAGGAACTCCACGAGAGAATCCGTGAGCTTTCCATGGAAGCAGGACGGAATGTGAAAGAAAAAGGAATGGACAACAACCTTTTGGAGCTGATCGCCGAAGATCCGGCGTTTGGTCTGAGCATTGAAGAACTGAAAGAAACCATGGATCCTGCGAAGTATGTAGGACGCGCTCCGATCCAGGTGGAGGCTTATCTGCGAGACGTGATCCGTCCGCTCTTGGAGGAAAAGGAAGAGCTTCTTGGAATGACAGCAGAAATTAACGTGTAAATGCAAAGAAAGTAAAGGTGGTTTTATGAGAGGGTTTAGGAAAAAGATCAGATTCGGTCTGTTGATGGCGGTATTGGCAGTTTCCATAGGTTTTGCTGTTCCGGCGAAAGAAGCCAGAGCGGCGGAGATGGGTTCTGTAGTCATAAAGGTGAAGAATGAGTACAGCAATTCTTTTGAAGTTTTGAAGATCATGAATAAAAAACGTGCGGCTAAAAAACTTCCGCCATTGAAGATGGATAAAGGGCTTCTGAAGGCCGGCATGCAAAGAGGAGCAGAATTAACGCTCTATTTTAACCATACGAGACCAAACGGCGAAGGGTGTTTTTCTGTCTTTCCGCAAGACTATACGATGGGTGAGAACATAGCGGCAGGACAGGGAAGTCCGTCTGACGTTATGGAGGCTTGGATGAATTCGCCGGGACACAGAGCCAATATTATGAATCCTGACTTTGAGGCTGTGGGAGTCGGCGCTGTTTCATTGAACGGAGAGCAGTATTGGGTGCAGTGCTTTGGCGGAGAGGTGAAGCAAGCGGTGTCCCAAAGCGCTTATAAGAATAAGACAGTAGACGCGGTGATTCCCTTTGACAGACGGTATGCAAAGCCTACCTTGTCTTACAATGCCAAAACGGTGCAGGAAGGCAAGAAACTGTCGGCAAAGCTTACGTTCAAAAGCGCCTACAGTTTGTGGGAAAAACCATCCGGAAGACCGAAAGGAATAAAGTTTGTAAGTTCTAATACAAAGGTCTGCACTGTCAATAGCAATGGAACAGTTACAGGTGTAGGACCCGGTAAAGCCAAAATATTTATGATGTCCGGGAACAGTAAAGTCGGCTCTGTTACGATCACGGTTACAAAATCAAAAACAAAAGCGCCGAAAAAGACAAGTATTTCCGCTTTGAAGGCAGGAAAGAAGAAGTTTGTTGTGAAATGGAAGAAACAAAAGTCCATTTCCGGTTATCAGGTTCAGTATTCTACAGATAAGAAATTCCGAAAAGGAAAGAAAACGACGACGATAAAGAAGGCCGGCGCGTCGAAAAAGACGGTGACCGGAGTAAGGTCTAAGAAAAAATATTATGTGAGAGTACGGACATATAAGAACGTGAAAGTGAATGGAAAGACAACGAAGAAATATTCCGGCTGGTCCGGCGTAAAAGCAGTGAGAGTAAAATAAAAAGATATTACAATGCATGGTGAGAAAAAGGGGAATAAGGAGTAATACATTATGACACCGTTTTCGACAGTTCTAAAATCGTTCATGAAAGAAAAGAACATGAAAGCATATGCGCTTGCTCAATATTGTGAGATTGATTGTTCCAATATGTATAAGATAATGAATGGAAAACGCAATCCGGCTTCCGAGGAGAACGTTAACCGTATGGCAGAATATATGAGGTTAATGCCTGTTGAGCAAAAACGACTGTTAGAAGCATATCAGATTACCGTCATGGGAGCGGAGACTTATTATAGAAGAAAAAGTGTGGAGAATTTCTTGACAGCATTCTCATTGGAAGAATGTAATATGAGAGAAAATCCTCTGGAGCAAGAATACATGACCGTCACCGTAGATGAGCAAATTTTAAGGGGGGGGGGGTACAATTGTTCGGGGAAGACAGTTGAAATATCTGCTTGACTGTGTCCTTAATGCAGAAATGCAGAGAAAAGACGGGAAAATCTCTTTAATTATGCAGCCGGAGAATGAGCATGTTATGGATATTTTATTCTTAGCCGGTGTAAAAAGGAATTATTTAAAAATAGAGCATATTTTCTGTCTGAGTAATACGAATGACGTTGTGCCGGAGAATAAAGACTACAATCTGGAATGTTTAAGAAGAATTCTTCCGATGTTCGTACAGTGTAAATGCAGTTACAAACCATATTGTTACTATGATAACGTTGCTTCCTATAAGAATAGGTTTAATTTATGGTCATCTATGCTCATTACATCGGATTATGCAGTTGCATTTTCATCGGAAGATAATTATGGGGTGCTTCTGACAGAAGAAAATAGTATTCAATATTTGCAGACGTTATTTGAAAATCTAAAGCAGAACAGTGTATTAATGGCTTGCAAAATGGATACGTTAGAAAAGCAAATAGAAAAATTTGCCGATGTGAGTATTAACAGTAGAGGCGTCGGTTTTCAAGCGGATGCATGTCTTGTGCCCCTGATGCCGCCGGAACTACTGGGCGGGCTCTTGAAAGAAGCGCTTCTTTCACAGCCTGTGATCAGAGAGAAAGCGGAAGAGTATTTGAGATTTTCGGGGAAGATGATAGAGAAAACCAATTCCACCTTTCTTTTTTCGTAAGTTGGAATAGAGAGATTTCTCAGGGACGGACGGGTGTCAGAGCTTCCAGAGTCCGTTTGTTGCCCGTTGGATTATGATGCGAGAGTTTTTCTGATTAAGAAGCTGATGAAAGAGTGTGAATTGGGGAAATATCGAATGCTGCGCGGGGAGGTTCCGGTGGCGGAAACAGATATATGTCTGTTTAGCTCGCCAAAAGATGGCTATCTTCTCATTCCGACAACGCGTGGAGACAGAATTTTTCTGGAGATTCGAGAGCCGGGGCTTCTGAATGCCTTTCTGGATTATTTCCAATCATTGGATGACAAAAGCATTTATAGCCCGGAAGAAACCTTATCCATTTTAAAGCAAATTATAAAAAAGAAATAGAGCATAACAATAACAGGAAAATGTTGTTTATCTGAACAGAAATTATTTCTCAGATAAGCAGCATTTTTTTAGTGCGTTAAATATTATGTAATCGGACGGTGACAGTAAGGGAGAGGGGATAAAAAACGTGACCGTAAAGCTGACCTATATTTATAAAAATATTTGCAAGAGTTAAAATTATAAAGAGAAAGGGGCGGATAATATGAAAAAGTAAGGTGACAACTTATAAAAAGGAAGAGGAAAGAAAGTAAAAATCACGGTATCTGCGGTAGATGGAAGCAACAAGAAGAAAACGGTAGTAATTAAAATCAAGTAGAAAAACAAAAGAAGGGGGGCATGATGAAGAAACTGAAATGTCTTTTAGGAACTTTGATCCTTGTAGCAGGCTTAGCAGTTTTCAGTCAGGTGCAGATCGTTCATGCGGAACAGATAGAAAAGGATGGATTTGTGTTTGACCCTTACGAAGACGAACATGCTGAATCAAAAGGTACAGTGTGTCTGGTAGGTTATATCGGAAGTGAGAAGAATCTTGTCATTCCAGAAAGTGTGCAGGGAAAGACGGTATATGCTGTTGTGCCGCAAGTGTTTTCGGGAAATACGAAAATTGAATCTGTGAAACTGTCGAATACTGTAAAGGTAATTGGAATGTATGCCTTTTCCGACTGTACAAAGTTAAAAGAAGTACATCTTGGCAGTTTACAGTATGCGTATGAATGGCATGGCTTAGACGGAATGCTTTCGGGATGCGGTAACCTAGAAAAACTGACCATGAGTGATGAGGCGGATTTTGATCTGACGGCAAATTCTTCGGATCATAAGTTTGATATTTTTAACCGGAATGTACGGGACAATTTGAAATATATTTACATTGGCAGCCATATGACAAGGGTTTCAAAAGAATTGTTTTATGGGACAAATCTGGAGACGGTAGAAGTTGGAAAAGGCAATTCTCTATATAGCAGTTATGGCGGCGTTGTGTATTCGGCAGATGGAAAAGAACTGATTGTATGCGGAACTTCCTATCCGAATACGGTGTACGAAATTCCCGAAGGAGTAACCACTCTTGGCTCCATCGGTTTTTCAGAATGCCAGAATATCAAGACGCTTGTAATCCCCGAGACTGTGAAAAAATCAGCAGTGAAAATTTGTGGGGGTTGGACGTCATAATCAAAACAAAGAAACATTCCTATGCGGACAATTATGCAAAACAAAACGGAATTAAAGTGGAATATAACGGCACTGCTAAGCCGGAAAATACAGTACACGTATGGGACAGTAAGTATACGACAGAGGAGGAAGCAACCTGTACATCGGAAGGAAAGCAAAGCATTCGTTGTCTGCAACTACTTATACCTACAATGGGAAAATGAAGAAACCGACAGTCAAAATAAAAACGTCGACAGGCAAGACGCTTACTTCCGATAATTACAGTGTCTCTTATTCTTCCGGCAGGAAAATGTGGGACAGTACAGTGTGAAGGTTACGTTCCGAGGGAATTATAGTGGAAGTATTACGAAGACTTTTCAGATCCTACCAAAGAAAACGTCTCTTTCCGGTGTGAAAGCAGGAAAGAAAAAGATGATTGTAAAGTGGAAGAGACAGTCGAAACAGGTGACCGGATACCAAGTGCAGTATTCAATCAATAAGAAGTTCAAAAAAGGCGTTAAGACAAGCACTATAAAAAAATATAAGACTACGTCCAAGACTATCAGTAAGTTGAAATCCAAAAAGAAATATTATGTAAGAGTGCGGACATACAAAACAGTCAAAATCAACGGAAAATCAACGAAACTATATTCAGGATGGTCAAAAACAAAAGCCGTAAAGGTAAAGTAACTGATGTAGAAACGGATATTTAAGACATTATAGGGGGAAAAGCAGATGAAAAAAAGAATGAAGAAAATTCTGGCGTTATCTTTGTGTCTTGGTTTGGTGATGAACGGAACAGCTTATGCGCAGACAGGTAATGCAGAAAAGGTAGAAACAAAGGCCGTAGAAGAAAGCACAAGCGAAAAGGGAACGGAAGGAGCAACTTCCGGTGTGGAGATTAATGAAACAAATTTTCCGGATGCAAATTTTAGGGAATTTGTAAAGCAGTATGATGAAAATGGAGATGATGGATTATCAGAGGCGGAAATAGCTGCGGTAACGAAAATGGATATTGACAATAGGAAAATTGCTGATTTAACCGGAATTAATTATTTTACAGCTTTAATAGACTTGTTTTGTTCAGGGACTAAGTTGACAAATTTAGAGATAAGTGGTTTGCCGGAGTTAACAATGTTGCTATGTTATGATGGTCAATTGAATAGCTTGCAAGTGGAGAATTTGCCAAAACTAAAGTATCTGGAGTGTGAAGAAAATGAATTGACAAGTCTGAAAGTGAGTAATTTGCCACAATTAATAGATTTGTACTGTTATGACAATCAGTTGGAAAAAATAGAATTAAAAGAACTACCTGCGTTGGAGCTTCTGAGGTTTTCGGGAAATAAGTTGAAAAGTTTGGAAGTAAGCGAGTTGCCGATGTTAGAAATGTTGGATTGTTCTAGTAATCAGTTAACGAATATAGAGCTAAGCGGATTGCCTGAATTAGATAGATTGCTATGGAAATAAGTTAACAAGCTTAGATGTAAGTGATGCTCCTAATTTAGAAGATTTAAATTGTAGAAGTAATCAGCTAACGCATCTGGACGTAAGTGGCTTGTCACAATTGACAAATTTGTTATGTGAGTGGCAAGAGATTAACCTTACATCGATGATACAAAACGGGAATCGAGTGATTGATATGAAACAAGTACTTCCGACTGCTTTGTTGGGGAGAATTACAGAGGTAGATGATGGAAGCTATAATCCGAAGACGGGGATTTGGACATTGCCGTCAACAGAAATGTTAGAATCATCGGGGTATGAGTTTGATGTAAAATGGAGTGAGGATGCTAATGAAAGAATGAATGTAACGGTTGCTATTACATATTCTTCCGATGTTCTTCCGCCAGAACCCAAACCGGAACCTAAGCCGGAAGAAAAACCAACCCAGAAGAAAAATCAGGTGATTTCTGCTTCCAACGTTACGAAAACGATTGGCGATAAACCATTTTATGTCGGAGCAAAAGGGACAGTAGGGGATGGTGCGCTATCCTATACAAGCAGTAATCCGAAAGTGGCAACCATCGCATCCAATGGAAAGATTACGCTCAAAGGAACCGGTACAACGAATATTACCATTCGGGCAGGCGCAACATCTACTTACAATGCAGCGTCTAAAACCATCAAGCTTACAGTAAAACCAAGAATGGTAAGCTCTATTAAACTGTCTGCACCGTCTACGAAGATCGCGGCAGGGAAGAAAGTGAAACTGACAGCACAGATTTCACCGTCCTATGCAAGTAACAAGGGCTTAAAGTGGAAGTCCAGCAACAAGAAGGTTGCAAAGGTTGACTCGAAAGGAAACGTTACATTCTCCAAGAAAGCAGGAGGAAAGAAAGTAACCATAACTGCCTATGCAAAAGACGGAAGCGGAAAGAAAAAGAGCTATAAGTTCACCGTAATGAAAGGAAGTGTAAAAAAGGTTTCTATCTCCGGCGCCAAGTCAGTGAAAGCAGGGAAGAGCTTGAAACTCAAAGCGAAAGTTTCTGCTTCGAAAGGCGCGAATAAAAAGATGAAGTGGAAAAGCAGTAATACCAGGTATGCGAAAGTATCTTCCTCCGGTAAAGTGACAACTTATAAAAAAGGCAGAGGAAAGAAGGTAAAGATCACGGTATATGCGGTAGATGGAAGCAATAAGAAGAAAACGGTAACAATTAAGACTAAGCAGTTTGTAAAGAAAAGGATAAAAGAAAATCCTTAGAAATATACTAAATGATATATAATATATGAAACAGAGCTGACGTTTTATGGCTTTTTGAAAAGCTGATAAAGTGTCAGCTCTGTTTTTGCTTGCTTTATAGGAAAGTTCGACTTTCGTCGAACTTTTGAATGAAAATAGCTCGCA
>CAUWLL010000007.1:0-84616 GCA_963559605.1 uncultured Lachnospiraceae bacterium
TACACAATTTAAAAGAACAGGGGATAATTGATATTCAGAATCAGAAGATTCTTGTGATGGACATGGTGTATATGCAGCAGTATGTTCCGGAATAAATCCAATTAAAAGACTCTGTCACTTCAACTCCCCTGCCCTATTGATGGGATAGGGGCTTTTTTATACGTTTTTGTGGTATAATATAATCCTATGAATGTCTTAAATATTTTTTCTAAAAATCCATTTGATGATTTTTCTAACACGTTTAAATAATTTGGCTAATATATAATATGTATTTTTATATATACGCAAAGAATGCGCAACTTTTGTCTACTTTTTTATCTATTTTGGCAAGTAATTTATATCTTAATACGATATACTCGGCTCAAGAAAACAAGAAAGGAGATAACATCTTATGAGAAACAAATTTCATGCATTTATTGATAAGCTTTTAAGTTTCTATACAGATTATTTTTTCCATGGAAGCTATCATTTTTAGCTGTTTGCCCATCAAATTTTTAATTCCTTTTCTAAATGGGCAACCACAAATCACTGAAAGGCTAGCCTTGTAAACAAAAAGGATTTTCCAGATTTCTATACCGTAAAAGAATACTCGTCTTGTTGTGAGAATGGTATGATATCCATAGCTGCTGATTTTCTTTGTCAGAATGGAATAACATGCCCAAACAAACGCAGCCAACAGAGCTAATAAGTCCCCAACAGGATTTAGTTCCAACTTTGAGCCATTGAAGCTGATCAGAAAAATACCAATCATTGCAACAACAAATCCGATAAAGAAATTTGCTCTTAGTTTACCTTCTTCTTTCAAAAACAGATGGCTCATAATGGCGGTAAAGAATGGAGCTACTGAAATAATAACTCCCACATTTGAAGCCATTGTATAAGTAAGTGCGATATTCTCCAAAAGATAATACAGACAAATACCGCAGAGACCAGCCAGGGCAAAGGTAAGTTCTTGCCTTTTAGTAGTTGCTTTTAGGCGATGCGGATAAATAATGAGCAAAGCAAGCAGACCCATAACGAAACGGAAAAACAATATTTCCACCGGCTGGAAATCCACCAATAAGATTTTGGTAGATATAAAAGTTGTTCCCCAAATGATGATCGTAAGCAAGGCGCATAAATGCCCTGCTTTATTCCTATTTTCCATTTGATTTATCCTCCCCACTGCTCTTGGCTAAAAAGATTTCCCGATAAACTCCAGGAGACAAACCGATAAAGCGGTTAAAGTAATTTGTGAAATGGCTCTGGTCAGAAAAACCTGTTCGCACTGCTGCCTCAATTGGCGGGAAACCTTGCTCCAACAATTTTTTTGCTTCTCCAATACGGATATTTTCGAGATAACTGTACGGTGTAACACCTTTTGATTTTGTGAATGCTCTCAGTAAGGTGGATTTACTAAGACCTGCATAGCGGCATATCTGGTCTAAATAAATGCGTTCTGCAAAATGCTGTTCCATAAATCGAAATGTTAAATCCCCGATAATCTAAAGTTCCGCCATCATTTTGGACGCAGGCGTGATTATCACCGGGATTAAAAAGAAGGACATTCCCCTTTTGTATCGCATATTCATTATTTTTGCAGGAAAGGCAGCGTTCTCCACTCTCTACAAATCCAATTACATAGTATTCATGAAAATGGTTTGGAAAAGGCTGCTGGGTTCCCTCAAAGCGATAGGCTTCGAGCCGTAGTTCGTCATCATAAACAACGGTTCTTGTTTCTTTCTTCATGTGCTTTCCCTCCTTGCTAACGATATTCTATCACTGACATTTCAAAAAGGCTTGTAAAATATCTTCATTTATTGTCTCTTGACAAAACTTACCATCCGCTGTATATATATTGAATATGAGCAAAGGCGTTCATTTTTAGAGTAGAATTTTTTCTGCCCTTAAAATGGACGCCTTTGTTTTTCTATTTATTCTGAAAGGAAGGTATATGATATATGAAAACTGAAGGTCAAGTGAGAATTCCTTCCGGATGTGCACTCTCAGCAGTCATTTCCAAAGAAGGAAACAAGATGTCCGGTGAAATGATCACAAATTCCATGAAACCCATGCATGACCGTTCCAACGGATTAGGCGGAGGCTTTGCCGGTTATGGCATTTACCCTGAATATAAAGAGTTTTATGCATTACATATGTTCTTTGATACCCGTGACACAAGAAAAGAATGTGAAGCTTTCTTAAAAGAACGGTTTGAAATCATCCAATCCGAAATTACTCCGACCCGCAAGATTCCGGCTATTACAGATGAACCGATTATATGGAGATACTTTGTTGCTCCACTAAAATCCGTGCTGGTTTCTTTACAGCTGGACGAAAAGGAATTTGTTGCCAGAACTGTTATGAAGATCAACGCCGAAATGTCCGGTGCTTATGTTTTCTCCAGTGGCAAGAACATGGGAACCTTCAAAGCGGTAGGTTTCCCGGAAGATGTGGGTGTTTTTTATAAACTGGAAGAATATGAAGGATACTCTTGGACTGCCCACGGACGCTATCCAACGAACACTCCCGGATGGTGGGGCGGCGCACATCCGTTTACGCTGCTTGACTATTCTATCGTACATAATGGAGAAATTTCCTCTTATGATGCGAACCGCCGATTTATCGAAATGTTTGGCTACAAATGTACGCTCCAGACCGATACCGAAGTCATTACCTATATTATGGATTATCTGCTCCGTGTACAGGGACTTACCCTTGGTGAAGCTGCAAGTGTCATTGCTGCTCCATTCTGGAGTACCATTGCAGCAAAAACAGATTTGGAAGACCAGAAAAAACACACCTATCTTAGAACCATGTTCCCAAGTCTGCTTGTGACCGGTCCTTTCTCTATCGTTTTAGGATTTGATGGCGGACTGATGGCACTGAATGACCGGTTGAAACTGCGTTCTATGGTAGTCGGGGAAAAAGACGACAAGGTATTCATTGCCAGTGAAGAGGCTGCCATCCGAACCATGGAACCGAATGCCGAAAACATATGGTCTCCTGCCGGTGGTGAACCAGTCATTGTAAAAGTAAAGGAAGGTGCATTTTAATGAGCGTAGAATTTATCTATCCGGAATTTGAAGTAATCAGAAATGAAAACAGATGCATTGCCTGTCGGGTATGCGAACGACAATGTGCCAATGAAGTACATAGTTATGACGAAGAACATAAAATTATGAAGTGCGATGAATCAAAATGTGTCAACTGCCAGCGATGTGTTTCTCTTTGTCCGACCAGAGCACTAAAAATTGTAAAGAGTGACTGTACCCTGCGCGAAAACGCAAACTGGTCAAACGATACGATTAAGGAGATTTATAAGCAGGCGAACAGTGGCGGCGTCCTTTTATCTTCCATGGGTAATCCCAAACCACTGCCTGTATACTGGGATAAAATCCTGATCAATGCATCACAGGTAACAAACCCTTCCATTGATCCCTTGCGGGAACCGATGGAAACCAGAGTTTACCTCGGAAAGAAGCCCCAAAAAGTGAGTCGTACAGAGGACGGAAAATTAGACTGCAGACTGCCGCCGCAGCTGGAGCTTTCCATGCCTGTCATGTTCTCTGCCATGAGTTATGGTTCTATCAGCTACAACGCTCATAAATCCCTTGCACTGGCAGCTACTGAGCTTGGCATCTTATATAACACGGGGGAAGGCGGCCTTCATGAAGATTTTTACTGCTACGGCGAGAATACCATCGTACAGGTGGCTTCCGGACGTTTCGGCGTTCATGAGGATTATCTGAAAGCAGGTGCTGCCATAGAGATTAAGATGGGACAAGGAGCAAAACCGGGCATTGGCGGACATCTCCCCGGTGCAAAAATTGTCGGGGATGTATCACGTACCCGCATGATTCCGGAAGGCTCTGATGCAATTTCACCGGCTCCGCATCATGATATTTATTCCATCGAGGACTTGCGTCAGCTTGTGTTCTCTTTGAAAGAAGCTACAGAATATAAGAAACCTGTCATCGTTAAAGTCGCAGCCGTTCACAATATTGCTGCCATTGCAAGTGGTATTGCCCGCAGCGGAGCTGATATCATCGCCATTGATGGCTTCCGTGGCGGTACAGGAGCCGCTCCTACCAGAATCCGGGATAATGTTGGTATTCCCATCGAGTTAGCACTTGCCTCCGTTGACCAAAGACTTCGTGACGAAGGTATCCGAAACAATGTATCACTGGTAGTCGGCGGAAGTATCCGGAGTGCTGCTGATGTGGTAAAAGCCATTGCACTTGGTGCAGATGCCTGTTATGTGGCTACCGCTGCCCTTCTGGCTCTTGGCTGCCACCTTTGCCGAACCTGCCAAAGCGGTAAATGTAACTGGGGAATCGCAACCCAGCGTCCAGAGCTTGTAAAGAGACTGAATCCTGAAATGGGAAGCGAACGCCTGATGAATCTTATGACCGCATGGAAACACGAAATCAAAGAACTGATGGGTGGCATGGGCATCAATTCCGTCGAGGCTTTACGAGGAAACCGTCTGATGCTGCGTGGCATTGGTCTGACAGAAAAAGAGCTTGAGATACTTGGTATCTCTCATGCAGGAGAGTGATAAAAATGAAACGAATCTATGTAAAAGAAGAATGGTGTCTCGGATGCCATTTATGCGAATATAATTGTGCTTTTGCCAATTCCGGCAAACCAGATATGACAGAAGCATTAAAAGGAAAGCCAATCTTTCCTCGTATCCATATTGAAGAAGGCGAAAAAATCTGTTACGCCGTTTCCTGCAGACACTGTACCGATCCATTATGCATAAAAAGCTGTATTGCAGGTGCAATCTCAAAGATTGACGGAGTTGTCCATATAGACCAGAACAAATGCGTGGGATGCCTTACCTGTGTTCTGGTCTGTCCATATGGGGCACTGGCACCGAATGAAAAAGGAATTATGCAAAAATGTGAACTTTGCATTGCTAATACCTGCGGTGAACCAGCCTGTGTAAAAGGCTGTCCGAACCGGGCAATCGTCTATGAAGAAAGGGGTGAGTAGAATGGCTCAATATGTTATGATTGGAAATGGTGTTGCTGCTGTGGGCTGCATTGAAGGTATCCGAAAAGAGGATGCAGCGGGCAAGATCATCGTAATTTCAGAAGAACCGCATCCTGTATACTGCCGCCCACTAATCTCCTATTATTTGGAAGGCAAAACGAATCTGGAGAAAATGGCATATCGTGATAAGAATTTTTATGAAAGAATGGGATGGGAAGTTCTCTATGGAAAGAAAGCTGCGCAAATTGATCCTTCCACAAAACAGATAGCCCTAAACGATGATACCGTGATTCCTTATGATAAACTCTGCATTGCCACTGGTTCCTCTCCTTTTGTACCTCCTTTTACGGGTCTGGAATCAGTGGAACAGAAGCATTCCTTTATGACGATAGATGATATGCTGGAACTGGAAGCTTCCATCAATGAAAATTCGGATGTGTTGATCGTAGGTGCCGGTCTCATCGGTTTAAAATGTGCCGAAGGTTTAAAAGACCGTGTTTCCAGTATTACGATATGCGACCTTGCAGACCGTGTGCTTTCCAGTATCCTTGATGCTGACTGCGCAGCTATGATGCAAAAACATCTGGAACAAAATGGAATCAACTTTATGTTAAATGACAGTGCAATATCTTTCGATAAAAATACTGCTTTTATGAAAAGCGGAAAAACCGTTCGTTTCGATGTTTTAGTCCTTGCTGTCGGTGTTCGTGCAAACACTTCTTTGATAAAAGGAATTGGTGGTGAAGTGAACCGTGGCATTTTAATCAGCAACAAAATGGAAACTTCCATTCCTGATATTTATGCCGCTGGCGACTGTACGGAAGGCGAAGACATTTCGTTCCACGATAAACGTGTCCTTGCCATTTTGCCGAATGCTTATATGCAAGGAAATTGTGCTGGCATCAATATGGCAGGCGGTTCTTCTGTTTTCGATAAAGGAATCCCTATGAACTCCATCGGTTTCTTTGGATTACATGCCATGACCGCCGGAAGCTACTATACCGCTGAACAGGGCGGCGAACTGTATGAGGAAAAGTCAGAAGGAACCTTAAAACGTCTGTTTACCAGAGGTGACTATTTAACCGGATTTATCCTTATCGGGGCAACTGAACGGGCTGGAATTTATACTTCTTTAATCAGAGAACGTATTCCTTTAAGTTCCATTGATTTTGAAATGTTGAAAAAAACTGCTACTTCTACAGCATTTTCCGTAGAAAAGCGTAAACAATTTTTTGGAGGTGTGGTATAATATGAAAATCATTGATGCTGCAAATTTAGATTACAGAGCTGTAAATGAAGCATTGCGTGGGACAGACAGCGACTGTACGATTGAAGGCTGTTGCGGTCAGAGATTCATTGCTGCCGGTATGTCTGATCGGAATCTTACAATCAATGGAATTCCGGGAAATGCACTGGGCGCATATTTAAACAATGCCAATATTACCGTAAATGCCAATGCTCAGGATGCAGTAGGCGACACCATGAATGAAGGGAAGATCCTGATCCATGGCAATATTGGTGATGCCGCCGGATATGCCATGCGTGGCGGCAAAATCTATGTACAAGGCAATGCAGGATACCGTGCCGGAATTCATATGAAAGCATACAAGGAAAAGATTCCAGTCATGATCATCGGTGGGTGTGCCGGAAGCTTCCTTGGGGAATATCAGGCTGGCGGCGTAATTATCGTCCTTGGACTTCACACAGATGACAAACGTATCGTAGGCAATTTCCCATGTACCGGAATGCACGGCGGTAAAATGTTCTTGCGCGGCAACTGTGAGGATATCCGCTTTCCGGAACAGGTAACTGCAAGATGTGCAGCCCCAGAGGATTTAGAGGAAATCCAGGAATATCTGTCCGAATACTGTGCAGACTTCGGATATTCTGTGGACGAACTTTTATCCGCTCCTTTTACAGTCATCACACCAGACAGTAAAAACCCATATAAACAAATGTATGTAGCAAATTAAAAGAAAGTAGGTAGGCTTATGAAGTATTCAAAAGAAGAGGTAATGCAATATGTGCGGGAAGAAGATGTAAAATTCATCCGCCTCGCCTTTTGTGATGTATTTGGCAAACAGAAAAACATATCCATCATGCCAGAGGAACTTCCTCGCGCTTTTGAATGTGGAATTGCCATTGATGCATCTGCCATCGCAGGCTTTGGCGATGAAAACCATTCCGATCTGTTTCTCCATCCGGATGCAGACACACTTATGCCCCTGCCATGGAGACCAGAGCATGGCCGTGTGGTACGAATGTTCTGTTACATTACCCACCCAGACGGAAAAACATTTGAATGTGACACCCGTTCTATTTTAAAAAAAGCAATTCAGGATTCCCAAAATGCAGGATTCCAGTTCTTCTTTGGTGCTGAACAGGAATTTTACCTGTTTACTCTGGATGATAATGGGAACCCGACCAAAGAGCCTTATGATAACGCAGGATATATGGATATTGCCCCGGAAGACAGCGGCGAAAATATCCGCCGAGAAGTATGTCTGACACTTGAACAGATGGGAATACAGCCTGAAAGTTCTCACCACGAAGAAGGTCCGGGACAAAACGAAATTGATTTTCGCTATTCCGATCCACTGACTGCTGCTGACAATGCCATGACCTTCCAGACTGTTGTGAAAACAATCGCCAGACGTAATGGGCTTTTTGCTGATTTCAGCCCGAAGCCGCTGGAAGATAAACCGGGAAACGGATTCCATATCAATATATCTGTAAAATCCTCTGATAATACAGACTATATGAATTATATGATTGCTGCTATTCTGGATAAGGTTGCAGATATGACCGTATTTTTAAACCCGACAGAAAATTCTTATCAGCGTTTTGGCAGCAGTAAAGCTCCAAGATATATCTCCTGGTCCAGCGAGAACCGTTCCCAGCTTGTCAGGGTTCCTGCTGCTGTAGGCAAATACCAACGTGCGGAGCTTCGCTCTCCAGATCCATCCGCAAATACTTATCTTGCATTTGCCCTGCTGATTTATGCAATTATGGATGGCATTCAGAATAAACTGGAACTACCAGGTCCCGCTGATATGAACCTGTATAAAGCAGATGCAGATACGCTGGCAAAATTTGAGCAGCTGCCCGGCGATTTTAAATCCGCATGTGCTGCAGCCGTAAACAGTAATTTTATAAAAGAACATATACCAGATGCTATCTTAGATATTTATTGCAATAAATAATTCAAACCAACGAAAAAAGGAGGAGGTGTAAAATGAGTTTAAGAGAACGTTTTTACAGCATACTCATCGTGTCTGCAACAGATAGTTTCACCTCTGCCTTTGCTGACCTGCTCCCCGAAACAAGATACTACCCTATCCATAATGTTACAAGTGTCAGTGCTGCCAAACGGGCACTTGCCGAAAAAACATTTGATTTTGTTATCATCAACGCCCCTTTGTCTGATGATGTGGGTACTCGTTTTGCAATTGACACCTGTACTACCAAACCGTCCGCTGTGTTGCTTTTGGTAAAAAGTGATGTTCATGCCGGTATCCACGATAAGGTTGCTGAGTACGGCGTCTTCACTTTGCCAAAGCCAACCTCAAAACCAACTATGCTGCATGCCCTTAACTGGATGGAAAGCGCCAGAGAACGACTGAGACAATTTGAAAGGAAGTCTCTGTCCATCGAAGAAAAAATGGCTGAAATCCGTCTGGTCAACAAGGCAAAATGGATTTTGATCAGTGAACTCTCCATGAGCGAACCTGATGCTCACCGTTACATAGAAAAACAGGCAATGGATCGCTGTATTGCAAAGCGAACCATTGCCGAAGAAATCATCAAAACTTATACTTAATCCCCTTTTAACCTTGCAATGGTAAAACTTCTCCCTTTCTATCTCCATTGCGTTCCACTTGAAGGATACACTCCGTACATAATGGTGTGCATCCTTTTTCATTTATCGACTCTTACCAATTTGTTTCTCTTATTTTATGCTTCTGATGCCTGTACTTCTTTCGGTAAGACATCATCACGAAAACCCTTAAATACTGGCTGTCTTAGCGAATTAATGAGATTGGGCATATATTCCACAACACATACATGGTTCGTCTTCACCCAGATTACATCATGTTCCCCAATAGGCATCAAAAGGAATGGATTCTTGCCAGAACAAGGCTATACATATGTCCGCCTTTTTTGATATATCCCGCTACTACAAAGTCCTCGTCTGCCATCCGTTTGAATTTGATCCAGTCCTTCGTTCGTTTCCCCATCAGATAAAAGCTGTCTTTTCTTTTTGCAACAACGCCTTCCAGTTTGCTCGCCTCTGCAGCCATATAAAGCGCAGTCCCCGAACCTTCCACATATCTGGACACCGCTATTCTCGAATCCTCATTCACAAGCCGGGATAATTGTTCTTTTCTGTCCATCAGGGGTGTGCATATCAGTTCTTTTCCTTCTATATAAATGCAGTCAAAGGCAACGAAGGATACCGGATAGCGCAATGCTTCCATGGAACATCCGTGAAAAGCATCCGTTCCACAATAAAAATAGCTTGCTGCAAGATGTGTGAACACATATTTTAAGTCATCATCAAACTGTGGCATAAACTGATCTGTTAAGTCACAAGCACCACCATAACCATAATATAACGCCTTCTGCAAATTGCTGTTGCTTTCCAGAATCTCTGCCGCATATTCGCCGGAAGCCGGATTTCCTCTGCATTCCCCGGAAGTGTCACATCTTTTATTACCTCGCCTTCCGCCTGCGAGTCAGGTTCCGCTTCATCTGCTTCTCCCACATCCTCGGACTGCCCTGCGTTGCCATCCGATACCGTATGCACTTCGGCAACTGCCCGTGCTGCCGCTTCTTTCACAATGATATTCCTGCTGATCTGATAGGACGGATTACCGCTGACCGGCTCTACATAGTAGATCACCTGATAAGTGTCGGCATGGTTGCTGTTAAACTGCTCCCCTTGTGCATTTTTCGCATCATGGAATGTGACCTTAACCTTACTCTCATCAGGAATCTCAATCCCGGAAAAGTCTGTTTCTACATCAAACGCTGTCCCAAGCTCAATCTCATAGTCTCCGGCAACTACCACTTCATCCTCGTGCAGATAGTCCTTCACATCCTCATAAGCAGGATAAGAACTGGTATCTGCTTCTGCGGCATAGACATTCATTGGCGATACCGCACTTGTCAAAACCGTCATAACAGCCATGACACCTGATAAAATCTGTTTCCATTTTATCTTTTTCATTCTGTTTACCTCAATCTTTCTTAAATTAGAGCAGAAAAAAGACAGCCTCTGTGATTGGCTGCCTTCCTCTGTTCGTTATTCAATTTGCCTGTCCTGTGATAGTAAGACAGGCTGCTGTGTCTCGTGTAAGCCTGTCTGCACTATCGTCCAGATTTCCCTTTGCACGGAACACTTAAAAAGGTTCATCCCGTATTCTGTGCATTCTCTCCTCCTGCTATTTTTACTTCATGCCATAGTAATATGCCATCAATCTCTTTACCTTTGCACTCTTATGTGCCTTAAAAAACTTATATCTCCACATATTTCTCGCCTCCCTTCCTTAATCTCTGGCGGCTATGCCAATCAGGGACAGTACGACTCTGACAATCATAGCAAACAGCAGCAGGAATAATTTCGAACCTCCGCATAACAGCTTCAAAAGCATTAGTGCCACATGAATCACTCCCTTTAATATAGTAAGTAATACCACCCCTATTTTCCTCAAAACCATTTCTGCCATATGCTTTCCTCCTTTCCCCTACCTCCAAGATGAAGCCAAGCCTATCGTTGTTGCATCTGCACTCATATCTTCCTCAGCGTCATTCTGCGGGGGATCCTTCTCTGTTTTCATATCCGGCATCTGGACAAACCTTCCGCTTGTAAGAGCTGAGCCTAATATGATAATCATTTCCCTTTGCAGCTCGTCCTTTATCTCCCTGCGGATTTTTTCCAGACCATCCCTCGTGATATAAAGGCAGTCCCCGGATTGCGCCTTTTCCTCATTCGTCAGCTCATTCCCTTCCAGCTTCCTGATATATGCGTCTGTCGCATCGATCAGGAATTGGTTCACGGACTTATGCACATTCGTATTTAAGTCAGCCAGAACCATGTGTATCCTGCGGTGCTGCTCATTATCCAGGTTCATCCGCATATTGTGGTATACGATGTTGTCTTTTCTCCTTGCCATTTACATCACCCCAATCCGAACTCCTTTTTGCGGGTGGAAAGGTAGAGCCTGCCAAGATACTCATACCCTTTCGCATTTGCTTTCACATCCTCCATGTATTGGATATTATTACCGTCATAGTTTCCAAAACGCTTCATGACAGCAGCTCCCCCACCGACAAATACAATCTCCGTCACTTCAGGGTTATATCCATGCTCTAAAAGAATATTGTAAACCTTATCTACATAAGCTCTGAGGCATTCTTCCACGATGGTCAGATACTTCTGAGGAAGTCTCTCATGTTTTCCGGTTCTCATAATTTCCTGTATATCTTCCTCCGAAAGCTCCTTACCATACTGCCTCATACATTCCTCGTTGATTGTCCTCATGCACTTAATCAAGCCTTCCCTGATTGTGATGCACTCAGCTTCATTCGGTGCAGAATCTTCAATCGGCATAATGTCGATAGTCCAGCTTCCAATATCCACCACCACAACCCTTTTCGGAAGAATCTTCATTCTGTCTGCAACTGCCGCATAGCATTGAGGGAACACCGATACCCTTGCAAGTTTGATACGATACTGCTCATTATCAAATCTGAATGTCACTTCTTTTTCCTTTGATAAGTAGTCGATGAAGTCCTGCTTCTCTGCTCCAAAGCTTCTTTTCTATCTTTCATTATCAGCAGTTTCAGATATGCACCACTTTTTCCATTTTTCTCAAACCATTTTCGTGCTTCCATATCTGTGTTAGGATTAAACTGTAAAGTAAACCTTAATACCTTTTTCCTGTACTCCTCTGACTTTTCATATCTTCGCTGCTTTCTTTCGTCTGCTGTCAGCTTAGACCTTGCCATATCAACCACCTCTTTTCTATGTTTTCCCAAGCAATTCCTTCATACAAGGGAAACAATACCCTTCTGTATAAGGATAAGGACATCCAAAGCATTTACTCTGCTTTTCTTCAACCGTTATTTCCGGCTGTTTTTTTTCTTCCTTAACACATTTCTTTGCTATACATTGGCGATTGTTACCGTGAAAATATCTGCATCGCACACAGCTTTTTAAATCACGCTCCAACCTTGCCTCTGCTGTTATAATCTCTATCGGTTTCGGAGATTTTTGTACCTTTACATTAATTCCCACAGACAACACCCGCCTCTCGCTCGGTGGAAAGCCTCTATATTTCTTCTAATCTTCTATCTACCGTACCTGCTGCTTTTGCAAGTGCAAAAAAATGTAATCCATACTAAAGCAACTCCTATACCAATAATTGCTTTTATCATCTGACATTCCCCCGTTTCTGCTCTGCTTTCTTTCTCTGTTCCTCCTCTATGTGTCTGACATACTCCTTAATATCAATCAAATCATCTAAGTCATAGATTTTGGAACTCATTGCTCTTTCCACATTTTCCGGGGTACACTCACCATACTCTGTTAATGCTGCTATTACCTTTGCCTTGATTTCTTCCTGTACGGCATCCGGCATGGCTGCTATATAGTAAGGTGGCAGTTCTGTAATCTCTGTCTGAACCTCCTTTTCGTACTCATAACTTCTCTCAAAGTCATTGATAAACTTTTCCTTTACCAAGATTGCTCTTGATTTGTTCTCCTCACTGGCTAACTCCACCAGCTCGTCCATGAACTGAATTAACTCTCGCTTTGTCATTGCCACCCTCCTTTTTCGGGCAAAAAAAGTAGGACTTATTAGCAATGCCGGATAAACCGTTTTTAAGAGCTAATTCAGTCCTACATGAATTGTAATATTAAATTTCACCTCGCATTCTAATAAAAGCCAAAACTTGACCATATCAGTAATCAACATTATCTGACTTTTTTGAAATGTAGGTTTTCGATTGTAAACAGCGCTGTCCTAACCTTAACCTAATGGCATAAAAAAATAGGACTAAATCAGTGCAAACCCTTGATTTTGTTGGGTTTCTCTTAATTTAGTCCTATTATAACAGGTCCATGCCGCGATACCATCAATTTCTCAGCTAGTTCCAATTGTGTCATACCAGTGTTTCTTCTTAAATTTTGTAGCTTTTCATGAAATTTCATTCTTATAATCCACCTTCCACAGACTTACATGATACTGATTTTTCTCTCAAAAACAAACCATCTTCAGCTTACATCTGCGCTACTCTTAGTTGCGCACACTACTTTTATTTCTCTACCCTCTGGAAAAACCGCCTGTAAGCCGAAAATGCAATCTATATAGATTATACCATTATCTCAACCTAAAACATATACAAAATACTAGCATAGATTGCAATACCTTATTTTAAAAATTTTATTATGAAAAGATTAAGTTTTCTTAAAAATTGTTTCTTTTTTTTACAGACTCTTCCCAAGTTATAAAGAGTGCGTTATAATGTCAAAGTCATAAGGTGATATATTTATTAATTAGGGTAATAGGGGAAAACAAATGACAAATACGAAAATCCAAAAAAGAATGAAACGATCTACCGGCAGGCTGATCATCGTCGTCAGTATTCTGGCTATTTTGATCGCATTATACTGCCTGGCATGTTTTGAACTCGATAACAATAAGATATGGAAGAATGTCAGTATTAATGGCGTTTCCATGCAGGGACTCACAAAAAAAGAAGCGCAGAATGCCCTGACAAAAGATTTTGAAGAACGATATAAAGACGCTTCTCTGACAGTAAACCTTCATGAAAAAAAATACTCCGTCAACATCTCTTCCGTTCTTGGATTTGATTCATCCAAAGAGTTAACAGAAGCATACAGACTCGGACACCGCGGCTTTTTACTCCGTGGAATTGACTGGGTACTTTCCAAAACACTTTACGGAAAGACAGAAAAGGTTGATACCTATCCTCACGCTCAGGAAGAAGATAAAATTCTGGAAGCCATCAAAGCATCCGGACTGCCGGAACGAGATCCTGCTTCTGAAACTACCTGGGAAGTAAAAGACAACACATTAGTTATACATAAGGGCGCCGAAAAGGACGGAGCCGATTTGGACAAGCTTCAGACATTGATTACAGAAGCTATCAAGAACCACGACTATTCCTCCACGATTGCATGTCCTCTCATCAAAAAAGGTCCGGGCAAGGTAGATTTCCAAAAAATATATGACAAAGTATATCAGAAAAAGAAAAATGCTACTCTGGACAAGAAAAATAATTACAGCATTATAGAATCTAAAAACGAAATTTCTTTTGATGTAAAAAAAGCAGAGCAGCAATACGAAGCTGCCGGTTTCGGAGAACAGGTCAATATCGCTCTTAAAATAACAGAGCCGACCGTTACCACACAAAAACTGAAAAATAATCTTTTCACAAAAGAACTGGGCAGCTACAAAACAAATGGGGGCGGCAGCGAAGGACGAAAAACAAACATTTCCCTCGCCGCAAAAGCATGTAACGGTGTTATCTTGCTTCCGGGTGAAACCTTCTCTTACAACGATGTACTGGGAGAACGTACTGCCGCTCGCGGTTACAAGGCAGCCGGAGCTTATGCCGATGGAGAAGTGGTCGAGCAGTTAGGCGGAGGGATCTGTCAGGTATCTTCTACTTTATTTGCCGCAGTCCTGCACACAAACCTTGAAATCACAACACGCTTTAACCACTCTATGCCGGTATCCTACCTGCCTATGGGAATGGATGCAACCGTATCCTGGGGCGGTCCGGAGTTCAAATTTAAGAACAACCTGACATACCCGATCAAGATTGTTGCTTCCTACAGCGGCGGCGTTATTTCTTTCAAGATTCTTGGCGCAGTCTCAGATTATCAAAAAATTGATGTAGAAGTGAAAAAGACCGGGGAATTAAGTTGTGAAACTTACCGAAAATACCATGATAAAAACGGCAATGTATCCAAGAGTATAAGAATATGCAGAAGTAATTACAAGCCGCATACATAAAAGACCTTAACTCTAAGTAATAGGATAGAGGATTGAGCAACCCCGCTCCTTCTTTTATCCTATTTTCAAGTAAATTTTTACTGATAATGAAGTTTACTACATTCATTCCACATCTTCGTACCGCTCAAGTCTCGAGTTCGCCACCTTAAAGATTTCTTCCTTATTACATCCAATCTTATATTTCCAGTTTAGGTAGCTTAAATTTCTATATCACTTTTGGTCTCTTTCACTGTTTCATAACAATCACTCGTATTTCATGCCTCAACCATTCTCCGAAGTCTTCCTTAAACAGTTTCATCATTCCGATTCTGAAATAATTTATCCATCCTCTCACTATCTCGTTCACTCTTTTGATTGTGTCCGCAAGTGGTCTCACTATCGCTTTTCCTCTTTTCAGATATTCACTAAATATTTTCTCATAAATAACAGATATTGGCTGTGCAATTGCCTATTGAATAGTTCTGTCCAATGCTGTTGGTATACCCAGCGAACGTTATTTTCCATTCTCTTTCGGAATATATACCCTTCGTACCAATTTAGGTACATAAGTTCTATTTCTAATAGAGCAACTATCACGTCCTTGTTTTCTCTTAATATAATCTCCCAGTTCCTCTACAGTAACTCCATCTATACCACTCGAACCTTTATTGGTTACCACCTTTTAATATGCTCTGTTCAGATTTTCTTTTGATAAAATCACTTCCATTAATTCCATTGTTGTTACTCCTCTGACTTATCTCAAGATTCATACATCCACCCTTTGAATATAGACAGCATTCCTCGGTTACGCTCCTACTTTTCCTATCCATTCGATTTCTGGCTCATGCATCATTTTAAACATAACGATTCGTACTATAAATCATTTCAGTCCTTCACCTACTATAACATCATCTGACCCCCTCTCCAAACCTTTTTCGTCCATACCTTTCGGTATGTGAGTAGGGTCTCCCGAGGTAAGACACTCATCTTTCGTTCCACAACCTCTTGATTTACAACTTAGGTTTACGTTTTCCATTTGGGCTTTGGTTTGCTTTGTAGCCTTACCCACATAATCGCCTTATCAGGTTTCCGTTCGTAGGTTCAAGAACTTTACTACACCACTTCCTCCATCCATACCATTACTGATACCGACTTGTGGTTCACTACACTTGGCGGTAAATACCCGTGGCTGGACTTACACCAGCAAGATTAGTGCCATGTTCGGTACGCAAATGAGGGAGCTATCGCGAAATTCCCGACAGCCCCTTCTATTATAACATGGTGCCACAGCTATATCTATTCCATCAATGACTACTCAGCACATCGTCTTCATTTTGTTTCTTAACTTCACTAAATACCATATAGTTTCTGAAATTATTCTTCATATTATTTCTTTAGAAATTTCAATATCATTACAACCACAAATATTGCTAGAATAATTGCCCCTATAGTTATAAGCACTCCACCAATCATCCATTTCCACCTCCACTTCGGTATTCGACTTTTTCTTAGTAAACTCATACAGTACTTTCGAATTGTAGCAAAACTTATCCCACAAGCATAATATTAAAAGCTGTATGTAACTTTTATATCATTCTTTTTCCCAGTTACTCTTCCTTGAAGCCAACCATTAAATTTCGCAAAATTTTTAAACGCAGAAATATCCATAGGCAATCTAGCATACTTCGATGTGCGAGTAAGTTTCACATTAGAATAGGTACAACCAATAGTATAAATCTTTTTATTATATGCTCTAGTGCATTTATTATTTGACACTTTCATATAAAAATGACAGTTTACAATACCACCTGTAAATGAAACTTTCCAAGTACGAGTAGATGCCCTTTCGTTTGTTGGGACTTCCGTAATTTCAAGAACTCCTTCATTCCCCTCTTTGTCTATAATCGTTTGTGATAATGTATCCCCTTCTTTTATGTCCTCTGTTGATAAAACAATTTAGTTCGTATTACTCGGTTCGGCAGCTTTAACAACTGCTGTGTTTGATGCGCCAGTTAACATAAACATAATAGCTAATATACCTGCTAACATTCTTTTACTTATTTTCTTCATACTATTTTATTTCTCCCTTTCTGATTCATTATGATTCGTTAATTTTTCTGAGTGACCGATGGATTTCTTCTCCTTTCCAAACATATTTTGAAAGTAATGCAAGAATTTTTCTTCCACCCCAGTATAATACACCGCAAAAAACGCCCCAAAGAACAGGAATCAGAGTTATAGCAACCAAATTCATTCTCCACCCTACAAATTGAAGAATAACCACTAATGCAATAATTAAAGTAATATTTACCGCCCTTTTTCGAAATCTCGCTTTTTTGTCTTCTTGACACACCATTTTTTCAGTAATATTTTGTTCTACTTCTTCCGTTTCTACAATATGTGTATCTCTAGCCAAATAGTCCAACGAAACGTCGAACAAATCGCATATAGGAATTATATTTTCTAAATCCGGAGTTGCATTTCCTGTTTCCCATTTAGAAATCGCTTGCCGTGATACCATCAGTTTCTCAGCTAATTCCAATTGTGTCATACCAGCATTTTTTCTTAAATTTTGTAACTTTTCATGAAATTTCATTCTTACTCCTTTCAATGACTTACATGATACTAATTTTTCTCTAAAAAACAAACCATCTCCAGCTTACATCTGTGCTACTTTTAGTTGCGCACAATACTTTTCCCTAATTCTTCCCACAAATTGAAATACATTTTCAATTCTACACCATAAAGACACAGTATATGTTCGCTCATCAAAATTCAATATTCCGACAACTTTATTTCTATTATTATTTTTGTGCATATCTGTTCAAAATAACGCTCTCTATCTCAAATCATCTCACTCATCCAACGTTTCGTTTATCCTTTGAGTAATCGATTACAATAATGAAAACGCAACTCATATTGATTTTACCATTATCTTATAATAAAATACATACGAAATACCCTCAAGCTCAAAGTGGCAACTTTCAAAAAACTTCACAGAAAAAGATTGTATTTTCTCGAAAATTGTTTCTTTCATTATCGTTCTCATTGTAGATTTTCGTATAAATTCATAAGCCATGCGAAAACCAAATGAACTATGTAGCTTATCCGTTGTCTTTCTTCATTTGTAAGAAGGAGTATAACTACTATCCTTAAATAACAGTGTAGCCTTCATATCCCTTAAAGTTTCTAAAATCTGACTGTAGCCAAATTCTTCTTCAAATTTCTTTTTATCTCACAATTCCGACCATATCTTTCACATGTTCAAATCCGTGCTTTTGCATATAATTTTGTATCCCATCGATAACTTCCATCGTTACTGCCGGATTATGGAAATTGGCTGTTCCTACAGATACCGCACTTGCACCTGCTAACAGAAACTCAATAGCATCCTCCGCACAGGAAATTCCTCCCATACCGATAATCGGAATACTTACTGCCTGCGCCACCTGATATACCATGCGAACCGCCACCGGTTTTACAATCGGTCCGGACACACCTCCCGTCTTATTCGCAAGCGCAAAGGTCTGACGATCAATGTCAATCTTCATGCCCGTAAGCGTATTGATAAGAGATACTGCGTCAGCGCCCCCGGCTTCCGTCGCCTTGGCAATCTCTGTAATGTCCGTTACATTGGGTGTCAACTTCATAATAACAGGCTGCTTTGCAAGTTTTTTAATCTGTCCGGTCAACGCTTCTACATGACGGGCATCTTGTCCAAACGCCAGAAATCCGGCATTTACATTGGGACAGGAAATATTGATTTCCATCATATCGATGGGCTCATCTGCCAGACGCTCCACCACTGCCAGATATTCGTCCGGTGCGTGACCGCATACATTTACGATAATCTTTGTATCATACTTTCGCAAAAAAGGAATATCTCTTTCACAGAATAAGTCAATTCCCGGATTCTGTAATCCAATGGCATTCATCATGCCGCCATACACTTCTGCTACCCGTGGCGTCGGATTCCCCTGCCACGGTACATTTGCCACTCCCTTCGTCGTCACCGCACCAAGACAGTTCAGATCCACGAACTCCGAAAACTCTTCTCCCGAGCCGAAAGTACCGGACGCTACCGTCACCGGATTTTTCCATTCTACTCCGGCTATATTTACTCTCATATCTACGGATTTACTATGCATTAGATTTCCACCTCCGTTGATAAAAATACCGGCCCGTCTTTACAAATACGCTTGTTGTTCACATTGCTGTGGGCATCCTTTTCTTTACTCTTACATACACACGCAAGACATGCGCCGATTCCACATGCCATTTTTTCTTCCAGAGAAATGTAACATTCGATATTATGCTCCTGAGCATAAGCCTTAATGGCACGAAGCATAGGTGTCGGACCGCAGGCAAAAATCATATCTGCCGTAAGCTTCTGCTCTGCAATGGCATCCATAACATTTCCTTTTGTCCCCACACTTCCATCCTCTGTAGAAATATAAACTTCACCGTTTTCCTCGAACTGCTCCCTTAAAAATGTCTGTGAATCCCGATAACCTACAACAATCTGTTTTTTTTCACATTTCACCTGCTTTGCAAGTTCCAGGATCGGAGGAACTCCGATACCGCCGCCCATTAAAAACACGCGCTTCCCCTCAGCCTTTTCATAGGGAAATCCGTTCCCGAGAGGTCCGATGACCGGAATCGTGTCTCCCTCTTTCATTTTAGAAAACTGTTCTGTACCTGTATGTTCTCCGGTCACACGATACACGACCCTTAAAGCATTTCGTTTCTTGTCAATCTCACAAATACTGATCGGACGCGGAAGTAATTTGCTCCCGTCATTCGTATACATAGATAGAAACTGTCCCGGCTTTGCACTCCTGGAAGCCTCTGTTTTCATCCACATGCTGAAAATACCGTCCGCAAGCATTTCCTGAGAAAGGATAACTGCCTGTTCTTTCTTTTTCTCTGCCATACTAACTCCTTCATTTAGGACGTAGTAAAGTTTAAAAGGGCTACGTCCCCAGTTAAAACTTTAACGATTTTCTAACGCACTTCTGACATCGGCAACCATATCCTCTACTGCCGCTCTTGACGCTTCTCCGAAATTCTCCTCTCCGAATTTCGCGTATTTTTCCTGCTTATACGCTGCGATGATACCACGGGAGGAATTGATAATCGCACCCAGTCCATCCTCATTAAAGAAATGCACCAGATCTTTGCCCTGTCCTCCCTGAGCGCCATATCCCGGAACAAGGATATAGGCTTTTGGCATTACTTTCCGAAGTACTTTTCCCATCTCCGGATAAGTAGCGCCCACGACCGCGCCTACATAGCTATATGTATCACCCATATGCTGTTCGCCCCATTCAGCGACTTTCTCACCTACTAATTCATAGAGTGGTCTGCCGTCGATAAGACGGTCCTGAAACTCACCACTGGATGGGTTGGATGTTTTTACCAAGATAAACATTCCCTTTTTCTCTTCCTTACATACGTCAAGGAATGGATTCACTCCGTCAGAACCGAGGTATGGATTCACGGTCACGAAATCTTCATCAAAAGGAACATAAGATTTGCTTCCCACCTGAACTCTTCCCAGATGCCCTGTTGCATACGCCGCAGAAGTAGAACCGATGTCTCCACGCTTAATGTCTCCTATCACTACCAGACCTTTTTCTTTACAGTAATCTACGGTCTTTTTAAATACTTCAAGTCCCGGAAGTCCGAACTGCTCGTACATGGCGATCTGTGGTTTTACCGCCGGGATCAAATCATACGTTTTGTCTACAATCTCTTTGTTAAACTGCCAGATCGCTTCCACCGCTCCCTCTAATGTCTCTCCATACTCTGCAAATGCTTTCTCCTGTACTTTTGCCGGAATGTAATTTAACATGGGATCCAGCCCTACTACGATCGGCGCTCCTGTTTTCTGTATATTCGCTACTAACTTATTGATCATCTTTTTTTACCTCCTATGTTCTGTTTTTCTGATATACAACTTTTCCGTCCACCAGCGTGCATATTACTTCTCCGCTTACTTCATAGCCGTGAAACGGTGTGTTTTTTCCCTTGGACACAAATGTCTCTTTATCAATTTTATACGTTTTATCGGGATCAAAAATTACAAGATCTGCCGTCATTCCCTCAGACACCGAGCCTTTGTCGGATAATCCCAGTATCTTTGCCGGATTATAGCTCATCTTCTCCGCCATATCCATCACACTTAAAATCCCCGGTTTTACAAGAGCTGTATATGTGAGAGATGCTGACGTCTCCAGTCCCACGATCCCAAACGCCGCCTGCGCCATGGATTTATTCTTTTCTTCAGCAGAATGGGGCGCATGATCGGTAGAAATCACATCCATGATCCCCTCTTTCAATCCTCTCCGAAGCGCTTCTACGTCTTTCTTTCCTCGAAGTGGCGGATTCATTTTATAATTTCCGTCATCTTCTTCTATATCGTCCGCTGTCAAAATAAAGTGATGCGGACAAACTTCTCCGGTCACCGGAAGCCCTTCTTCCTTGGCAAGTCTCACCATTTCCACACTATCCTCTGTAGAACAGTGACACAGGTGCAGCCTTACTCCTGTCTCTTTTGCCAACAAAATATCCCTTGCCACAATAACATCCTCTACAGAATTGGTAATTCCTTTTAATCCAAGGCGTACTGCATTTTCATCGGCGTTCATCACACCACCCTCTACCATGGTAATATCCTCACAATGTGCAAACACACTGATACCTGCCTCTTTCGCCGCTTTCATACCTTTCCGGTAAAGCGAAGCATTCATGACTGATTTCCCATCCTCGCTGATAGCATGACAACCTGCCTCTGCCATTCCGGCTACGTCTGCAAGCTCTGTCCCTGCCTGGCAGACCGTTACTGCACCAAGCTGGATCACATGGGCAGGGGATTCTTCTTTAGCCCTACGGTGAACATCTGACACTTTTTCCTTTGTATCTATAACCGGCTTTGTATTTGGCATCGCACAAACCGTGGTAACGCCTCCTTTTACTGCCGCTTTGCCCCCTGTTTCCAGAGTTTCTTTGTACTCCAGTCCCGGATCTCTCAAATGTACATGAAGATCGATAAAGCCAGGCATAACATAACAGCCCTGCGCATCGATCACTTCGTCTGCCTGTGTCTCCACTTTCTCCGCGACCTTTTTGATTTTATCATTTTCGATCAGAACATCATAAATTCCGTCTTTCTTTGTATGCGGATCCACCACATGTCCATGTTTAATTAATACTGTCATATCTGTAATCCTTTCCGAATCCATACTATTTCTTATTTTATCATAAGGAAAGTTAAAAGGGAATGCCAAAACAGGCATTCCCCATCAAAAATTTACATCTCTTTTTTTAATTCCTCTATAGCTTTCTTAAGCTGGTTATCTGCTGTCGGAGCTTTTGTGTCATATTTGTATTCTACCTTTACGTCCGGAGTGATCCCTTTCCCGTTAATCGTCCTTCCCTTCGGCGTAAAATATTCTGACACAGTAAGCTTCACACTGCTTCCATCCCGAAGCATAAAGATACTCTGCACAACACCTTTACCGTAAGTCTGTGTTCCCACAATCTTACCTTCGCCGTAGTCCTGCACCGCTCCCGCAAAGATTTCAGAAGCACTGGCGCTGTTTCCATTGACAAGAACCGTCATGGGAAGGTCAAGAATATCTTCTTTGTCTGACTTATATTCTTTCTTCGTTCCCTCCTTATCTTCCGTATAGACAAGCACTCCCTCCGGCAAGATCAAATCTAACATCTGACAAACTGCGTCCAGATCGCCGCCGGGATTATTCCGAAGATCGATCACAATCCCTTTCATCCCCTGTTCCAGCAGATCGCGAAGCGCCTCTTCATACTGCTTTACTGTAACCGTATCAAAAGCAGAAATCACAAGATACCCGATCTTCCCTTCCCGCATTTCATAGGCGATCGTCTGCTCTTCCACAATATCCCTTACAGCCGTCACCGTAATCTCTTCGGCTTCCGCGCCTCTTAGCACCGTAAGTTTTACTTTCGTCCCTTTTTCTCCACGGATACCGGATACCACTTGATCCAAATCCTGCCCGGAGATGTCTTTCCCGTCAACTTTATACAAAATATCTCCATCTTCTAATCCGGCTTTCATAGCAGGAGAATTCTCATATACTTTCGTAATCGTGATCAGTCCTGTGTCGCGATTCTGGCTTAAAAGAGCGCCCACTCCGCTAAATTCTCCACTGATGCTTTCTGTCAGCTCTTTCGTCTCTTTCTCATCATAATACTCGGAGTACGGATCGCCCAAAGCCTCCATATATCCCTTATAAAGTCCTTCGGTAAGTTCCGAGTCATCTACTTCTCCCAGATAATTCTCGTCGATCATCTGTCGGAGCGCAGATAATTTCTGCTCCGAATCCGATGATACAATATTCCTGCCCGCTCCTATAATTCCGCAGGAGACAAGCCCCATAATTATAAATACTACAAGGGCGCCAACCAACGCCCCTTGTAAGAACCCTTTTTTATTTTTCAAAATCTTGCTTCCTATCCTATAAATAATTTTGTGGATTTACCGGTGTTCCGTTGGACATCACTTGAAAATGCAGATGTGGTCCGGTTGAATTTCCGGTGTTTCCTACCTGTGCTACGTTTTGACCTTTACTTACTTTCTGTCCGCTCCTCACATAGATCTTATTGCAGTGCATATAGATTGTCTGAAGTCCACCGCCATGATTGATCACCAGCATATTTCCCGCATTACCGCTGTAACCTGCGGACACTACCGTTCCTCCTGCCGCAGCATAAATCGGGGTTCCTATAGGCGCAGCCATATCAATTCCTTTATGATTCGTACTTGCTCCCGGCAATGGCTGTGCTCTCCATCCAAATGTACTGGAAATCCGAGTCAGCCCCGGACATGGATGAGTAAATGTACCGTTTCCGGATACAACCGCCGCTCCCGCGCCACTGTTTCCCGACGCGGCTTCCGCTTTGGCTCTTGCCGCCTCCGCTTTCTTTCTTGCCGCTTCTGCCGCCGCTTTCTCAAGAGCTGCCAGCCTTCTTGCGTTATCGCCAATTTCCTCTTTCAGATTACTAATCTCAGCGCTCTTGCTTGCAATCATCTCTTCTACAGATTTTTGCTTTGCGATCAGTTCATCCTGCATCTGTTCCATTTCTTTATACTCTGCCTGCAAAGCTCTTTCCTGCTCCTGCACAGATTTTACAACATCCTGGAACTTCACAAGCATATCTCTGTCATACTCGGAAATCGTCGAAATATACTCCGCATTATTCAAAAAGTCACCGAGCGTCTTAGACTGGAACAAAATCTCGATAAACTGAGAATTCCCATTCTCGTACATATATTTAATGCGCTTTTTCATGTCTTCATACTGATTGTTTTCGTCAATCTTGGCATTGATCAGCTCTTCCTCTTTCAGCGTGATCTCATCTTCTTTTTTCTTAATCTTTGCTTCCATCTCTTCCACATCGGAAAGAATACCGTTTAGTTCTTTTGCGAGAGATGCTTTCTCAGCTTCTGCCTCCTTTTTCTGGTTCTCCAGCTCTTTCGCTTTTTCCTTGGCGTCGCTGATTTTAGAAGCCTCAACCTGCATTGTCATGCCCATGCACAGCATTAACACAAGAATAAGACTTATAACTCTTTTCTTTTGCATCATGTTTACCCCCTATAATGCTTCGTTAATGATTCCCCTCGTAATATTCTGAGCTCTCCCTATACTCTCAGATGTTTACGGATCGTGAAGAAACTTCCCACAAAACCAATACCTACTCCCAAAGCGATCCCTACCGGAAGAAGTGTCTTATACACTTGGAATACCGGAAGAAAATCAATAATATTATTCAAAAGGCTGTATCTTGTCATAATGTAAGCAACCGCTTTATCATACATAAAATATAACATGACGAGCGGAATGATTGCGCCTACAACACCGATCAAAAGACCCTCAAACACGAAAGGCGCCCTTACGAATCCGTCTTTCGCACCGATGTATTTCATGATCGCAATCTCTTCACGTCTAACGGTAATACCCATAGTGACTGTATTACTGATCAGGAAAATAGAAACCGCCAGCAAAATAATAATAATAGCTGCCGAAATATATCCTACCAGTTTGTTTACGCTTGTAAGTGTCTTTGCTACCACGTCGGACTTATTAACGTCGCGCACTCCCTCAAGACTTTCTGCAAATGCTACTACGTCCTTTTGTTTCTCTACATCCGCCATGTAAACTTCGTAGTTATCGGAGTTGGCAAGCGGATTGTCGTTTTTAAATCCTTCTGCCGCATCTTTGGACTCTTTGAAGTAATTATCCTGGAATCCTTCCCATGCTTCCTCCGCACTTACATAGTTTACCTCCAGAACACCGTCTGTATCCTCCAGTTCTTTACCGATTTCCTGTTTTCTGGCATCAGTTGTGTCTTCGTTGAAGAAAACGGTAATCGCAACACCTTCTTCTGCTTTTTCCACAATATAATTAAAATTCACTACAATAGAGTAAAATAATCCGAATAAAAAGATACATGCTGCCATTGTCGCAATAGATGCGATAGAAAACATCTTGTTTCTTCCTATGTTCTTTACCCCTTGTTTCATCGAATATCCAAATGTACTAATTCTCATTACTATACCCACCTTTTTTCTCGTCGCTGACAATAACTCCCTTTTTCATTGTTACAACGCGCTTTTTCATTTCGTTTACAATCTCCTGGTTATGTGTAACGACAAGAACAGTCGTACCTCTGTCATTTGCCTCCTCCAGAAGCTTCATGATCTCCCATGAGTTCGTCGGATCAAGGTTACCGGTAGGCTCATCTGCCAAAAGAATAGACGGCTCGTTAACAATAGCCCTTGCAATGGCAACTCGCTGCTGCTCACCACCGGACAACTCCTTTGGAAATGCTTTGTATTTTTGTGCCAGTCCGACTAAGGATAAGGCAGCCGGCACCTTCTTCTTAATGATCCTGTTCGGGATCTCTGTAACTCTCTGCGCGAAAGCTATATTTTCATAAATATTTCTGTCCTTTAACAGACGGAAATCCTGGAACACAACTCCAAGATTCCTACGATACAACGGAATCTTTCTGTGTTTCATGCGGTTCAGGTTGATTCCGTTAACCACAATAGAGCCGGACGTCGGATCAAGCTCTTTCATGATCAGACGAATCAAAGTGGATTTACCGGAACCACTGTCTCCTACGATAAATACAAATTCGCCCTGCTCAATCTTAAGATTAATACCATTCAGGGCGGCCACCCCTTTTGAGTACTCTTTCTTTACGTCTTTTAATTCAATCATATGCTCCTCCTAATTATTAATACTCCAACGACTCCATGTACTTCATATATTTTACAACCATGAGCGCAATCTTAAATGTGATCGCATCCTCAAATACACGAAGATCGAGTCCTGTACTTTTCTGAAGTTTATCCAGACGATACACCAGAGTATTACGGTGAATATAAAGCTGTCTGGATGTCTCTGAAACATTCAGGTTGTTCTCAAAGAATTTATTGATGGTCGTCAATGTCTCCTCATCGAAATCATCCGGCGATTTCCCCTCAAAAATCTCCCGGATAAACATTTTGCAAAGCGGGATCGGAAGCTGATAAATGAGTCGCCCGATACCAAGCGCACTGTATGCGATAATGCTCCTATCCGCAAAAAATATCTTGCCTACGTCAAGAGCAAGTTTTGCTTCTTTGTATGATTTGGACACTTCTTTAATGTCATTCACTACAGTTCCATAGGCAATCAGTATATCCTCTTCTCCGTCATTCTTCAACAGATCATAGAAATTCTGCGCCATTTTGTGCAGCTCTGCGTGACCGTCACTGATTTCTAATTCTTTGACAACAATAATGTTCTTTTCATCCACTGCCGTCACAAAATCTCTGGACTTGCCTCCCAAGAGCATCCTGACATTATCAAGGGCACTGCTGTCCTTTTCGTGTTTTGTCTCAATAATAAAGATAACACGTCTCACCTCTGTGTCAATATGTAATTTTTTGGCACGATTATAAATATCTACTAAAAGCAGATTGTCAAGCAGAAGATTCTTAATAAAGTTATCTTTGTCGAACCTTTCTTTATAGGCAACAATAAGATTCTGTATCTGAAAGGCTGCGATTTTGCCTAACATATACACATCATCTCCGCCACCATTCGCCAAAAGTATATACTCTAACTGGTGTTCGTCAAAAATCTTAAAAAACTGATACCCTTTTACAACCTGACTGTCTGCCGGAGATTCTACAAAGGATACAATCTCTTCTTTATAATTCCCCTGTTCAGAAAACGTGCTGGCAAGAAATTTCCCGTCAGTGTCTAACACACAGAAGTCAATTCTTGTAATGCCTTTCAACCCTTCAATTGTATTCTGAAGTATCTGATTAGATATCATATATGTCTCCTCCACTCATTTCAATATACATTTTTCACAACAAAATAAAGTACTATTTTGAAAAAAGCATACTACTAGAACTTATATTAATACATATTTACAAAAAAAGAAAGAGGAAATCCACATTTTTTTGTTGATTTCCTCAATTATTATGCAAAAATATATAAAAAAAGCAGTATACATAGTAACCAAAACGTAATTTCTTATATTTTTCTTATCTTTCTTTTTTTCTCTTTTTCATCTCTTTTTTGAAAATCCGCTTTAACAGAAACCGAGACATTCTCCCGATCCTCGTGTCACGGTTAAATACCGGAACCATCTCTTTTCCGATTCCTAACACCATCCTCGTATTTAAAAGGTTTTTGTTGCATACCGCAAAGTCTTCCTGAAGCGGTGAGGACAACACCGACAACACGCAATCCGCTTCCGCTCCGTTGATCGCATTCACAAGCATGTCGTCCGCCCGGTCTTCGGCGATCACCTTTGCCATTCCCACAATCTGGATACCTCCATAGTGCCTGTCAAGATATTCATAGAGGATCTGCCCTTCTTCCTCTGTTTCCACCAGAAGATAGATTCGTTTGTGATTCTTATGAAGATACCTCAGGAACATTTTAAGAAACAAGGCGCGCTCCGTCTCCTGCAAATATTTCCTTTCCTCAATATCTGCCGCCTCCAAAATCGTCCGGTCGCCTGCAAGTACAAGATCGAACGCTGAAATCTCCTCTTTCAGTCCTGTCGAGCCCTCCATCTCCATCACAGTATTCACTGTCACCAGATCAACAATGTTCACCGGTTCAGACTCCATGTACTCTACCGACTGCTTCATAGCTTCCTTCGCTGTGTAGTTGTCTATATAAATCCCAAGAACATTGATCTTACTGCCCATATCTCCACCTGCTACACCTTTGTCAGTTTTTTGATTATAGCAAAAGGACCATGCCTGTTCAACCTTTGTCACGAATTGTTCATAGTAGTTAACATTACTGTAACTATTATACGCAGGCCGGGCCACCTACAGGACGAACTGTCTACTTCTGCCCTGCCTGACGTTTCTTTCTTGCCAGCATTCCTCCAATGCGCCCGGTCTCTTTTGAAGACAGAGATTTCCAGCCATCTGTCAGAACTCTGTCCAACAGCCCCAGTTCCTCGGCAATCTCGTATTTCATTTTCTCTTCTTTGGTTAATTCTTCTAATTTGATCGGTTTATTTTTCTTCGCTGCCATTTCTGATACCCCTTTCATTTTTTATAAGTATTGACAGCTCCGAAGATTCTATACACAAAACAGCGGCTCATTCAAAAGAATGAGCGCTGCGATCCGAAATATTATGCTCCTGTAAAATCGACGGTAACATCACCGATGCCACATTCAATATTCATAAGTTTCCCCGCGTTATTATGGACGTTCTCTCTTTCTTTTATTCCCGAGTACACTTCCTCTCCAATCCTAACTTCTCCTACATCACAACCGATATTATAATTATATTCCTTCTGATTTCCTGTGACATGGCAGATAATATCTCCAATATCATTTTCCAGATCCAGTTCTGTCCCGGCGTTTCCTGTGACTTCCAGAGAACCCGTGCCGCATTTCAGACTCGCCTTGTCAGCATGGAAATTATGAACCACAGCATTTCCGACACCCATTTCTACAGATAATTCTTTGGCATTTATGTCCTCCGCCCGGAGTTCTCCCACCTTAATCTGCATGGAAACATCGTCCGGTTTCATCTCTCTCGGAATCCGGAGATAAATCGTTCCTATCTCGCCTCCGCCGTTGACTCCCACAACTCTCTTTCTCGTTCTGAGGTTCAAAGTATCTCCTTCCATATAAGAACGGAACTTTAAATGTTCCGTCACATTCTGAGTCTCTACGCTAACGCTCTCGCCGTCATAAAGCTCAACTATGACATTCCCGGCGCCCATTTCCACATCGATTTCTCTTACACCCGGATAATTTTCTACAGAATTTGTTCCTCTATATTCCGTATTCTCTCTGTCATGACAGAGGAAACCGACATACTCTGAGCCCAGACCAATACAGCCGTTGGGGAAATGCTTGGCAATTGCCTCTACCGTCACGCCCAGCGAAAGTGACATTACACAGCAAATAATCCCGACAACCATTGACACGCCACAGACGCTCCAGAATATTTTCCATCCTTTCTTCATAACTTATGCCACCGCCTTTCTGTGAAACAATTTTCTGCCAAGTTTTACAACTGCCCTGAAAATTGCCGGAAGCACGATCATACAAAGTCTTATGACTGCCACCGAAAAGACAGTGCCAAATACGGTCAGGATCAAACCGATTCCCAGCAGACCGATCCCGACTACGAAATCCGGTATCAATATGATTATGCCTTTTATGATCAAAACGATGCCGACAATTGCCACGGATACCGCTACCGCTACAAGAGACCCCAAAAAAGCAAGCAGTGAAACAACACCCGCCAGAACCACTGCCAGAACAGCAAGCGCCAATGGAACAAGTATTGGAATCCCCACAAGGATCATTACTATAACAAGGATAAGCTTTGACGTATTCTTCGTTTCCGGCGCATCTGTCTGCTCTGACTGCCTTTGATATTCACAGTCTTTCTTCTGCGGCATCTGCATCCCGGCATCTGTAAATCCTCCGTCATCTTCGGATGTTCCTTTTAAATCGTCTTTCAGATTTTCTGCCACCTTTTTCGGACTCTCCAACTCTGCGATCACCTTCTGCTCATTCTCAGCCCCTGCATCGTCAAAATAGTCATTATAATACTGCATTGCCTCTCTGCGTTCTTCTACCGGTACATCCTGCAATAAAGCTGCCAATTGTGTCATAAATTCTATACGGTTCATGCAGTCACACCTCCCTCAAACATACTTGTAATCTTCTTTGAATAATTCTTCCATTCTATCCGGTACAAATTCAACTGTGCTGTTCCTTTTTCCGTCACTTTATAATAACGTCGGTTACGCCCGTCAAACTGCCGGTCGTAAACTTCCAGACATTCGTCTTTCTGAAGCCTTCGAAGAACCGGATATAGTGTAGATTCTGATACATCCAGCACTTTTCGTACATCCTGCGTGATCTTGTAGCCGTAAGTTCCCTCTTCTTCTCTCGACACAACCGCCAGCACGATCGCGTCCAAAAGAGCAGCTCCGGTGTTAAATACCATTCCTGTCACTTCCTTTCTATGAAGCACCACGTACTTGATTCCATACAAATATTATTTTTATAATCATATTATATGTTGTATAATATGATTTGTCAACGAGTATTATATTAAGAATCATAAAAGAGAATCAAAAGAACTTCTAAGAGAAAGTCCCTTCCTTGAAAAACTTTCTTCCATCTATTATAATCTCAATAAAAAGTCAGTAGGAGACACCGCCATGAAACATATCTTAATTGTTGATGATGATATAAATATCGGAAATATGCTGGAAGAAACTTTGACAAAAGAAGGCTATCTCGTGAGCCGCGCCTACTCCGGTACAGAAGCGCTTCTTGTACTGAACAACCGGACTCCCGATCTTATCCTTTTAGATCTGATGCTTCCGGGATTAAGCGGAGAAGAAGTGCTGCCTAAAATCAAAAGTATCCCTGTCATTGTTTTGAGCGCGAAAACAAGCATAGACAACAAAGTACATCTATTACTAAACGGCGCCATGGATTACATGACAAAACCTTTTGATATGAAAGAACTGCTTGCAAGAATCACCGTGCAGCTCCGCAGCGCCTCTCCCGCTCAAAGAACGGCTGATTCCGTATTACGTTTTCAAGAAATCGAAATGAATACGGATATTCATACCGTTACCGTATCTAAAGGAGACGTCCATTTAACAAGAACCGAATATGCCATCTTAAAACTGCTCTTAACAAATCCTTCTCAGGTTATCCCTAAATCACTGATGCTGGAACAGATCAGCGAAGATACCCCTGACTGCATGGAAAGTTCCCTGAAGGTTCATATCAGCAATCTGAGGAAGAAGCTTCGGACCATAAGCGGCAAAGACTATATTGAAGCGGTCTGGGGCATCGGATTTAAGCTAAAAGAGGAAGATCACTAATATCTTTACATTTTCTTAACGCTTTCCTTAACCGCTTTCTTAACTTTATCAGATTAAAATATCAGTAACAACTTGAAAGGAGAGCGAAATATATGAACTACATTCTGACAACAGACGGACTTACTAAGCAATATAAGCACTTTAAAGCTTTAGATAACTTTTCCATGCATGTCCCAAAAGGCTCTATCTACGGTTTTGTCGGAAAAAACGGCGCCGGAAAGACCACCTTGATACGATTGATCTGCGGACTGCAAAATCCTACGTCCGGCGAATACCTTTTATATGGAAAGAAAGGTACAGATAAAGCTATAGCAAAAGCCCGCAGGCGAATGGGAGCGGTCGTGGAAACACCATCCATTTATCAAAATATGACCGCAAGGGAGAACTTAAGACAACAATTTGACATCTTAGGACTTCCCTCTTACGAAGGAATAGACGAACTACTGTCACTCACCGGACTTTCCGACACCGGGAAGAAAAAAGCAAAAGACTTTTCCCTTGGTATGCGCCAACGCCTCGGCATTGCCATTGCACTTTCCGGAGATCCTGATTTTCTTGTATTGGACGAACCTGCAAATGGCCTTGATCCTCAAGGTATTATTGAGATAAGAGAGCTGATCTTAAAGTTGAACAAAGAAAGACAGATCACAGTACTTATCTCCAGCCATATTTTAGACGAATTATCCCGTCTTGCCACACATTATGGATTTATCGATCATGGACAGATGATAAAAGAAATCAGTGCAAAAGATTTAGAAAGTGCCTGCCGCAAATGTACCAGAATCGAAGTCCGCGATACGCGCCCGCTTGCATATACACTGGACAAAATGGGCGTGGACTACAATATCCTATCTGATGAGACCGCCGATATTTATGCAAAGATCAATCTCACACAGCTAGCACTTGCACTTGCCGAAGAGTCCTGTGACATTTACTCTGTGCAGGAAAAAGACGAAAGTTTAGAAAGCTATTACATCAGTTTGCTTGGAGGTGGAAAACATGAGTAGATTATTACACGCCGGATATTATCGGTTGAGAAAAAACAAATTAACATGGGCATGCCTTATACTGACAATTTCTTACTGCTTATTTATCTATGTTACGCAGTACCACAATATACGGCAATATGGAGGCGCTGTTTCTTTAGACCCTTTATTTTTTAATTTTGTAATCTATATGGGCATTCTGACCGCCGTACTGACCAGCCTTTTTATCGGAACGGAATATCACGACGGTACGATCCGCAATAAAATTGTCTGTGGGCTTTCCCGAAACAGTATTTATCTCTCCAACCTCCTGCTCTGCGTTTTTACAGGAACCATCCTCCTGCTGGTAAGTTTTTTGATCGGACTTTTGGTAGGGATTCCTTTATTCGGAACGTTTACCATGACAACACCGACCTTACTTTCTCTATGTATGATTTCTCTTTTGTCAACCTGGGCCTACATTTCTATCTTTACGATGGTAACCACGTTAAGTCCCAGCCGGACAACCGCTGCCATACTCAATCTGCTGCTTGCATTTGGGCTTCTGTTTATCGGTATGATCATACTGAACAAGTTATGCCAGCCGGAATATATCCAGCAAGTAGTCGCCACGCCGGATACCGACGCAATCATTACCGGAGAAGCAGAACTGGAATGGGTGAAAAATCCGTTCTATCTCACAGGGATGAAACGAGAAATCTATCAGCATCTTTTAGATTTTCTTCCTTCCGGGCAGGTCATGCAGATTTTTAACGAAAGCGCAACAAATATTCTCCGAATGATACTGTATTCCTTCTCTATCATTATCGGAACAAATGTCGTGGGACTTCTGCTGTTTCATAAAAAAAATATCAAATAACCATTCTGTCATAACACGAGGAACTGTCATGCAAAGTCAAGTTTTAATAGGGGGAATCGCCAGTATATGTCTGCTGACGATTCTCATTCTGGCTATAAAATTACATATGATCCGAAAATCTGCGGATGAAATTTCTGAGTCTTTAACAGAACGATTATCGGAGGATACGAATACTCTGATCGACATCAGCTCAAAGGACTCCCATATGAGGCATCTTGCGTCCTCGATCAATCAGGAGTTAAAAACTCTGCGCTCGCAAAGGCACAAATTCCAACAAGGCGATTGGGAGCTCAAAGAAGCTGTCACCAACATTTCCCATGACCTCCGTACGCCATTAACTGCTATTTACGGTTATCTTTCCTTATTAGAGCAAGAAGATGTTTCTGAAAATGCCGAACGTTATCTTCGTATTATTAAAGAGCGTACAGACACACTGCACTCTTTGACCGAAGAACTGTTCAACTATTCCCTTGTAACGTCCTCCGATGATCTAACTTTAGAAGAAGTTGTACTGAACAGCCAGCTGGAAGAAACTATTTCTGCTTACTACGCTTCTTTAAAAGGCTGTGGTATTACCCCGGAAATAACACTCCCGGATAAGAAAGTTGTAAGGACATTAAACAAGAAATCTCTGTCACGGATTTTTGGCAACATTATCAGTAACTGTATCAAATACAGTACCGGTGATCTAAAAATCACGCTCACGGAACAAGGAGAAATCACCTTCTCTAACTATGCCCCCGGCTTAGACGAGGTACAGGTAGGACAACTCTTTGAGCGGTTCTACACCGTTGAAAACGCCAAAAACTCTACCGGACTCGGCTTGTCCATTGCAAAAGCACTCACAGAACAGACAGGCGGTAAAATTACCGCCAATTATAAAGGCGGAATCCTCAGCATCCTGCTGATCTTCCGCCCTTAATAAAGAATCCTTAATAAATACCGTGAATATGCAATCGTACTACGGCAGCATAATCTCTTTCCCCAGTGTGAAGGAGTAGATTATCTTTTCTTTGACCTTCTTTCCTGTCAATTGCTCCAATGCTCTGGCGTAGTAATCCAGCTGGCCGTGGTATTTTTCTACTAATATATTTTCAGAAAATATCTGATCCGTTTTATAATCCAATACCACCAGCCCGTCCGGCTCTTCAAAGTATACGTCGATAATTCCCTGTACCAGTACTTTCTCCCCAGACATATCGTCCGGGTACACATCCTGCGACGGAATACCGAGGACAAAAGGCTGCTCTCTCCTCAAACCTCCTGTTCCGGCGCTTGCCTGCATCCGTTTTGCACACGAGCTCTCAAAAAAACGCTTCAGATCTTCCACTTTAATACAAGATGACATCTCTTTGGTAAGCCTGCCGGATTCGCAGAATTTTTCAATTTCCTTCTCCAAGATCGCACAAGTCTTGTGCTCCTTACCATCCTCTGCTGTGTAGCTCTTTGTAAAATCCAGAAGTTCCAAGATCCGATGATATGCCGTACCTCTTGCAGCGCCGCCAAGTTCTTCTTCCTCTTGCAGGAACTTCGGGAGAAGAGGCACAACCTCCGGCTCCTCGTAGAGAAATTCACCTGCTTCTGTCGCTTCCTCTTTCAGATTTTCTTCTATATAGATACGTTTCTTTAATTCCGACACCGTAAATTTTAACTTCCGTTGCTTACTTTCCTCGTAAGGATAACTGTACGCAAACTGTTCCTTTAAAAATTCTTTCACCTCGGGTTCGTATATCTTATTCGTATCCCAATTTCGAAGAACTGCCTTTGTCATCCGTTCTTTTACTTCCTCTTTTACTTCCCCGTGGATAATATCTTCCACATGAAGCACCCGGACTTCCATAGGGATTTCATCCGTCAGACGTATCATGGCAGGCAGGAGAAAATCCCAATAGGTCGCCGCCTTACTAAGCTGCAGAAAGGAAAGCTCCTGCTCTTTTCGGCTGCGGATAATATCATAAGCCGCCAGAACCTTCTCCGGCTCAGAAACCGTTCCGGTAATGATCAGCTTCTCTTTCGCACGGGTAAGGGCTACGTAAAGCACACGCAGTTCTTCCCCCAGACTGTCAAGAGCCTCTTCTTTCTGTATTGCCTTCTTAACAAGTGTCGGACTTTTTGTCCGCATTTCCAGATGGACTGCATCCATGCCGATCCCCAGCCCGGAATGCAGCACCACGCTACTTCTGGCATCCTGCATATTGAACCGCTTCCCCATGCCTGCCACAAAGACAATGGGGAACTCCAGACCTTTGCTTTTGTGGATCGTCATCACACGCACCGTATCGGACTGCTCATCTTCCACATTTGCCTCTCCGTAATCCACATTGTATTTCTGTAACTCTTCCATATAACGGATAAAATGAAACAGCCCCTTGTAACCGGATGATTCAAACGCTCTTGCCTTTTCCGACAGCATCTCAAGATTTGCTTTTCTCTGCAAGCCGCCCGGAAGCATAGACACATAATCTCCGTAGCCCGTATCTCTGAGGATCTGAAATAACAGTTCGTGCATAGGCGTATACGGCACAATCTCTTTCAGACCTTCCATCGTTCCCATGCACAGCTCCAGCTTTTCTCGTATCTCTTTCTCTTCCCCCTCAGCACGATATTTCATCACCGCCTCATGAAAAGGCACTTCTTTATATGCACTTTTTATGACCGCAAGCTCTGTCTCATCCAAATTGCCGATGGCAGAATGAAGAACTGCTGCCAGTGGAATGTCCTGCCTGCGATTATCCAGTACTCTCAGATAATTCAGCAGAACGCCGATTTCCTGTGTGGAAAAATATCCCTCTCTCGTGCCCGCATATGCCGGAATCCCTTCTGCATTCAACACCTCCGTAAAAACATCCGCGAATCCTTTGATACTCCTTGTCAGAATCACAATATCGGAATACCGCACCGGGCGAAGCTCACCCGTTCTCTTATCCGTCACTTGGGCAGATTGGCGCAGTTCCTTTATGCGCCCGGCGATCGCGCGGGCTTCCAGCTCTCGCTCTGTGGGCTTTTCAAGCCTTTCCCTTTCCGGCATCCAGGCATCCATATCCTTATCGATCACAAGAACTTCCGTCTCATTTTCCGCTCCATCTTTATAAGATGCCCCCACATAGAGCGCAGCCTCGGCATCGTAAGTGATCCCGCCGAGACTTCTGGTCATAATCTGTCGGAAAATGTAATTCACGCTATCCAGAACTTCTGCCCTGCTTCGGAAATTTTTATGGAGATCGATACGTTGTGTGACAGAATCTTCGGTACTATATGCGTCAAACTTCTCCATAAAAAGTTCCGGCCTGGACAGGCGGAAGCGATAAATACTCTGTTTTACATCTCCTACCATGAAAATATTGTACCGGCCCTCAGAAACAGTGGAAATACTGGTCAGGATCGTTTCCTGTATCAGGTTACTGTCCTGATATTCATCGATCATAATCTCTGCAAACTGTTCCTGGTATTCCTTTGCAACCGCCGAAGAGACAAACGTCTCTCCCTCTTTCTCTGTCAGGATCCGTAATGCATACTGCTCCATATCCGAAAAATCAATGACATTTCCGGCGCGTTTTTTCTCCTCAAATGCAGACGCAAAGGCACGCACCAGATGTGTAAGCTCTTCTGCCATAGGTTTACATCTTTGCATATCCTCTAAAAGCCCCTCCGGTGTATCATAAAAATACTGACTCTTCATATCTTTTACCAGTCCTTTGACATCCTCCCGGATCGCCTTCACCTGCGCAATCTTTTCTTCGGACACCGTCTGGTCTTTATTCACCTTCAGACGCGCCCATTTTACATCCTTCATTTTCTGTGACAGCTCACAATAAGATTGTGACGACTGTAAAGTATCTATGATCTCCACGTCTTTTAATAATACACTCTCATAGACTGCCGGACCGTCCGCCTCCTGACAAATAGAGATTCCCTGATGCACCAGCTTCTCTGCATCCTCCAAATACTGTTTTATATTTTTTACGATCAGCTTTATATACGCGCTGTTTTCCAACTCCTCTAAAGTTTCTGCCCCATACGCCTGCACACAAGAAACAAGCCATCCGTCTGCGTCCGGATAACTTCTGGAATAATCATAGATTTTCGAAACCAGTTCTTCAATCTTCTTATCGCTTTTACCTGTACTGTATGCCGAAGTAAAATCAAGAAATTCCTGTCTTCCCTCTGCATAATGTTCTTCCAGTACTTCCTCCAGCACATCATGTCTCAGAAGTTTTAACTCTCCCTCTTCGCCGATGCGAAAACCGGGATCCAGAGAAATAGCATGAAAATGATCTTTTATCACCGACAGACAAAAACTGTGGATCGTTGTAATCCTGGCATTGTGTATCAGCGTCGCCTGTTGTTTCAAATGCTCGTTATCCGGGTCCTGTTCCAACGCTTTCTCAATAGCAGTACGGATACGCTCTTTCATCTCTGCTGCCGCCGCTTCTGTAAATGTCACGATCAGCAGCCGATCCACATCCATCGGGTTCTCTCCCTTTGTCAGCATCGTAATAATGCGCTCCACCAGAACCGCAGTCTTACCGGAACCTGCCGCCGCAGACACAAGAATATTTCGGTCACGAAGATCTATCACTCTCTGTTGTTCTGTTGTCCATGATACGCTCATGACTGCTCCTCCTCTGCCTGCATAGCCTGAATGGCTTCTTCCATACTCATCTTTCCAATCTCCCGGTAACGGTACCCGGGTATCTTTGTATCAAAGCCACACACATGACGGTAACTGCAATAATCACACCCGCTTTCCTGTCCTCTTCGGTATGGATTTGCAGATACCTCTCCGTCGAGAATCTGTTCCCTTGTCTTTTCTATCTTCCCGACGGCATAGTTCATCATCGTCTCGAAGGCTTCTGAAGACACTGCCTTGGAAGTTTTAGAAAGACTTCCATCTTTATTATACTTCACCGGAATGACCGCCGACTCTCCGCTCATACAATGATCCAGATGGTTCAGCACCTCATCTTTCAAATGAATGATCCCATCCGGCTTCAACTCTTTTAACACTGCTTCTTCCACCTGTTCCTGTGGCTGCTTCTCTACCAACGGCTCGTTGATCCGGTAATAGAATACCCCGGCAGGGACAACTTCCTTATCCGCGTGTCGTTTCTCTTGATCCTTCACCGCCGCGTCCATATACACCATAAGCTGTAGCTGTAATCCATGATACAAGGCAGATATGTCAAACGCCTTATTTCCCGTCTTGTAATCCAACACTTTTACATAGATTTTATCGCCATCCTCACAAGTATCTACCCGGTCGATCTTACCATTTCCAAAGCGGAGCTCATACGCACCCGGCTTAAAATCTCCGGCTTCCAGCTGTTTCGTAAGCGCCCACACCGTACAGGTCAGCATCCGCTTCATGCGGACGATCATATATTCATTGCGCGCAGAACTGTAAAGCACAGAGTTTCCGTAATCTGTGACTGCCTCCTCCACACTTTCTTCAATATACTGCGCCCGCATTTGCGACGTCAAGGACGTCCAGCTCTCGTTACTTCTCTCCACCTTTCTTCCAAACCGCTCCAACGCCAGATGGCAGACATTTCCCAGATCCATCGCCTGAAAATCATATTCCTGCCGTTCCCGAAGTTCCAGTCCGTAAGTCAAAAAGTGTGCAAATGCACAGACGCAGAAACGCTCCATACGGGTAATACTTTTTTCAAATTCTGCCCCATACAGCTTTTCTGCCACTGCCTGCGTAAGCTGAGCCGACGGTTTCTTATAATATCCTGCCTGCAAAAATCTTTCTATTTTCTCCTGCCACTTGGGAGAGCTTCTATACCAGCTATAAAGCTCACACCAGATTTCGTCTAAAGTATTACTCTGAAATCCCCGGATCAGATACTCCATTCCCATCGTTTCTGTAAGCTCCCTAGCAGTCAGCCATTTTTTCTCTTCATCTTCCGTCACAATCTGAGGATACAGCTTCTGCAAGTCCTGTACCAGATAGGACGGACGGATACTTTTTCCGTCAGAAGATACCTTGCTATAATAAATATCCAGTTTTTCCGAGGGTTTCGTCAGATTCATATACAGATAAAATTTCTGTACATAAGCTTTTTCCTTTCCCCCTGACGATAATGCCAGCTTTTCTTTGCTGAATTTTTCCCGGTCACGTTCGGACAATAATCCGGTGCGAAGCAAAGAACCCGGAAGATACACATCGTTAGCCCCCACGAACAAGAGCGCTTTTATGTCTTTCAGTCTTGTTCTCTCCATGTCTCCCACAACCACCTGGTCGGCTCCCGGAGGAATCACACCCACTCTTGCTTCCTCAAGTCCTGCATCCAGAAGTTTACAGTATTCGTTCAAACTGACTGCTTCATCCCCCAGAAGTTCCACAAATTTATCAAACAACTCAATCACGATCCGATAAATCTGCGCATACTCTTTGGCAAGGGCAAGTTCTCCGGAGGCTTTAAACTTCTCCTCCTGCGCGGCAAGACGCACTTGCAGATTCTCCCGCACCATAAATTCATAAACGGCAACGGTAATGTCCCGCACAGTCTTCTTCCTCTGTTTCAGTACAAACATCAGCGCATCTACTTTTTCCACCAATTCCACACGGCAGTGGTTCAGCCGTTCCAGCTCTTCCTCTTTCATTCCCTTCAAACGACGTACCCATTTTTCCTGCCAGCGTTTATACCCTTTGATCCCCACACCGATGACGTAATTTTCCAGCTCATCTGTCTGCTCATAGGTAAATCCCGCAAGATTGGTCCTCAAAAACCGAAAGACACTCTCATAAGTAAAATTCTGTTCTGCCATATTCAAAAGGCTTCTCAGATACTCCACAAAAGAATTTAAAAGAATGCTTCTCTTGTGATCCATAAATACCGGAATTTCATACTCTACAGCCGCCTGTTTCAGATAATCTCCATAGACCTCCATATCACTTACAATAACGCCAATGTCCCGACACCGGAACCCCTCCTTCCGCAGAAGGCGGCGGACATTTCCCATGGCATCGTAAGCTTCTTCCTTCGGATTTCTGGCAACATGGAGCCGAATCGTCTCTGCGCTTTCATGCGTTGCATGTCCATACCGAAACAAATTTCTCTCCAAAAAAGCAAGTTCTTCGTTTTCCCGAAAACGATAAGGAACTTTCCCATACAGTTCCTCCGGCTCTTCTATCTCAATCTTCTCCTTCCTTGCAATGTCCACAAGAGACGTAACCATCTGCTTGCTCAGTCCGAAGAGCTGGTACGGATGCCGATATACATACGGATTCTCCCGTTCATCCATGGTAACCGTTACCACCACTTCCCGACATTGTTTCAAAAGCTCTGCAAGCAAACGGTTCTGCACCGGAGTAAATCCTGTGAATCCATCCAGTACAACTGTACTGTTTTTCAAAAGCTCTGACTGCGTGACTACGCGGCTTAACACATCCAGAAGCTCCTCTTTTGTAATATATTTTTCTTCCAGATATTGTGTAAACGCTTCGTATAACAATTTAATATCCTGTAATTTATAATAAAGTCTGGAGGTCTCTCCCACAGACTCCATCACTCTTTCCAACTCTTCACTTCCAATATCATACTGGACAAACTCGGAAATGACGGACTTTACTTCACTGATATACCCAAGCTTCTTCATATTGCCCCGCAGAACTTTCAAGTCCTTCTCACAATTCCCTGCAATTTTCCTGAGGATCAAGTTTTTTCCCTCATCATCCAGAACCGGCAACGCTCCTGCCCCGGTCTCTTCAAACACACGATAAGCAAGACGTGCAAAGCTAAGCACGTCGATATTCATAATGCCGCCCCGGTCATGCATGGTTACCAGATCTTTCTGTGTCTGCATGGTAAACTGCTCCGGCACTAATACGATATAATTTCTATCCGGATAACGGATAGACTGCTCGATAACATACCGATATAAAGAATGTGACTTTCCTGACCCCGATGGTCCGAATATAAATTTTAAAGGCATAGGGTTTTCCTCCTATGCCTTAGTATATCATACCTTAAAATGTTCTCCAACTTATACACTTCTTAATTTTTCTACAAATTCATTGCTAAGTGTCAGCTTTGCCACGTAGAATACGTCTCCGGTCATATAGATCGTCCAGTCGTCCTCTACCTCCACCTGCAGCTCTCCTCCCGGCATATGTACCACGACTTTATTATTGGTCATGCCAAGTCTGTAAGCCACTCCTGCCGCCGCACAGGCGCCTGTTCCTGATGCCAACGTATATCCTGCGCCACGCTCATAAATTTCAATCGCCAGATTCTCTTTATCGATCACCTTCATGATCTGTGTATTCACACGGTTCGGGAAATATCTTGCAATCTCTGCATAATCTCCGATCTTCGTTACCAACGGTTTGGAAATCTCTTTCATCGGGATGACACAGTGCGGATTTCCGATATTCACACAGGTAACCGGATACAATGTCCTGCCAAAAACCATGTCTTCATTAATGACCTCTCGGCGTTCCCCTGTCATAGGAATGTCGTCACTCCAAAAAGATAATTTTCCCATCGATACACGCAGACGGCTTCCGTCCTCATTCAAAAAAGTAACCTCTGTAGGACCGTTGCCTGTATATAATTTAAAGCTTTTTTTCTGAATATAAGATGCGTCTTTTAAATATTTCGCAAAGATACGCACACCGTTTCCACTGGTTTCGGACTCGCTTCCGTCCGGATTCCATACTTTCACATGCATACCGTCATCTTTTAATATCGGACCTTCCAGCACACCGTCTGAACCAAGTCCTGCATTACGATCACAGATAATCTTTACATTCTCCGGCGTCAGCTCTAACTCATTTTTATTTGGATCAAATACTACATAATCGTTACCCAGTCCATGGTAACGCTCTAATACGACTTTCATAATCTACCTCCGATCATTGCGGAACTGCTTATTATACCTTTCTTATCATAACAGGCATCTATTTCCATTTCAAGAAGATTTACACTTTATGAAAAATTTCTGCCGGAACATATGCCCTCACAAAGATGCCATCCTCTCTGTATTCCTCCGCTTCCAGTTCGCCGTACTTACGGATTGTCTGTATCTTTGCAGCGTCGCTGTAGGGATATGTTTTCTCGAGAAAAACTTTCCGCTCCCTTAATACCGCCTCGATCGTCTTCGTAAGTTCTTCCAGTCCACTGCCTGTCTTAGCGGAAATCTGCACCGTATAATCCGCCTTAAAATCACGGATCACCGGTACACGTTCCAATTTATCCTGCTTATTAAATACGGTAATGACAGGTTTATCTTTCACACCCAGGTTAGAGAGCGTCTCATAAACCGTATACATCTGAGCATCCATCTGCGGACTGGAAACATCCACCACATGAAGGATCAGGTCTGCATACTTCGCCTCCTCCAACGTACTTTTAAATGCCTCGATCAGGTGATGGGGCAGCTTCTTAATAAAACCTACCGTATCTGTCAGCAAGATTTCCTGTCCCTTAGAAAGAACCAGACTTCTTGTGGTCGGATCTAAGGTGGCAAACAACTTATCTTCCGCTAAAATACCGGCTCCGGTCAGTGTATTGAGCAATGTGGATTTCCCTGCGTTCGTATAACCTACGATCGCCGCTACGGGAACCTGATTTTTACTTCGTCTCTCCCTCGTAACCTTCCGGTGTCTCTTTACTTCTTTCAGCTCCCGGTTCAGCTGTGCAATACGGTTCTTAATAAGACGCCTGTCCATCTCCAGTTTTTTCTCTCCCGGCCCTCTTGTACCGATGCCTCCGCCAAGTCTTGAAAGAGCGGTACCAAACCCGGTCAATCTGGTCTGCCTATATTTCAGCTGCGCCAGTTCCACCTGTATCTTTCCCTCTCCTGTAGAAGCTCTTGAAGCGAAAATATCCAGAATGACGAGTGTTCTGTCCATAACCTTCACATCCAGCTCATCCTGTAGATTCTTCATCTGCACCGGAGATAATTCGTCATCACAAATAATACCTGTTGCGTCCAATTCCCACAACAGGTCTTTGATCTCCTCCATCTTTCCTTTTCCCACATAAGTACCTGGATGCGGCTGCTCCCTGCTCTGTATCACATACCCTACAGTTTCTGCTCCCGCGGTCTGCGCCAGTTCTGACAGTTCCTTTAAAGAATCTTCTGTGTCGTCCTGCCCCGGAAGGCTGACCCCCACAAGAAGCACCCTTTCTGCCGTTTCTTTTAATTCTATCATAGACTCCCCTTTTTCTTCTTACCTCGTCTCCAAAAACTCCTGCTCCTTCAAAGCCTGCTTGTCGTCGGGATACTTTTCTATATATTTCTCCAGACGCTCTCTTGCTTCCTCCCAATTCTTTGCTCCCTCATAAGAAACAATGAGATTGTACTCAATCTCCTGGAGCAGCTCCTTACTGTTCTTCTCATCTTCCAGCGCTTCTTTATAATACTTGACAGCCTTCTTATAATTCCCAAGCTCCAGTTCACAGCTTCCCAGCAGATTGCAAAGTGTACCGTTCTTCTTACTGCCTTCTTTAACTGCATTTGCAAGCGCATCTTTTGCGCCCTCGTAATCTTGCTGCTCCCATAGCGCGATTCCAAGCCCGCGATATGCGTCCGCTGTATGCTTCTCTTTTTTTACAGACTGCTTAAAACTTGCCTCTGCCTCTTTATACTTCCCAGCTTCTAACTGCTCTATACCCTCTTCATACGGATTGCTTCCGCAACCGGATAAGAAAAGTGCCGCCAGAAGAAGCACCGGTATCATCCGAAATTTTCTCATATTTCCTCCTAAGCTTTAAATTTCACTACCCATACAGCATTTAACACTGCCGCAAATACTACGCCCACCTCGGCGATGATCGCTTCCCACATTCCAAAATATCCGATCACTGCCAATACCAGGATCATAACTTTTATTACCATGGCAAATGTAATGTTCTGACTCACCACACGAAGCGTCTCTTTGGCAATCCGAATGGCGTCTACAATTTTAGGAAGTTCGTCTTCCATTAAAACAATATCCGCCGCTTCGATAGCCGCCGCCGAACCTAACGCACCCATGGCTATACCGACGTCTGCCCTCGCCAGTATGGGCGCGTCATTGACGCCGTCACCGACACAGACTAACCGTTCCATGTCATCTTGTACGACCAGAAAATCCTCCAGCTGTTCCAGTTTATCTGCCGGCATCAGTTCCGTGTACGCATAATCCATGTCCAGCTCCCGAGCCACATCCATTCCCGCAGCTTCCGTATCTCCCGTAAGCATGACCAGTACGCCATGACATTTTTCTTTCAAGTATTTGAGCGTCCACTTGGCATCTTCCTTGATGACATCAGAAATCAAAATATATCCCGCATATTGATTTGCCACGGCAACATATACTACGGTTCCGGCAGTATAGACCTCTTCTGCCTCAACACCATATCGGCTCATCATACGATAATTGCCGACATAAACCTTTTTCCCCCCATACATGGCGCTGATCCCATATCCCGGAATTTCTTTCACACGGTATACCGCAGACTTATCGATCGCTCCTTCATAGACCTGTAAAAGCGTCTGTGCAATGGGATGATTCGAATAGCTTTCCGCATGTGCGGCAATTTTAAGCAGTTCTTTCTCTTCCATCCCCACCGGATGCACTTCCTGCACCGTAAATACGCCTTCCGTCAAAGTACCCGTCTTATCAAACACAAAAGTGTCCGCTTTTGATAAATCTTCCAGATAATTGGCTCCCTTAATAACAATCCCCTGTCTCGCCGCAGAAGCAAGACCGCCAAGAAACGCGATCGGAATAGACATAACAAGCCCACTTGGACAAGCCACGATTAAAAAAATGAGTCCGCGATAAATCCACGTATCCCAATTTCCATAGGAAAAAGAAAGTGGAGGATAAATCATGACAAGAAATGCAAAGACAAACATTACCGGCGTGTAAACTCTGGAAAATTTGGACACAAAGGTTTCACTGTCTGATTTCTTATTCTGAGCCTCCTCTACCATTTCCATAATCTTAGAAACCGTAGAATCACTGTACTCCTTCGTTACTTTCGCTACCAGCACACCACTTAAGTTAATACATCCACTGTAAATCCGATCGCCTGCAACAGCCTTTCTCGGAACGGGCTCACCGGTCACTGCCTTTGTATCGATCATAGAAGAGCCGCCCCTGACGACCGCATCCACCGGAATACGCTCCCCCGGCTTAATGACGATCACATCATTCCGTCTCAATTCTGCCGGGTCTACCTGTACCTCTTTGTCATTTATCTTTCTTGTGGCATACGGCGGACGGATGTCGACCATTTCCTCAATCGAACGTTTTGCACTATCCGTAGCATAAGACTCAAAGATTATTCCCAGCTCAAACAGAAGCATAACAAGTACGCCCTCAATATATCTTCCTATACCAAACGCACCTACAGTAGCCAGCGTCATCAGCGTATATTCTGTCAAAAATCTCTTCTGCATAAATCGTTCGCAAAGATTTTTAAACACATCATAACCGATGATCAAGTAAGCAATCAAAAACCATATGAACTTTATCCGGTCGTCCAGTGTATTATATGTAGTAATTATAATAGCACACACATATAGCAATACGCCGGCTCCATAAATAATACTTCTCTTTTTCAATTGTGCTGTCATATTCTTTTTCCTTTTTTGTAACTATATGCAAATTATTCCGTTATATGCTCCATTCCCTGACTGATGATGTTCTGAATATGCCCATCCGCCAGAGAATAATATACCGTTTTGCCTTCTCGTCTGTTTTTTACAAGCTTCATCTGTTTGAGTATACGTAATTGATGCGAAATTGCCGACTGCGTCATACCGAGCACTTCTGCAAGATCGCAGACACACATCTCTGCCTTTAAAAGCACACACAACAGCTTGATTCTTGTGGCGTCTCCGAAAACCTTATAAAAGTCCGCCAGTTCTTTGATCAGCTCTTCCTCCGGTATTTCTATTAAAACTTCTTTCACCTTCCCATCATGAACATATACTTCCTCACAGCATTCCACTTCTAACTTTTTCATACATCCTTCCTTTCGACTGTACTTATATCAGTCTATCTATTAATTATGCCAAATGGCGAAAAGTATTTCAACCATTTGGCACAAAAATCAACTATTTTTTACAACTATTCAGCCACAGCATCCGTATTGCGTTCAATACACAGAGCATTGCCACCCCTGTATCGGCAAAAACCGCCATCCACATATTGGCATACCCGAAAAATCCTAAAAGCATCACCAGGAATTTCACGGCGAGCGCAAATACTACGTTCTGCATGGCAATCCTTCCCGTCGTCCGGGCAATCTTCACAGATTCCGAAATGGCATCTACGGAAGAGGTCATAAACACTACGTCCGCCGCTTCAATGGCAGCGTCTGCTCCACTTCCCATGGCTGCCCCCACATCTGCTCCTGCAAGTACCGGAGCATCGTTGATGCCGTCTCCCACAAACATAACAGCGCCGTATCTTTTACGAATGTCCTGCAAATGTGTTAATTTATCCTGAGGAAGCAGTCCTGCATGCACTTCGTCAATCCCTATCGCCTGCGCCACTTTCTTGGCGCTGTTTTTTTCGTCTCCGGTAAGCATTGCCGTCATCAGACCGGCTTTCTTCATGCGCGCTATAGATTCTTCTGCCTCCGGCTTGATCACATCGGATACGACCATATATCCTTCTAAAACGCCGTCCACCGCTACCAGTACTTCCGAACCGTAATCACTGTTTTGATAACTGCCGACATCTACACCGTACAGATTCATCAATCCTCTGCTTCCGCAAAGTACAACCCCTTCTGAAAATACTGCGCGGATTCCTTTTCCGGAAATCTCTTCCACTTCTTTCGGTCTCATAAGCGTAAGTTCTTTTTCTCTTGCCAGACCGACAATACTTGTTCCGATCGGGTGCGTAGAAACAAGTTCACAATCTGCCGCTATGGTAAGCAATTGTTTCTCTGCCAGTTTGCCAAGCGTCACTACTTTACGGACCACAAAATTCCCCTTGGTAAGCGTCCCTGTCTTATCCATAACAACTGCCTTGACGTCTTTAAGCGCCTCAATCGCCACACCGCCTTTGAACAAAATCCCCTTTTTGGAACCGGATCCGATGCCGGAGAAAAATGCCAGAGGAACACTGAGTACCAGAGCACACGGACAACTGATCACAAGAAATGTGATCGCCGTATAGATCCAATGGTTCCAATCTCCCGTGATCAAAGACGGAATGATCGCCGTTATCAACGCCAGAACTACTACGATCGGCGTATATACTCCGGCAAATCTCGTGATAAACCGGTCGATCTTCGGTTTGCTTGCCGCCGCATTTTCTACCGAATCCAGAATACGTGTTACCATAGATTCACTTAACGGCTTTTGAACTTCCATTTTAAGCATTCCCTGCTCATTTACACAGCCGGACAAAACTTCCGTGCCCGGATACACATTGACCGGGACCGGCTCTCCCGTCACAGCAGAAGTATCCACCTGGCTCTGTCCTTCTACAATTTTTCCGTCCAATGGAATGCGATCCCCCGGACGTATTAACAAAATGTCCGAAACCTTCGCCTCCTGCGCCGGAATTACCTTTACCTCTCCGTCTGCAAAAAGATTCACAACTTCCGGTCTCAGATCCACAGCATCCATAATCTGAGAACGGCTGCGGCTGACTGCAATTTCCTCAAACAGCTCTCCCACACGGTAAAATAACATCACACCCACCGCCTCTGCGAAATCTCCGATAACAAAAGCTGCAAGGGTGGCAACGCTCATAAGGAAATTTTCGTCAAGCACCTTCCCTTTCCGCAGGTTCTTCACTGCCGTCCACAAAATTCTCAAGCCTAAAACCACATAAGCCGCCACAAACAATACGGCTGATACAGGAAAATCAAAGACTATATCCTCTGTGAATATTCCCGCCGCAAATAAAACCGCTCCGGCAATAACGGAAAAAATATCTTTTTTATTTTCCTCGAAAACACTTTTCTTCTCTTTCTTTTGACGTTCAGACTCTTCCCTTGGGACAACCACCACCTCTTCCTCAATGGAAGAACAAATCTCCTGTAGTTTGGGAAGCATATTTTCTGAATGATCAGATGCCACCACCAGCTGTTTCGTGGCATAGGTGAGAATCGCTTTCTCTACCTCCGGCAAAGCATTGATCTGACGCTCCATCTTGGCGGCACAATTGGCACAACCTAAGTTTTCCAGAATATACACTTTCTTTTCCATTCCCTGCCAAAACTCTGTCTGCGCCAATTCTTCATGAGACTCACAAGCATGTGCACAGCCGTCGTGACATTCGTGCGCGTGGTCGTGATGTTCATGGTGATGATGCTCATGGTGATGATGCTCATGATGCTCGTGACTATGTCCGCAGCCACAGCTTTCCCCATGCTGATGTATTTTATTAATCGCTTTATCTTTCATCATGGATTCCTCCCTGCATTATGTTTTGATATATGAACAACTATTCATATGTTCATTTATATAATATTCCCGGAATCCAAAAATGTCAAGTTTAATTTTCATATAAATGTATCAATCTTCTATTCTATCTGCCAATCTATCGGCTCTACGCCATGCTCTGACAAAAACTCGTTGGTCTGACTAAAAGGCTTGCTTCCGAAGAACCCCCGGTATGCGGACAGTGGACTCGGATGTGGCGCTTTCAAAATCAGATGTTTCGGATTGTGAAGCATCTGTGCCTTTCTTTGTGCCGGACTTCCCCACAGAATAAATACCATCGGTCTGTCCTGCGTATCGAGCGCTCGGATTGCCGCGTCTGTAAATTCCTCCCAGCCAATCCCCCTATGTGAATTTGCCTGATGGGCGCGCACTGTGAGAACCGTATTCAGCATTAACACGCCCTGCTCTGCCCATTTTGTCAAATACCCGTGATCTGGAATTGCGCAGCCAAGATCATCGTGCAGCTCCTTATAAATATTGACCAGCGACGGGGGAATATCCACACCTTTTTTCACAGAAAAACAAAGTCCGTGTGCCTGTCCGTGATTGTGGTAGGGATCCTGTCCGAGAATGACCACCTTTACTTTACTAAGAGGCGTCAGATGAAAGGCATTGAAAATATCTTCCGCCGGAGGAAAGATCAATCTCGTCTTGTATTCCTCATTCACCGTCTCGAATAATTTTTTGTAATAAGGCTTTTTAAACTCTTCCTTCAGAGCGTCCAGCCAATCATTGTTAATTGCCGCCATATTCCTCTCACCCTTTATCTTTTGAATCGTACCCACTGTAACCCTGCTCCTTGTGAGCATCTACGAACGCCTGTCTATAACCGCACAGACACGCCCCTGTCTCTTAAGTATTCCTTTACTTCTTTTATCTCCAGTTCCTTAAAATGAAACAGAGATGCCGCAAGCGCCGCATCTGCTTTCCCTTCCGTCAGTGCGTCATAAAAATGTTCCGGCTTCCCTGCTCCGCCGGAAGCAATCACCGGAATCGACACCGCCTCTGCGATCGCCTTTGTCAGTTCCAGATCATAACCTGCTTTTGTGCCGTCACCGTCCATACTGGTAAGAAGGATCTCTCCTGCACCCAGACGCTCTACCTTCCTTGCCCACTCAACCGCATCCATTCCAACGTCTACGCGTCCTCCGTTTTTATAAATGTTCCACCCCGTACCGTCTGCACGTTTCTTCGCATCAATCGCCACAACCACACACTGGCTTCCGAATTTCTCAGCCGCTTCTGTGATCAGATTGGGCGTATTAATGGCAGAGGAATTAATAGAGATCTTATCCGCACCCTCCCGGAGAAGTGCTTTGAAATCATCCACCGTACGGATACCTCCGCCTACCGTAAACGGAATAAATACATTCTCTGCCACCTTCCGTACCATATCTGCCACCGTTTCTCTGGCATCAGAGGTAGCCGTAATATCCAGAAATACCAGTTCGTCCGCTCCCGCTCTACCATAGGCTTTTCCGATCTCCACCGGATCTCCTGCATCTTTTAAATCTACGAAATTCACGCCTTTTACCACACGCCCGTTGTGTACGTCCAAACACGGAATAATCCTCTTTGTGTGCATAACTCTCTCCTTTATACCGTAATTACTGCCATATCCTGCTCTTAGGACAGCTCCACAAAATTCTTTAATATCTGAAGTCCCACATCACTGCTCTTTTCCGGGTGGAACTGACAGGCAAATACATTGTCCTGCTCTACCGAAGCATGAATGTGCGTACCATATTCTGTCGTTGCCGTTACTATCTCTTCCTCCTCCGCTTTCAGATAGTAGGAATGTACAAAATAAACGTACGGATCCGCAGGCAGGTTCCGAAACAGCCTGCCCTCTCTCGGAAACTCCAGGGAGTTCCATCCCATATGCGGAATCTTAAGCCCTGATGTCTCCGGGATACGAAGAATCTCTCCTTTTAAAATACCAAGACCTTCCACCCCCGGTGTCTCGTTACTGCGCTCAAATAATAATTGCAGTCCCAGACAGATTCCAAGAAACGGAGTGTTCTTCTCCACTACTTTTCGTATCACTTCCTCCAGTCCGTACTGCCGAAGCTTACCCATAGCATCTCCGAAAGAACCAACTCCCGGCAAAATCACTTTATCTGCGCTGAGAATCCTCTGTGCATCTCTTGTAACCACAACGTCCTGTCCCAGATAAACCAGCGCTTTCTCCACACTTCTTATATTTCCCGCATCATAGTCGATAATCGCAATCATTGTATCCGTCCTTCCATTATTTTCATCTTTCTGCTATCCTAACTATACCTCAAGAGTAAACCAAAATTCAACTCCATTGTCGTAATTATTCACTCCGTACTCCTGATGAAAAGACTCCATAATCGCTTTCACAATAGAAAGTCCGATTCCGTTTCCGCCGTACTCTCTTGTATGTGCCTTATCCACCTTATAAAACTTGTCCCAGATCCGGGGAATATCCTCCTGTGGAATCGGCGTCCCCGTATTAAACACCGTAACTTTCGCCCGCTCATCCTCTTTCGTGACCTTCACTTCCACAACCATATCACCGTCCAGATGATGAAATGCATTGCTTACATAATTACGGATCACCTGCTCTGTTTTAAATTCATCCGCCCACACATATACCGACTCTGGCTGCCGGAAGATCACCTTCGCCTCTTTTTGCTGTGCCAGAATCTCCATACTTTGTAACACACCGCGGATAAGGCCTGTCAGATCAAACCGCTCAAACGCAATCTCATCTCCGCCAAACTCCAGTTGGTTCAAGGTCAACAGGTTTTTCACCATCTGGTTCATCTTATCCGCTTCGTCCATAATAACGTCACAGTAAAACTCCATACTCTCCCTGTCGCATGCAACCCCGTCCTTCAACCCTTCCGCATAGCCTTGGATCAGCGCAATAGGCGTCTTTAATTCATGAGAGACGTTCCCCATAAAATCATTGCGCATTTGCTCCAGCTTCTCTTTCTGCTCAATATCCTTCCGAAGGTTGTTGTTGGCGCTTTTCAGCTCGGAGATCGTCCTCTCCAATTTTCCGGACATCCGGTTAAAATTCGCCCCAAGCTCCCCGATTTCATTTTGACCGCCGCTTGTATATTTCACTTCAAAATCCAGATTCGCCATCCGATCAGAAAGTACCGCAAGCTCCCGTATGGGATCGGTCAGTTTCTTAGAAAAATACCATACAAGCACTATACTTACAACAATCGCCGCACTCCCGATATAAATAAGAAAACGATTGGACAGCATAGCGCTCTCTTTGATGCTTTCCAGTGGGCTTCGAATCAGAAAATGACTTCTGTCATCCAGAATCCCCCACATCTCAATATAATCCGTCTGCGTCCACGGATCCTTTGCCTGACTGATCTGGTACGTGTCTGTACTTTCCAATATCCTGTTGTTTTTCTGCGCCTGATTCAACAAATATCCCATCAGCTGCTTCCGAAGAACGTCCATGTCGTGAACGTTGGTAATCACACCCATATCCTCTTCTCCATTATTATTAATGACAAGAAAAGAGAGATTATTTCTCTCCGCCATTCCCCGGAGTTCTTCCGAAATATCAGTGGAACAGGCCGTTCCTTCTGTCATCGCCTGATTCAGGCTCTCATACATACGGATGAATTTGGTCTCTTTGTTCTTCACATAAAAGGAACTCAGATAATTCGCATTAACAACAAACAGGACAAGAAAGACACAAAGAATCAGTCCAAGGAACATTACTATCATCTGACGCTTGATCGAACGTTTCATCTTCTATATCACCTCAAACTTATAACCCATGCCCCAGATGGTCTTGATGTAGTTTCCCTTTTCTCCCAATTTACTTCTTAGTTTCTTCACATGGGTATCGATCGTTCTTGCATCTCCAAAATAGTCATAATTCCACACATTATTTAGAATCTTCTCTCTGGAAAGAGCAATTCCCTGATTTTCCACAAAATATGTCAGAAGTTCAAATTCTTTAAAACTCAGATCAACCGTTTCCGTTCCAATCCTTACCGTATGAGCCGCCTTATCAATGAGGATCCCTCCTGCATCCACGGACGCTTCGCTGTCCGCGCCCCTGCTTCTTCTAAGCACTGCCTCCACTCTGGCAACCAGGATCTTCGGACTGAACGGCTTGGAGATGTATTCGTCCACGCCAAGTTCAAACCCCTGCAGCTCATCCCGCTCATCCCCACGTGCCGTCAGCATGATGATCGGAACCTTGGAATTCTGTCGTACTTCCCGACACACCTGCCAGCCATCCATCTTCGGCATCATAATATCCAAAATCAAAAGGTCAATCCCCTTATTTTCATAAAAAATCTCCATCGCCTCAAGACCGTCTCCTGCCTCCAGCACATAGTATCCTGCCCGTTCCAGAAAATCCCGGACTAATTTCCGCATTCTGCTCTCATCATCTACGATCAATATCTTCGTCTTATCCATGACCTGCCTCCACCTGAAATCTGATTCTCCTATTTTCTGCCTTTCATCTTACCAGACAAATATGTCAGAACTGTGAACACAGGGCGGTCTTAGAAGCATTTGAAAACACGGACATCTGAGAGCCTATTTTCATTACAGCGACCATTGGATGTCCATGATATATGCGCCCTCCACAGACGAATCTTCCAGCATATCCAGAAGTTCCTCTTTCGTTGCTGATACAACTGCGCCATACGCCCGGATACCGTTGTCTTCAACCTCCATAAGAATAGCCTCATAATTAGATTCCTTGAATGCGATCCCCTTCTGAACAAGGTTAAATGCCTTTCCAAACTCCGGATGATCTCCCACATACCGAATAAGTGACTTCAGATGCTCTTCCAGCATCTCTGCAGTGATACGCTCCGGATATTTTCCATTCTCCTGTTGTTCCACTTCCAAATACGGATATTTCTCATGATCATAAAGCTCACTTCTGTCATATCCGGGACTAGGTGTAAATCCCCAATAGCCCTGCGGATCACCTTCCAACGCCGTCGGAACATACATATAATACGCCTCGTGCGCATCCATAAAATCAACAACTTCCTGCGCATTCTTTATAGCATCAAAGGAAACCGCCGCCTGGATCAAAAGATTGTCCGGTAATTTTGAAATTTTATCTATCGCCTCCTCTTTTGCCAACCCACAATAATCAGAATCTCTCGTAAAAGCATTAATCGGAAGGGATGTTACGTCCCATGAGGAATCTGATGCATACAGGCGATTCCTTGTAAGCTGTAGCGGATACGTCGTTGTTTTCCCTGCATACTGGCGTAGCACTTCAATAGAATACTTTCCGTATCCTTCTTCCTGCACCCACACATCTGTCACACCTTTTTCCCCACTGAATAATTCCAAGTACGCATCCATTCCCATCACAAACTCATCCTTAACAGCTGTTATTTTCGCCCCTTCTTCATCCTTATACCTTTTTACCGGGGAATAATAAATACTATTTAAAAGAGGGGATAATCCGTAAATGATCAGCAACACAACGACCGTTGCCAATGCAACCGCCAGCAAGACATAGTTACGGAACTTCTTTCGAACTGCGCCGGATACCCGTTTACTGAAAATATCCTCTTTCTTTTTTGGAGCTTCTTCCTCCGACAAAAATTCCTCCTCCGGCTCTATATCCATATGTTCCAACAGTACCTGCATTTTCTCCATGTCCTGTTCTATCTCTTCGGACTCTTTCCGATCCAGTTCACCCTGCAAATATTTCTTGAATTTCTCTTCATACTTCATAACTTCACCTTCCTCTGCTATATGGATTCCTGTTCCATATACTTTTTTAATTTTTTCTTCGCCCGATACAAGATCACTCTTACATTTCCATGAGAAAGCTGCAAAAGCCTGCCTACCTCCTCCTGAGACAAACCCGAAAACCAGTAAAGTATAACCGCTTCTTTTTCCATTTCACTCAAGCGAAGAATCGCCCGATATAACTGTCGGTTTCTTTCATCCTGTATCAGCCGCTCCAACACTCCCACATCTTCACATGGCTGATTCTCATCCGGTTCGTCAAATGACCGGCGACATTCTTTTCTATAGACATCTATGTAAAGATTCCTTGCCACCCGGAAAAGCCACGGCAGGATTTCTTCTTCTGATACATCTACAGAAAGAAGCGCTTTTACAAATGTCTCCTGCATCAAATCCTCTGCCAGAGCATGGTTATGGCAAAGAGAATACAGATACAAATAAACTTTTTTCGTATATTTATCATATACCTGCTGCAATATATCGTTTTCCACTTTGCCACCTCCTTATATGATTAACGGATGAGTTTCCAAAATGTTACAGGAAAGTTCAAATTATTTATCTTTCAAACCGATCATAACACAAAAACGAACCGGACAGAGAATCACACTCTGCCCGATTCGTTTTACACCATTTCTATGTGTAAAATTAATCTTACTTCTATCACATAATAATATAGTTATTGCTGTTATACGTTCGGAAGCCGGAATTGTCCAACCAAATCGTTCAAAAGCTGTGCCTGTGAAGAAAGCTCTTCGCTGGCTGCCGCCGATTCTTCGCTGGTTGCGGAATTGGTCTGGACTACAGAAGAGATCTGATCTAATCCCTCTGTAACCTGGGAAATCGCTGTTGCCGCCTCATCTACCATTCCTGCAACTTTCACCATATCGCCAACGGCGAGTTCTGCTAATTCTGTCGTCTTTTTCAGCGCCGCCGTCACATCATTTACAATTGCGTTTCCGTTTTCTACAGATATAATGGAATTTTCAATCAGTTCTTTTGTAGCTTTCGCTGCTTGATCTGATTTTGACGCCAGATTGCGGACTTCATCTGCCACCACGGCAAAGCCTTTGCCGGCTTCTCCTGCCCGGGCGGATTCTACTGCCGCATTCAATGCCAGAATATTTGTCTGGAAAGCAATGTCTTCTATGGTTGTGATGATCTTACTGATCTTATCGGAGGAATCGCTGATCTCTTTCATCGCAGTTATCATCTCAGTCATCATCTCATTACTGCGTATCACTTCTCCTCCTGCTTCCTCTACGTGGTCTTTTGTAGACTCGGACGCTGTTGCCGTCTGTCTGGAACTCTGTGAGATTTCCTGGATCGTAGCCGCCAGTTCCTGTATAGAACTTGCCTGCTCTGTCGCTCCCTGCGCCAGAGACTGCGCGCCGTCCGATACCTGAGACGCTCCTGCGGAGATCTGCTCCGAACTTGTATGGATCTGCATAAGGACATCGCTCAGTTTGTTTCGAATCTTGCGCATAGAAACCAGCATTCCCTCAAAATTACCAATATAACGCTCCGGTACTTTAGAATCTACCACAAAGTTTCCTCTTCCCATCTGATCAAGCAGATAATCCGTATCCTTCAAAATCATACCTAAGCCTTCTACAATAATTCCGGTTGACACCACAAGATTTCCGACCTCGTCTTTGCTCTTGAACTCAGGAACCGGTGCGTCCAGATCACCTTTTGACAAAAGCTCCAGACGTTTGGCACATGCCTTGATCGGTGTTCCGATGTTTGCCGCAATCCGTATCGCGATAAGACTTGCAATAATCGCAGTTATGATGAGCAATACGATCGTCACAATGATCCCTCTCACAGACGCCCCGTTAAAATCAGAAACCGGCGCCGTGATCGCTATGCTCCATCCGTTCGTATCCGGTACTGCCGAATAGGCGGAAAATTTATCGTCTCCTCCGTAAGAGTACTCTGCAAATCCATTCTCTCCTGCAATCATATCTTTTTCGATTGCCGCCAAAGCCTTCAAGGAAGAATCTGACTTAGCGTCTTCAATAGTATTCTCCTGCTCACGGACAGCTTCTATATTCTTATGAGCAATGGTATTCCCATCTGCATCCAGCATATAAGCAGAACCGCCCTTACTCACCCGAAGACCGCCTACAATATCATTTAAAAAGGTTTCCTTCGGCACGAAATAAACAACGCCGTCTATCTCCCCATTCATGATCCCGTCTTTCCATATAGGCGCGGAAACGATGATCGTAAGTTCCCCCGTCACCTTTGAAACAAGGGGTTCGGAAACAAAAGCTTTTCCTTCCATTGCCTCTTTAAAGTATGCACGGTCGCTGTAGTCCTTTCCGTCTATCAGACTGTGCCCCTTTTTATCCAGAAGATTGTACCGTACGAGTTCATAAGCCTCCACCTTCTGCTGCAGAATTTCCTGTTTCTTCTCCAGCGTTGTACTTTTCGCGGATAATATCGGCATAGCTCCTGTCTCTAACGCAACCGTTTTATACTCCTTTAGCTGGTACGATACTCTCTCCGATGCAATGGAAGCTGTCTCTGTCATACTGACCTTCAATATAGACTGCGTTCCGTTGTACCCAAGGGCACATGCAATCCCCCCTACTAATGCCAGCGAAATCGTAACAGTCAAAATCATGGATACCAAAATTTTTGACTTAATACTTTTCATTTGTCCCACCTCTTTCTCTCTCTTTTGTATCTTGTCTGTGTATTCTCAGATACGCTAATATACTAATACTATTATAATACATATCCCCGACTATTTACAAGTGGTGTTCTGTTCCTTTTCCTGATTTTTCCGGGCTTTTTTCTCCTCATACATCCGCTGGTCCGCCAGTCTCATAAGCAAGTGAATATCTTGCCCGTCTGTCGGGTAAACAGCCGCCCCCATGGAAAATTCCAGTGTGTACCGGATATTCCCTTGAACTTGTGCAAAGAACTTTCCTCTCTCCGCTTTCATACGCTCCATCACTGCATTTAGGTCTTTTATATTCGAAAATCCGCTTAAAAAGACAACAAATTCATCTCCCCCCAGCCGGGCACAGACAGCATTCTCTCCCGCCGACTCTTTCAGCGAATCCGCAATAAGTTTCAAGTATTTATCTCCCATATAGTGTCCGGAGCAGTCGTTGATCTTCTTCAAGTCATCCGCATCTACCATAATAACTGCATCATATCCGTCAACCACCTTGGGCGTATCCGACAGCTGTTCCATCTTCTCGTAAAATCCTCTCCGGTTATAAAGACCTGTGAGCACATCTATTTCAACCTGCTCCTTCACTTCATGGAAACCTTTCCACCAGGAAGTCATATCTGTCACATAATATATGGTGCTCTGGTCATCTATCAGCTTCTCAATATGAAGATATTTTACGACTCCGTCTTTGTCATATTCAAAGACATGACTGCTTTCATCGATAACATTTTTCTCAATCCGGATCAACAGCTCTTCCAGTAATTCAGCCGTCTCCATGGAAGGCTTCTGCTCTTGTGTATTTAAGCACAAAATATCCTTCAGCCGCTCATTTACGAAAGTCCGTTTATGAAAAATATTTTTTTCAAAGATTCCGATCGGAAGTTCTCCCCTGTCCATAAGGTAAACAAGCTTATTCCAGCTTGAATTAATACTTTGCAGCATCTGGTTAATGTACAGCAGAAGCTCGTCAAACTCAAGAATGTTTGTCTTAACTTCAATTCTTTCTATACTTCCGCTCCTTATCTTATTCAATTCATACATGATCACATTCAGATTTTTGATCAGCTTTTCATGCACATACCACCGTATGATAACGATAATTCCGATAGAACCCAGGATAATATACAGCAGGACCAGCGCTGAAGATTCCAGAATATCCAAAAAAATATCCGAGGATTTATATGCCCGCACCAGAATGTAATCTCCGTACATTTTCGCATAGACACAAAACATCGATCCACCATACTTCGCATGATATTCCTTCAGTTTTCTATCCCGATAATTTATCTGCTCTTGTGGGTACATCTCTTTTCCCACTAACGTTTTTTTCGTAGAAGCTACCGTCTGACGTGTGTTTTTATCAATGATATGTAAATAACCGTTCACCTCAAACGGCATCTTATCAACAATATTCTGTAAACTGTTCTCTTTTATTTTCTGTTGGATATGCCGCGGTTCCATACCGATCTGTACAATCCCGCTTCCGTCCTCCATCCATACGGCTGCATACTGCATCTCCTTTTGCATTGCCGTATTCGGAGCAATATCCTGACAAAGTTTTAAAGATTTATCCTGAAGCATCGGTTTAAAAAAACCGATCTGCTCTCCGGAATCAAAACTAAGCCCAAAATATTCGGGGTGTGTACCTGCAAAAATCTTTCCTTCCGGCGTAAAATAATGGATTTCATCCACTTCCAGCCTTTCTGCCAGTTCTCTTGTTATATTTATATCATATAGCGCTTCTTTATTATATGCTATATAATAAGCAACTGTATCGGCAGAGCGGATACACCTGTTTTTAAATAATTGCTTTTCGCTCTCTATATCCTTGATATTCGTCTGAATAACCTGCTTTAATTGTCCGAACATCTCCCGGGTACTTTGTAACTGGGAATTATGCTTCATATTAAATTGGATAATGATATTCACAGGGATAATCATTATTAAAAAAAGTAATACAACCACAGTTGCCAATCGCGGCAATGTTTTTCTAATACTCTTGCTTGCCATGTTCATCTCTCCATTTTTCAAACAGCTCTAAAGGAACTGGCTTGGAATAAACGTATCCCTGAATAAAATCACACCCATACCCCCACAATTCCTCTACCTGCCCAAAGTCCTCAATTCCTTCAGCCACGACACATATGTCAAGACTGTGAGCGAGCCGGATGATGTTTTCCACAATTCGTTTGGATTTTGCCGTCTCGTCTATGAAAAAGCTTCTGTCTAATTTAATCGTATCTACCTCAAAAGATTTCAAAATAGACAAAGACGAATACGCAAATCCAAAGTCATCCAGAGCCACATTCAGACCACAAGCCCGAAGTCTTTTTAATATTTGCTGAATGAAAGTAATCTGATTTCTGTCAAGTAACGCCGTTTCTGTCATTTCTATTTCCAGCGCTCCGTCCGGTATATGATATTTATCTTTCATCGCCTTATACTTTTCTCCGATGGATTCGCCCACTTGCCTTAAAGTAACGCGGGAAAGGTTGACAGAAATTTCTATTATATCTTTCCCCTCCCGTATCCGTTCGGACAGTATACGGCACACCTCCTCAAAAACATAAAAATCCAGCTTACAGATTTTCCCGTTATTCTCGAACAACGGAATAAATCTATCCGGCGCGATCACACCCTTCTCGGGATGCACCCAACGCACCAGCGCTTCTGCCTTGACTTCTCCTCTTTTTGACATTTTCGGCTGAAAATAAATCTGGAAATCATGATTTTTCACAGATTCCTCAAACAATTCGTTCAACTCATATTCTTCTGCTATTTTCTTCGAAATTTCCTTGTCGAAGAACACACACACATCTTTCTCATGCTTTTGCTTACTTACATAGATTCCGTTGCTGATCGCCGTTACTATATCTTCCTCCAAAGACAACTGGCAGGCGCCGATAAAGAATCCAAGATTATATCCTTCATGCTTTTGATTGATGATCTGATTCATATCCTGAATATGCTCTGTGATTCTCTCGGAAATTCTCTCTTTTTTATTTTCCTGAAGAAGCAGGAGAAAATTATCCACGTTACTTCTGCACACCAGCTCCTTTTCATCCATGTTTTTGGATAAGATCCGGTAAACAAAGCGCAAAAGGTCATTACCCGTATTTTCTCCCCACAATTCATTGATCCTTCGAAACCCACAGATATTCAGGCACACAACCGTATAGGCATCTTTCCCATACTGCCGGACATACTCGTGCCCCAAACGCAGGAACCCCTCCCTGTTGTATCCTCCGGTGATCAGATCCGTCAAAAAAAGCTCTTCTCTCTTCTTCGTCTCTTTTCTGCCCATGTAAAAAAACAAAGTCAGCAAAATCGCTTCTGCTATGGTCAACAGAAAGTAAATACTGATATTCCGGGAAAATATCTCTGTGATTACTTTATTTTTTTTCGTGAACACCTGCACCCAGTCTGTTCCTTCGATCGGAACCGCAGAAATGATACGTCCATTTTCATATATGTTATCTTTATAATTTTCTTTTTTTAGTTTTTCCTGAAGAGCCTTTATCTCAGACTTTGACACCCCCTCAGATTCATCGTCTGCCATCATCAAAATCTGCCCCGTGGTTTTATCTACCAAAAGCTGTAACCCTTGTTTCCATTTTACTTCCTGCTGGTACGAGGCAAGAACACTTTCATAACTCTCGATACCGAGCACCAGCTTTTCTGCCTTTTCCCCTTTGAACACCGGAGCAGAAAAGACAAAACTTTGATTATCCAAAACGAAAACCGCGGGCTTCTCCCATATATCTTCCGGCAGATCTTCTGTTCGAACGTCCAGATCGTCCTCTGCCAATCCACCTTCCTTGTTCCACTCCTCTTCCGTAACCATAAAGACTTTCTCGAAATCTCCTGCTTGAGCTTTCCGTCTGAAAAGGCTTTCCGTTGACAAATGCTCAGGCATACGACTTAATGCATCTGCCAAATCCTTGATAAACACGCTGTTAAATGTCAGATGATCCTCTATATTATTCGCCAGTTTATGATTACCGTCCAGAACATCTTCTCTCTCCGTCACATTCAATTTTTGATAAACGATCACTGTATTCCCTACAAATCCCGCCAAAAGAACACCTGCCAAAATACTTCCTGCGATCAAGCGTTTCTTTTGTTTCTTCAACCATTCTGCCAGCATTTGTACTTTCCTCACATTCTACTTGAAACGACACTACCAAACAGTTACCTTTCTCTTTCTCCGAACTACTTCTTCATGAAATACAAAATTCCGAACGACAGATTCTGTTGTCGGCGGTAAATTCACAAACTGACAACCGTAGCTTTTCAGTTCTCCCTCTCCAGAAGGATACTGATGCTTGATGTCTCCTGTGATAAATACCGGCGACTTTCCGAGTGTGAACAAAAAAGAGACGCCCATGCCTTCCGGCACGTCTTCCTCTGATACAAACCGAAAGCCTCCGGCGCTCATATCTTTCACCTGAGCTTCTATGGTTCGTCCATCCTCCAGTTCAATCTCCACAGGAAAAGTAACGTTGATCCTCACATCATCTCGAAACTCCGGCAGTCCCTTTACCGTTCCCGTCACTCTGTAGCAATCCTTCTCCTGCTCGTCCGTAATCTCCTTACAGCCTGTCAGCGTACATGCAAAAGAAACATCGTCGTACTGTTCGCCTACCGTACGAAAAACAACTTCCAGCGGATAAGTTATATCCGGTTCTTCCTCAAAGAAAAAATAGGCTGTTGTGGCAGATACTCTTTTATAGCCCACTTCAGACAAGAGCGTTGTATCTGAATAATAAAGAGAGCCTCTGCGTACATCAAACAATGCATCCATATGAATACCTCCCCGATCATTAAAATTTTATGTACTCTTTCCTTTGTTTTATGTATATTTATCAGTATATCACACCCCATCTTTCAGCGTCCAGAGCTTTTCAGAAATAGTACGGACCCGCAAAACAGACTGCAAAAACGGACCGAGGCGAAGAATCATCCTCCCGGTCCGTTTTTGCGTCCCACTTTATTTTATGACTTTCTTTTCACAGCATGATAAGTATAGATTACTGTAGATATAATGTTACACATTGTCAATAGTACAGCAGCCGTCAAACCATCCCCACCGAAAAATTCAAGTGTCAGGGCAATCACAGTTGCTGCTAAAAGAAGGGTTCTTGTTGCGGTATAGGCTTTATAACTCGCCTCATAGATTAGCTTTTGTTCTGCCTCGTCGCAGTTTGCCATCCACTCTTTTTGGAAGTTCCAGTCTGCCGCATCTCCCTTTTTCAAGGGATCTTTCTTACGAATCTGTTTAACCGCAGCCACCTGATAGAAACCTACAACTACTCCGAGCCCCACAAACAACAATGCCGTCGCCAAAAAGCCGAATACATTAGACTTTGCTGCCTCTTCAATCCCTGAACCAAATCCAAGCAGCGGAAATGCAAGATAGAGAATAACCGTTGTTCCTGTAATCCCAATATTTGCCCAAAAATCATAGCGTTTGTCGAGTCCATCCTGCTCGTCATCATCCTCTTCCTTTTGATACTGCCGGAGCAGCGCCTCGCCTTTCCGGTAACAGACTACGCTCAATACAAGAGCGAACATCAGCATGAGCGCCATAATAAAAAATGACTGCTCACCAATCCAAGCAGCCGCCGCAGCAAAGCCGGATTTTACGCCTTCCTCCCAATATACAGATCCAAAACCAAAAGCTCCTCCGATGACACCTCCGATCGCCATCCAGCCGATAAATTTAAGATAAGAATTTATTTTTCTTTCTTTACTCTTTGTCATCCTGCTCATCCTCCTTATAAACAAATATATCTTCTACCGATACCTCGAATATCTTCGCAAGCTTTAACGCCAGCGTCACCGATGGGGAGTAGTCTCCTCTCTCGATCAGACTGATGGTCTGTCTGGACACACTTGCAAGCTTCCCAAGCTCCGACTGGTTAATTCCAAGTCTTGCTCTATGCTCTTTTAATCTGTTTTCCAGCGCCATAAGTACCTCCTTCACGATTTATTTGACAACTTTTCATTGCGAAATGACAACTTTTCTTGTCATCATTAATATAGCACATGACAACTTTACTTGTCAATTACTTTTGACAACTTTTTTTGTCATCGAACTTTTTGTCAGAAGCTAAGTGTGTGCTTTTATACATAAAAACTCCGGGCAAACTACCCGGAGTTTTTATTCTATAAACTTTCTCTAATCTTCCTGAATCCCCAATATCTCTGCCAGCACTTCAATCATGATCTCATTGGTACAAGACTTTACATACCCCATCATATGTAGCGATATTTCATCCTGCTTCTGCGCCTCTGTTAATTCCGTGTTATGTTTCGTCTCGTCGATCAGCTTAATGAGGTGTGGAGTTAGTTCCTCATAAATTTCTATTGTCGTTTCTGTTACTAATTTTCTTAAATCTTCTTTCTTTACCGGTACCATAATTCCTCCTAACCGAAGTTTCTCACTTTGAAATCTCGTTCCGCTTCACGTTTCTGGTCTTTCTTGGCAATATCCTGACGTTTATCATACAGCTTCTTACCTTTTGCCAGCCCAATTTCAACTTTCACAAGGCTTCCTTTAAAATAAACTTTCAGTGGCACAATTGCCATACCTTTTTCTTTTGTCTTTCCAAGCATCTTATGAATCTCGCTTTTATGCAGCAAAAGTTTTCGCACACGCAAAGGATCTTTATTGAAGATATTTCCCTTTTCATAGGGGCTGATATGCATACCATAGATAAACATCTCCCCGTTTTCCACACGGATAAACGCTTCCTTGATGCTACATTTTCCCATGCGGAGCGACTTCACCTCCGTACCGTGAAGGGCAATGCCCGCCTCATAATTTTCCAGAATAAAATAATCATGATATGCCTTTTTATTATTGGCGATCATCTTTCCATTCGTCTTTGCCATCACATTTCCTCCCATTTTTCTTCAATCTTAAAATCTATCGTTCTGGTCATACGATCTGCGCCTGCCACACAAACTGTTATTTTCTGTCCTAACTTGTACGTCTTTCCGGTATGTTCTCCCACCATCTCATGGCGTTCTTCCACATAATTATAATGGTCGTCGGTCATATTTACCACATGAACCAGACCTTCAATCGTATTTTCCAATTCTACATACATTCCCCAACGGGTAATGCTGGAAATCACCCCTTCAAAGCATGCGCCGATCCTTTCCTGCATATATTCTGCTTTTTTGAGCTTCACAGTCTCTCGTTCTGCTTCCTCTGCGCGTCGCTCCGTCTCGCAGGCATGCTTTGCCACTTCCAGCAGAATTTTACGATAATGCTCCTGCCTCGCGTCATTCATCCGTCCCCGCAGATTGTCTTTAATGATCCGATGGATCTGAAGATCCGGGTAACGACGAATGGGAGAGGTAAAATGGGTGTAATAATTTGCCGCCAGTCCGAAATGCCCGGTATTCTCTGGCGTGTATTTTGCCTGCCTCATAGAACGCAGCGCAAGACGGCTGATCAATGCCTCCTCCGGCGTTCCCTCTACTTTTCCCAAAAGCTTCTGAACTTCTTTCGGACGGATCTCATTTGCCCCAATGTGCATGGAGTATCCGAAATTATTGATAAATGTGGCAAGTGCATGGATCTTTTCCTCATCCGGAGTTTCATGGGTACGGTATACAAAAGGAAGCTCCTGCCAGAAATAGTCCTCTGCCACAGTCTCATTGGCAAGAAGCATAAAATCCTCGATGATCTTTGTCGCCACATTTCTGTCATAAGGCTTTATTTCCATAGGTTTCCCTTTTTCGTCCAGAACCATCTTCGTCTCCGGAAAATCAAAATCAATAGAACCTCTCTTTTTCCTTCGCTCCCTCAGTATACCGGACAATTCCTGCATCCGTTCAAACATCGGCACAAGTGTTTCGTATTTTTTACATGCTTCCTCATCGTGATCTTCCAAAATTTTCTTTACACTTGTATAACTCATTCTCTCCGACACACAGATCACTGTCTCTGCGATTTCATGATCAACGACAACCCCTTTCGGATCCACTGTCATAATACAGCTTAATGCAAGACGGTCTTCCCCTGCATTCAAAGAACAGATTCCGTTAGACAGCGTATGCGGAAGCATAGGGATCACACGATCTGCCAGATATACGCTGGTCCCCCTGCTAAGAGCCTCCCGGTCAAGCGCGCTGTTCTCCTGCACATAGTTCGTCACGTCGGCAATATGCACCCCCAGAACATAATTTTCTCCGTCACGCACAAGAGACACTGCATCGTCCAGATCCTTGGCATCCTCTCCGTCTATGGTCACCATCTCCCAGTCCCGGAGATCCTTTCTTCCTGCCATGTCTGCGCTGCTTACAGGCTTCGCCACACGCTCTGCCTGTTTCCATATTTTCTCCGAAAATTCCACCGGAATCTCGTACGCTTTTACAATAGACATAATATCTGTCCCCGGGTCATTCACATGCCCGATAATTTCCTCAATAACACCTTCCGGCTTATGTCTGTCATCCCCGTAGGAGGTCAGCTTCACAACCACTTTATGACCATCTACCGCCCCTTTTGATTTTTCAACAGGGATAAATATATCTTTTAAAATTTTCTGATCATCCGGGATCACAAAGCCGTAATTTTTTCCGGGCTTTCTCTCATATAATCCTACGACCGTTTTCATGCCACGCTCCGTTACACGAGTAATCTTCCCCTCCCGGCTTCTTTCCCCGGACTCTTTCGTAATTACAAATTCAACGGCATCTCCGTCAAATGCGCCGTTTGTATTCTCTTCTGCAATAAATACATCGGAGCTTCCGTCCTCCAAAATGACAAATCCGAATCCTCGGGCATTGGCGCGGTAAACCCCTGTCAGCCGTTTCGCCTCACCTTTACAGTATTTTCCCCGCTTGGACAGATAGATCTTCCCCTCCGTCTCCAAGGCTTCTAATGTCTGTCGAAGCTCCTGCCTTCTTTCTTTCGGAACTTGCAAAAGCATTGCAAGTTCTTTAAACTTCATAGGCGTATATAAACTGTCGCACATCAGGTCATATACGACCTTTTTTCGTTTTTCAAATGTCTTGTCCACTTTTACAAGCCCTCCTGTTTCATCATTTTCCGTACAATGCTAAAAGACACTCCCATACAGGAGTGTCCCACCGTTCTCTTAAAACTATTCTCTTAAGCAAATACTTTTAAATTCAACACTGCTGCCAGTACAATAAACAGAACCGCCAGAAACTTTGTAGACTTTACAAGCGCGCCTTCCATAGAACGTCCTTTGTTCTGTCCCCAGTAAGAATCTGCCATACCGCCAATCGTTCCAAGCCCTGCCGACTTACCTTCCTGTAGTAATACGATAGCAGATAATGCGATACAATCTATTGCAAATATAATCATTAAAACTGTTTTTAAAATCTCCACTTTCTACACCTCCTGCGGATAAACCACTGTTATTCTAACACAAGGCAGTCCATATGACAAGTGGAAAATCACAGAATCCAAAATTCAGAGAACAAAATTTCATATATTCGTAGATGATACAAACGGATTTTCGTATTCCGCCACTTTTCCCAGTCGTTCCTCGATCCTCAGAAGTCGGTTGTATTTCTCCACTCTCTCGGAACGGCAAGGCGCTCCGGTTTTAATCTGTCCTGCATTAAAAGCCACCGCAATGTCCGCAATCACGGAATCTGCCGTCTCGCCGGAACGGTGCGAGATAATCGTTTTATACCCTGCATTTTTTGCCATTTCTATAGCGTCAAAGGCTTCTGTCAGTGTTCCTATCTGATTGACCTTCACCAAAACAGCATTTGCCACTTTTTTCTTGATCCCTTTTTGTAACCGTTTCGTATTTGTCACAAATAAATCGTCTCCCACAAGCTGAACCGATAATCCAAGCCGTGTGGTAAGCAGTTCCCAGCCGTCCCAGTCTTCTTCGTCCAAAGGGTCTTCAATGGACACGATCGGAAATTCCTCCATTAATTCCTGATAATAATCAATCAGTTCTTCTGCGGAACGGACAACGGCCTCTCCTTTCATCTTCCCTTCACCTTCGAACACATATTTTTTAAAGTTGCTATCGTATAACTCCGTCGCTGCTACATCCAGTGCAAGACAAATATCTCTTCCCGGCTGATAGCCCGCTTTCTCCACCGCATCTACGATCAATTGAAGGGCAGCTTTGGCATTCGGAAGATTCGGTGCGAAACCTCCTTCATCACCAACAGCAGTGCTGAAGCCCTCTTCTTTTAACAGGTTTTTCAGAACATGGTATATCTCCGCACACATACGCAGCCCTTCTTTGAAGCTCTCTGCCCCCGTTGGCATGATCATAAATTCCTGAATATCAATGGTATTATCTGCATGTTTTCCACCGTTCATAATATTCATCATAGGAACCGGCATTTTCTTTGCGTTCACCCCTCCGAGATATGCATATAAGGGCATGCCGAGAGCCTTTGCCGCCGCTCTTGCCGCCGCCATAGATACGCCCAGAAGTGCATTTGCCCCCATGTTGGATTTATCCTTTGTACCGTCAATTTCCAATAAAATCTCATCTAAAGTCACCTGGTCAAATATATTTAATCCGATGATGACCGGAGCAATTCTGGCATTTACATTATCTACCGCCAGTTCTACACCATTTCCATGGTATCTTTCTTCCTGGTCCCGAAGCTCCAACGCCTCGAACCTGCCGGTAGAAGCGCCGGACGGCACACTTGCCTTGCCGCAATACTCGTCTCCTGCCAGTACTTCTACCTCTATCGTCGGATTCCCTCTGGAATCAAGAATTTCTCTTGCGTATACATCTGTAATCGGTAAATATTTATACATAAGTTCCCCTTTCGCGTTTACTTCCAGCCACTTCCTTTTTTTCTGACTTTATCCTATAGTGTGTTCTATTTTTCCCATTCCGATACCAAAATAAATAATAATAAAATTTATTACTTGTTTTTCGTAATTATTTCACTCTTTTTACCAAATTGTGCTATAATCATATTATAAAATTAAGCGTCAGGACAGAAGGAGGAAGGATTATGAGTGGACATATCATTACTATTAACCGTCTGTATGGAAGCAACGGACGACGGATCGGAAAGGCGCTTGCTGAAAGACTTGGCATCCGTTTCTATGACAGCGAACTTTTAAAACTTGCCGGTGAACGCAAGGGAATCCCTTACGAAGAGCTTGTAAAGGTGGATGAAAAAAGGGCAAACCTGTGGAGATACCCCGTAGAAGATGAATATCAGATGTCTCCTCAGTATCGTACCGAACCTCTCAATGATGTATTATTCGAAGCAGAGAAGGAAATTATCCTGGAACTTGCCGAAAAAGAAGACTGTATCATCGTGGGGCGATGCGCCAATGCTATTTTGAAAGATTATCAAAGCTGCCGCAGCGTATTTGTATATGCGCCTGTAGAAACTCGTATTGCCACCATTATGCAAAGAGCTTCCACCGATGAGAAAAACGCGAAATCTCTTGTTCGCCGCATGGATAAACAGCGTAAATGCTATTATGAATACTATACGGATGAGAAATGGACGGATATGAATCAATACACACTCTGTGTGGACAGTAGCCGTATCCCGGAAAAAGAGCTGCTCACACTTCTTGAAAATTTATACAAAGGAATTTAATATCTGTCTATAGACGAAAAGAGAGATGTGCTTCTTTTTGAAGTACGTCTCTCTTTTCGCCAAAAAATATCCATCCTTCTATGAACTTCTGTATTAAGATACAACCAAGCCTTCTGATTTGATCACGTCGATCACCTGATTTACATATTGCGCGCAGAGTTCATCTGTAGCAGCCTCGACCATCACTCGGATCACCGGCTCTGTACCGCTTTCTCTTACAAGAATACGCCCGTCATCTCCAAGGGCTTCTGTCACTGCGTCAATTGCTTTGAGCACTTCCGCATTCTCTCTTGCTGTCTGTTTATTTGCCACACGGACATTTTTTAAAAGCTGCGGATAAATCTTTACTTCTTCTGTCAGTTTTCCAAGTGTCTGCTTCTTTTCCATGATCACTTCCATCAACATCAGAGAGGTTAAGATACCGTCCCCGGTTGTTGCATGTTTGCTGAAAATAATATGACCGGACTGTTCGCCTCCGAGGGAGAAGTTATTGCGCACCATATTTTCGTATACATACTTATCTCCTACGGCAGTCTTTTCATACTTCAGCCCCGCTTTATCACAAGCTTTGTAAAGCCCTAAGTTTGACATGATCGTTGTCACGATCGTATCTCCGTTCAAACGTCCCTGTTCTTTCAAATATTTTCCGCACACATAAAGGATCAGATCGCCATCCACTACATTTCCGTTTTCGTCTACCGCAATACACCTGTCTGCGTCTCCGTCATAAGCAAAGCCCACGTCCAGACCTTTCTCTTTTACAAACGCCTGCAGCACTTCAATATGTGTAGAACCACAATTGGTGTTAATATTAGTTCCGTCCGGTTCGTTATTGATCACATAAGTCTTAGCGCCCAGCGCGTCATAAACACTTTTGGCAATGGCAAATGCACTTCCGTTCGAGCAGTCCAGACCAATCTTCATATCTTTAAAGGAACGAGTCGCAAGAGAAATCAGATGCCCAATATAACGATTTCTTCCGGCAGCATAATCTACGGTGCGACCAATCGCCTCTTTTTTTGCCAGGGGTAATTCGTCAACCTTCCCGTCAATATATGCTTCTATTTTTTCCTCAACTTCAGCTTCTATCTTATGTCCTTTTCCGTTGATAACTTTGATACCGTTATCATAATACGGATTGTGACTTGCTGAAATCATAATACCACAATCAAAATCTTCCGTCCTCGTCACATAAGACACACTTGGTGTGGTCGTAACATGAAGAAGGTAAGCATCCGCACCGGATGCGGTAAGTCCTGCCGCCAATGCATACTCAAACATGTAACTGCTTCGTCTCGTATCTTTTCCGATGACCACGCGGGCTTTGTGCTCCTGCCCGAAATACCAGCCTAAGTATCTTCCCACCTTAAAAGCATGCTCCACTGTTAATACTTCATTCGCTTCTCCTCGGAATCCGTCTGTTCCAAAATATTTTCCCATAGTTGATTCTCCTTCGCGTCATTTGGCTTATTTACCGTTTTTTTTGCACAATCGGTTTTTACATCTTTGTTATTATATAGTTTTTTACAAAAAAATGCAACTGAGGACGTAGTATTTTTTAATTTTACTACGTCCTCAGTTGCATTTTGGGGTGTACCCAAATGAAAAACAGGGTGTACCTATTTGTTTAAAATACTTCTCGCAACATATAATCCGTTGGCAGATGCCTGCTGTAATCCTCGGGTAATAGAGGCCCCGTCCCCCATGGTCCGAAGTCCTTTAATGTTCGTTTCAAACTTATCATTTACGACTACTTTATTCGAATAGAATTTTACCTCCACTCCATAAAGCAGTGTTTCATCAGAAGCAATCCCCGGTGTTACTTTATCAAGCGCCTGGATCATCTCGTCAATTGCCACCATAATCCGATGCGGGAATACTAAAGATAAATCCCCGGGAACAGCGTCTTTTAAGGTCGGCGTAATGTTATTTCTCAGCAAACGCTCTTCCGTCGTACGTCTTCCTCTGCGAAAATCGCCGTACCTCTGCAACAGGATCTTGCCGTCACAAAGCATGTTTCCAAGCTGGGCAATGTGTTTACCATACTCAATCGGTGACTTAAACGGCTCAGTAAAGTTCTTGGATACTAAAAGGGCAAAGTTCGTATTCTTCGTTTTCATATCCTGGGATTTGTAAGCGTGTCCATTTACCACAGCGAGCCCTTCGTCATAATATTCTGTCGCAACCTCTCCGGACGGGTTGGTACAAAATACTCTTACCTTGTCGTCAAAGGTCGGCGTATAATAAACGAGCTTCGCCTCATATAACTTCTCATTAAGCTCTTTCATAATCTCATCTCGGACTTCTACACGGACACCTACATCTACTGTACCATTCTTCGTCTCAATATTATGCTCTTTACAAATATGAGAAAACCACTCCGAACCTTCACGCCCGATTCCTGCCACTATTTCCGGCGCATAGTATTCCTCGCCTTTGTCTGTAACAACACCTTTTGCCACTCCATCTTCCACGATAATATTTTTCACCATGGTCATAAACTGAATCTCTACACCACTGGCAATCAGGTGCTCCTGAAGTCTGGTATAGATCTTATACCCTTCTTCTGTTCCCAGATGACGGATTGGACATTCGATCAATTTTAGGTTGGCACGGATTGCTTTGGAGCGAATCCGTTCAATCGCCTCATAATCATCCACTCCGTAAACCTTCTCATCCGCACCAAATTTCAGATAAATACTGTCCGCTTCGTTGATAAGCTCTATAGTTTTATCATAGCCCAGAATCTCCGGAAGCGTTCCGCCAACATCCGGTGATAGAGATAATTTTCCATCCGAAAATGCTCCCGCTCCGGCAAACCCTGTAGTAATAGAGCAAGGCTGACAGCCTACACATACTTTTGTCTTTCTCTTCGGACATTGTCTCTGTTCAATAGAACGTCCCTTTTCAATCATAAGCACCTTCATATCCGGTTTCTGCCTGATCAACTCATAGGCGCAGAAAATACCGGATGGTCCGGCGCCGATAATAATCACATCATATTGCTTCATAAATTTCCTTTCTAGGACGTAGCCCTTTTCAAAAGGGCTACGTCCTAATTTGCATTTTGACCTGTACCTTTTTGCATTTTGACCTGTACCCAAATGTAAAATAGGGTGTACCCGACTAGTGATGGAACAATCTTAATCCTGTAAAGAACATCACCATACCATACTTATTACAGGTGTCGATAACATGGTCATCTCTCACAGAACCGCCCGGCTGTGCAATATATTTTACCCCGCTTTTATGTGCGCGCTCAATATTATCGCCAAACGGAAAGAAAGCATCAGAGCCAAGGCTTACGTCTGTCAATTTGTCAAGCCACTCTCTTTTTGCTTCTCTTGTAAATACTTCCGGTTTTTCTTTGAAAATCTTCTCCCACGCGCCGTCTGCAAGCACATCCATATAATCCTCACCAATATAAAGGTCAATGGCGTTATCTCTGTCAGCGCGGCGAATATTATCTACAAACGGAAGACTCATCACCTGTGGAGACTGTCTCAACCACCAATTATCTGCTTTAGAACCGGCAAGGCGTGTGCAGTGGATCCTGGACTGCTGCCCTGCGCCGATACCGATCGCCTGCCCGTCTTTCACGAAGCAAACAGAGTTAGACTGTGTGTATTTTAACGTGATCATGGAAATGGCAAGGTCAATCTTTGCCTGTTCCGTCAGTTCTTTATTCTCTGTCACAATATTGGTGAAAAATTCATCGTCGATCACCAATTCATTTCTTCCCTGCTCAAAAGTAATCCCGAATACTTCTTTTCGTTCCAACTGTCTCGGTACATAATCCGGGTTAATCTGAATCACATTATAATTGCCGTTTTTCTTTGCTTTTAAAATCTCCAGCGCCTCCGGCTCGTATCCCGGTGCAATAACACCGTCGGAAACCTCTCTCTTGATCAGTTTTGCCGTGTCTACGTCGCACACATCGGACAAAGAGATAAAATCTCCAAAGGAGGACATTCTGTCCGCTCCTCTTGCTCTGGCATAGGCACTTGCAAGGGGTGAAAGCTCTCCCAGATCATCTACCCAGTAAATCTTTGCCAATGTATCGTCAAGGTGCAGACCTACCGCCGCACCTGCCGGAGATACATGCTTAAAGGAAGTTGCCGCCGGAAGTCCGGTAGCTTTTTTAAGCTCGCTCACTAACTGCCAGCCGTTAAATGCGTCTAAGAAGTTAATATATCCCGGTCTGCCGTTTAACACTTCAATAGGCAGCTCTTCTCCGGTCTCCATATAGATTCTGGAAGGTTTCTGATTGGGGTTACAGCCATACTTTAATTCTAATTCTTTCATATTCTCGCTCCTTCTAAATCATGTATCTTTTTAAATTATCTTCATCATCCTACCGGTTCTTGTTTACGATCTTTGTCTCATAAGTACCTGTCGCAATATCAATATAACGTACAAAGAGAGACACTTTATTCTCCTCATTCAAACTATTCCAGAGCAAATCCACAAACTCCTCCATGTTATCCGGAATAGCAATCATTTTCGGCTCTCCCTCAAAACTTGGCAATGGATTCCCGTCACATTTATACGTATGGATGAAATGTCCTTCTCCTGCCGCCGGATTTTCATAGGCAAATGTATAGCGACGGCAACTGTCTGCATTTCCGTTGTTACTCTTTAAAATAGACATTGCATAGTTATATTTCCCATTTTCGATATGCATGATACCGGAAATACGTGGTGTATAATTTGGAGCGTCAGGCTCAAATTCTCTGCTTCGAAGCGACTGCTCAAACGTCATCTGCTTGTCCATTCCTTCATAAATCGTATCAGTCTGATCTCCGTTTGTCACAATTGTTTTATTCCCAAGTACACGCACCGGCGCATAAATAATAAGGCTCGGGTCGGTCAGTTTCGCAGGATCGAATGCCTGTGTGCGAATTCCCTGCCCATCCTCTACAAATACACGGTTACGGCTGTTCTCACTTCTTCCCATAATAAAATAAGCAGTTACAGCCTTACTTCCGTCTGCACTCCTGCCTATAATGATCCCGCGTCCCGGATATGAATTTTCTTTCAATTCTTTTTCAATTGATAACATTTCCATGAATCTGTCTCCTTTTCCTTGGTTTAACTTGTCTCTGCTTCTTTATTATATAGAAAAAAGACCTCGTTTACTAGTGTAATTTGCATACTTTTGTTAAAAATATATTACTTATTTGTTACATTTTTGTTTATTTTCCATCTTGTTCTTACTTCCGTCTATCGGTTACAATGTATGCTGTTAAAATAAAATCATTCTTCAATAGGAGTTTTATATATGTCTACAACGACAAAATCAAGAGATTATCTATTTGACAATTATAAAGCATTTCTCGTTGTCCTCGTAGTTCTGGGTCACTTTATCGAGCCCTGCTGCAGAAACAACTCTGCTTTATATACCTTAAAGTGGTTTATCTTTTCTTTTCATATGCCGGCGTTTATTTTTATCTCGGGGTATTTCTCAAAAAGAGAGCTTCCACTTTCGGTGCTGATAAAAAAATTAGCAGTTCCATATCTTGTATACCAGTTCTGCTATTACCTTTTATATATCGTCATATTGGGGGAAAGCACATCGTATAATCCGATTCTTCCGAAATTTTCTCTCTGGTATCTCATGGCGCTGTTTGTATGGCGCTCGCTGACACCTTATGTGAAAAAAATCCCATATTATATGCCCCTTTCTATTGTGGCAGGACTTTTCATCGGATGCGTGGATATGCAGAGTAATTTTCTCAGTATACCGAGGATTCTGGTATATTTTCCGTTCTTTTTGGCAGGAATTAATTTTGACCGCAATATACTGGAGAAATTCCGTTCCCCGAGGTGGAGGCTGCTTTCTGCTGCCGCAATAACAGCATTTACCGTTCTCCTTTCATGGGAGCCTGTGCGTACCATGTATCCTGTAAAAATTTTCTACGGAAGATACAACTATGAATTTTTACACCAGACAATGCTTGAAGGCATCTTCGTTCGTCTTATTTGCTACGGTATCGGATTTTTCATGACCTTTGCCTTTATGATTCTGATAACGGAACGTAAAACCTGTTATTCCTACATAGGCGGACGGACAATGGCAGTTTATCTCTTCCACGGACTGATTTACACTTATATAAAAGACAGCACGGATCTGCTTCAAAATATAAATACCGCCCCGGAGACGGCTACACTGCTTGTATTCTGTGTTGTGTTAAGTGTGGCGCTTACAATTCCACAGCTTACCGCTTTCACAAATGCAGTAACAGCTCTGCAATTACCACGTATACCCGTCTCTGTTCCGCGTGTACAGAATATCCGCTGTCGGAATCCATTCTACAAAATCCCTGTCCTTCGGACCAGTGGATATATGGCATTAGTCCTCAGCACGATAAAATTATAAACACAGACATTTTTTATGAAATGAAAAAGCCTCCGGCAGGATGCACACTACAGCATAAGATGTAGATGTCGCACGTAGCTGCCGCAGGCTTTTTTCTATTTTGGTTCTCAAACCTGTTCTCCGGGTTTCACAATACGCTTTACCCACTCCTTTTTAATCTCCCAAATGTTTCCGCACACATTGAATATCGTCCAATTATCAATACGAAAGGCTCGCTTCCAGCTTTCCCGGATTCTTGCTTCCTCTTCCGGGTATTGTCCTTTGTAGCGTCCCTGAAAAAATTCGAATCCGTTGGCAACGCCTATGTCCTTCAAATGCTGTTTGTACGCCTTCTCATCCTCCTCATCGTCGGGAAGATATATGCGGTTCAGCACATAATCCCATTTCACATCATCGAAATACATGACCTTATCTTCTGGCACTTCCAACACATAAACCACCGTTCCTGGAATGGGCTTCAGACAATTGTCCGGGCTTATGGAGCACCAGATGGGTGCATGGACATCCTCCGGCTTCGGCACACGTTTTGCCGCCTCTTTTGTAAACCAGTCGTAACTCTCCATAAAGAGGGGCGCAATATCTCCGAAGTGCATCTCTACATAAGCGCGGTGATTGATAATGCGGCCGTCACGCTCCAGCTGACGCAAGGTTTTATCATTTTGACGGGTATATAAAGTTACTGTTTTCTCTGCCATAACGAACTCTCCTTAATCCAAAAATGTCTTTCTATATATCTCCCGCTCTTCTTCCGGCACGAGGCTTCCGCCTGTCGCCCACACAATATGTGTTGCCTTATTCATCTTATGACCGAGTTGATTTTCCGCAATATATTTTCTCGTCTCCTCATAATTCAACAGGTTTACCGGACCTGCAAATGCCGCACATGCGCTTGGCTCTATGAAAATATTTTCCGTATCAAGAAGCGCCCGCATATATTCATACAGCCACTTGTCTTCTACTGTAAATTCGCCGCTCAAGATTGGCTCCATAACTTTGCCTACAAAGCCAGAAGGCCGTCCTACCGCAAGCCCATCTGCATGGGTGATTCCTGTAAGCCCAACGTCTTGTACGCAAATCCGATTATGAAGTTCTGTCGCCATGCCCAGCACCATACACGGAGCTTGCGTTGGCTCCACAAAAAATACATGAACATGATCTCCCCACACGGTCTTCAAACCAAAGGCAACTCCTCCCGGCGCTCCGCCCACACCACATGGAATGTAGACGAATAAAGGATGTTCTTCATCCACTTTGATCTTCCGTTCTTCTATCTGCTTTTTTAGTCTTCTCGCCGCGACTGCATAGCCCATAAATAAATCTTTTGAATTTTCATCATCTACAAAATAGCTTTTCGGGTTGGCATCTGACTCTTTCCGCCCATTTTCCACTGCTTTACTATAATCCCCTTCATATTCTATTACGGTCACGCCATGACTTCGAAGCAAATCTTTCTTCCACTGCTTTGCATCCGCCGACATATGCACAATGGCATGATAGCCAACTGCCGCGCTTGCGATACCGATACTAAGCCCTAAGTTTCCGGTGGAACCGACCTGCACAGTGTATTGACTGAAAAATTTCCGACATTCTTCCGATGCCAGTTTTGCATAGTCGTCATCTGCTGTAATCAATCCTTCTCGCAACGCCAATTCTTCTGTATGCTTTAGCACTTCATAGATTCCGCCTCTTGCTTTCACAGAACCTGCAACCGCCAGATGACTGTCCTGTTTAAGAAGCAGATTTCCCTCTATTCTTTCTCCGTAGGCAGCATTCAAAAAACGCTTCATTTCCGGTATCGGCGTCAAAGCCGACTCAATCATTCCGTTTTGTCCTGCCGTTTCTGGAAAGCACTTCATAATAAACGGAGCAAATCGCTTTAATCTTTCTTCTGCCTCATCAATTTCTTCCGTAGTAACGGAAATGTTCTCCTTAGCATCTTCCCACGGCAAAGCCCTCGGATTTACCCAGCCAATTTCCGTTCCCTCAGAAATCTTACACACAACCGGATTTGTCAGATACGTGTTTTCCCTCATACGTGCCTCCTCCTTTTGTACTTTTCTTGTAAACTAATCATAACAAACTTTTCGCTTTATCGCAATAAAGAGAACATCCTACAAAAAGTCAAAAAAGAGCCGACTTACATCAGCTCTTTTCATTATCAGATATTAATATATATCGGTATATCGTCTATTTTCTTCATGTCTATCTTATCTGTCCCCTCTATACCTACTATGGTAATTGTTTCTTTATCTACAGTCACTTCATAAAGCTTTTCTACTTTCTCTGATTTGAGTTTATAGGTTTTGTAGTCAGCATCCGTCGGATAATATTCCCCTTTATCTATAATTCTATCCTGCTGATATAATAAATAGGTTCCCTCTTTCTCAAACACTAAATAAGTGGCATCTACATCCATTCCATTATAGTAAGTTCCTTTAAGAGGTTCATTATTATCAGAAATATAGATTCCATAAATAATACTACATATGCACAATAAAATTGCTAATACACTTAACGTCTTTTTTGCTTTACTACTCATCTTTAGTTCACCTCTTTATGGTCCTTTTTATTTAATCTCATTATATCTATAGATTTATACGTTGTCAATAGTGTATCTTTGTTCTATGTGTTTTTGATATGTATAATATCTATTATAATCGTATCGGGTTTTTATCGCCTCTTAAATTGTCATTTTGTCAAAGGATCTTCACTACCAGTCCAACGATTCCCCCGTCCCGTCTCACCTCCAGTACCTGACACTCTTTTTCTTCAACACTTTCGCACATTTCCTGTATCTGTTCTTTTACAAGCCTCCACACTTCTGCTTCTCCCGACCAATCATCTGCCTCTGTTTTCTCGCCTAAAACTACAGAAAGGTGCCGATTGATACTCAGCACCTCCATTAAATATTCCATATATCCTGACGGAAAGAGGGCATGGGATGAAAGATAAAGTTCCGGCGCACCGGCTTTCATTCCGGCAATCTGCTCGACAATTTCCGGTGCAAGAACCGTAAACTTACGTCTCTTTTTCATTTTAATGAACTCCTAATGCTTTCCCTACTGTCATTACTGATTTTCGATACAACACATACTGGTAAATGGCTGCTGCCACAGAAGTTGCCAATCCGATGAGCATAATCTTTACTTCATAATCTAAAAACGCTCCGTCATTTCCCCAAAGAATCATAAATTGATAAACCATCGTTATGGCAATGCCGATGACTGTCGGTAGTACGTACACTTTGGAAATCTGTTTTCTAAGCAGCCACTTTCGATAAGCCTTATCTGCCCCCAGCTTCTTAATATCTTCAAAGATCTGCGCGTTACTGCTTCCTACGTCCTGACTTCTGGTGTAACCGATGATTCCCACCGATACAAAGCAAATGACCGCAACGTAGATAAACATCATAAATTTTACTGCATTTCCAAGAATGGTCTGTTGGTCAAGAAGAGGGGTAAAAATCGGTCTATACTTCCAGTCCGTACCTTTCGCAGGAGTCTCGGGATCCACAATGGCACCGGTTAAATCTTCAGGATTAGAATCTTTGGACCACGTCTCTGCCTGAGGATTATAATAGTCCATCACGTCCATTCCCTCCGACATTCCAAGCGCAAATTCCTTATAAAGTTCTGTGGCAAATCCAATCTCTTTGTCACTCTCTTTTGTATTAAATAACACCTGTGTCCCGGTCTTTTCTTTTGGAAGTCCCTGACGAAGTTTCTCGTAGTCGTTATCATTTAATACAAATCTCGCGTCTGAACCGACTCCATTATTTGGCGTCAGAATCAAGGATGTATACTCTGTATTTCCCGCGTAAGAAAGCTCTGTCTTCTCACCGGACGCATCATAAAGAGCACTCATATCATCAAAGGAAAACCATGTGGTTTCCACCGCATTTTTCGGCTGAATCAAATAATATTTCCCCTGTGGGACATCTAACTTGATTTTCGTCAGCTTCTCATAATTTGTCGCACTGATACAGTCATATTCAGAATACGTCTCATATATATCTTCCGTAATATTGCCATCGTCATCGGAATTTCGCTCCACTCCATTCCCAACGATGCAGGCATACTCTGTCTCTCGGTAGTTTTCTATTTCTACACCGTGCTTTTCTGCCATTTCGAAAATTTCCTCTTCCGTAGGTTCTTTCGCATCATTTAGATACCGATAAGAAAAGTCGTCCTGATATGCCGCCTCGGTAGCTGTCTGACTTCCCGTCATGGTCGGTACATAGGAAATCGAATACAGACCGCCCACAATCAGAAGGGTAATCACCAGCATATTTTTTACAATGGAACTTCCTTGAAATTTCAGCATTCCGTAGTTTAATAAATTATTATAATATTTCTGCGGATTACGCCCTCTCTGGTGGCAGGAAATGGAGTAAACCAGAAGCTGATAGACGCCGATCACTGTCAGAATATAGAATAGATTCGTCCATCCGCCGAGAACTTTTCCCATTAGTTCTGCCACAATAATTTTCAGAAAATAGCCAAGAAAGATTCCTGATACGGTCAACGCAAGCCCCGACACCAGATAACGCTTTGTAACAGATCTGCGCATGGGCTCCTGCTTTCTCTGCTCGTTGATGACGTCCATAATGTTCGTCCGTTTCATTGCCTGTCTGGTAAGAACCATGGCAAGGATAAGAAGAAGCACACCATAAATCACTGCTCCCACAATACTCATTACAGAAAATCCAAAGGGGACATCATTTACCTCTCTTGTAACAAATTCCATAACTTTTCCTACAACCACTGCTACGACGCCACCGCACAAAATTCCTTCCAGAGCGTAAGTACCAATCATACTGGATATTTCTGCAAAAAGCGCGCCGGACAACATTCCTTTTTCTGCGCCAAGAGCCATGAAAATGCCGATCTCACGACTTTTGTATCGAAGGAAACGTCTGGTTGCGTACCACACAAACATGGTACAGCCAATGACTACGATTCCCAAGTTCAAATACGCCATTTTTCCTGTATCTCCGCCCTCTGGCATGGCACTTTTCACCAGAGGACTATAAAGCATCATCAAGTAAGAAGATACCAGCATCATGGCAAATACAATACAGAACTGAAACTGTCTGTAGTCTTTTTTATTTCGTTTTCTAAGTCTTCTCCAAAGTACACGAAGTGTCATTTTTACTCACCACCATTCAAATCTCTTAATACGTCCAATAATTCTTCCAAAAATGCTTTGCGGTCGCCTTTATTCACAAGTTCTGTATAAACCGTTCCGTCTTTCATCACGATCACCCGGTCACAATAGCTTGCGGAAAAGCTGTCGTGAGTCACCATAAATGTCGTGGCGTTTAATTTCTTTTGCGCCTCTAAAAATGCACCGATCACCGCCTCACTGGAACGACTGTCTAAGTTGCCGGTGGGCTCGTCTGCCAAAATCAGAAACGGATCGTTCATAAGCGCTCTTGCCACTGCGGTTCTCTGCTTTTGTCCACCGGATATTTCTGCCGGAAATTTATTTGCAATCTCTGCAATGCCGAACATTTTAAGAAGACCTTTCGCCTTTTTCTCCATCACTTTGTAGGGCTCCTTTTTAATCACTTTCGGAACACAGACATTTTCCAGAATGCTCAGTCCATCCAACAACATAAAATCTTGAAATACAAAACCCAATTTTTCATTTCTTACTTTTGCGATCTGCTTTTCATCCAACTTAGATAAATTTACATTTTTCAACGTAATCTCACCTTTATCATAAGGAATAAAGCAGGAAATACAGTTAAGAAGCGTGGTTTTGCCGGAGCCGGACGGTCCCATTACTGCCACAAACTCGCCCTCTCTTACTTCAAAGCACACATCTTTCAGCACTTCATATTTTGTTTTCCCTGTCTGATAACTTTTGTATAAATGCTCTACTTTTAACATTTCACTCTCTCCTTTTTTCTTGCTTTCATTGATTCTTATTGTACGGAAAAACATTCACTTTTCCCATTCCTGCAAATGTCAAGTTTGGCATGAATATTGTAAAGTTTTACAAATAGTGGTAAAATCGGATTGGAAAATTTCATTTTCAGAAAGGTTATAGACATCATGGTTGAACTTGTATTATGTGATGATGAAAAAATATACAGAAATGATTTGAAAAAGATTCTCGGCACAGAACTGGAACTGTCGGGAATTGATTATCGTGTGACAGAATTTTCCTGCGGCGAGGACTTGCTCTCGGGACTGTCCGCCGAGGGCTTACAGATTATTTTTTTAGATATTGAAATGAAGGATTTGGACGGTGTTGAGACTGCGAAAAAGCTTCGCATGAAAAATAGCTCTGCTGTCATTATCTTTGTCACTTCTCATCCTGATTTTGTGTTCCAAGGGTACGAAGTGCGGGCGCTTAATTATATTTTGAAGCCTTACAAACCGGATAAAATTAAGGAAGTGCTTCACAAAGCATTAGAAGCTCTTGATGTTTCCACTGAAAAATATTTATGTCTCGAACAGCGCTCCGGCGCTATCCGTATTCCTTTAAGTTCCATCCGCTACTTTACCAGCGACAAACGTATCGTACGGGTGGTGACAGATAACGGAACTTATGATTTTTATGACAAATTAAATGATTTGGAAACGAAGCTTTCCGACGCATTTGTGCGCATTCACAATCGTTATCTCATCCATTTAAAGTATTTGAATGAGATTCAAGGAAATCAGGCAATCGTGGACGGCGAATCCCTTCCCGTCAGCCGTTCCTGCAAATCTGCGCTATCTATTGCATTTGCAAAATTCATGCTCCAATAACGTGAGGTTTCCTGATTTCCGATATAGCGAAATTCATTTACACGAAAGAAATGTGAGGTTTTCATTATGATGACTTGGACTGTGCCATACTTGGCAGAAACAATTATACTCTGGATGATCAGCATCCTTTTCGGCTATCTGATTTTCTCTGTGGTGCGAAGTTTTCTAACACCGAGGTGGAACATCCGGTTTGCACCGCTTTTTCGGTATTACTGTTGTTTAGCTCCGCAAATATTGTAGTTTATCCGGAAGAACTGACAGGCACTGTCGGCTTCTTCTTTTGCTTTATATTGATTATTTTTCTCTTATTCAAAAATGAATGGTACTTGAAATTATCCGCAGCGGTTTTGATCTTTCCTGTGGTTGTTTCTATTAACTATATTACGCAGGATATTGGTCATCTCATTTGGGTCTATGCCTTTGATCGTACGTCTTCTTCCATCGTACAGACAATTTTGCATACGACAACATTAGCCCTTCGCCTCCCTATCTGGTATCTTCTGTACCGGTTAGTGAAACACTGGATTTCTTATACGGTAAAACTTTTACTTCCCCGCATGTGGAGCGTGCTTGATCTGGTGGCTCTTACTTCCTTTACCGGAATTATAACTGTCATCAAAAACACAGAAACTGCACATTCTTACACCGCATATCCGGCTTGTGTCGCCTGTGTTTTCACAACCCTTGGCTGCTGCTACTTATGCACTTATATGGCGAAGACGGTGCGCTCCGATATGGCGCTTGAAACGTTCCAATACCAGCAGTCTTACTACCAAGAACTGGAACAAAACCAGCAGACGGTGCGAAGACTTCGGCACGATATGAAAAATCATCTGAATATCATCGGCACATTTTTAAGAGACAACGAGATTGAACAGGCAAAAGAATATTTTCAAGAATTAAATCAAGAATTTGCTTCCAATCTTAAAGTTTATTGTCCTAATAAAATTGTAAATGCCGTTTTAAACAGCAAAGAACAACTTGCCTTGGCCTCTAAGATCCAGTGTGATTTTCAGATCGATTTAGAAACGTCTCCGAAAATCGATGACATTGACCTTTGTTCCATCCTTGGAAACACCATTGACAACGCCATTGAAGCTCTCAGAAAAGTGCCCGAATTATCCGAGCGGACACTGTCTCTGAAAGCCAGATATACAAACCATTTCTTCAGCTATGAAATAAAAAACACGAAAATCAACGAAATCCAGAAAAAAGGCGGGCGCTTCCTCACCGACAAAATAGAAAAAGAAGCCCACGGAATTGGGCTTCGAAGCGTGCAAACTATCGTAGAAAAATACAACGGTGATATGGACATCTCTTATACCGATGATACCTTTACGGTGACGATTTTGATACAAGGCTAATTTGCTTCTTACAGCAATCTCTTGCGCCACTGGAACTGCTCCATGTCCACCTTTCCAGCCACAAGTTTTACCCCTTCTTTTTTCAACAATGTTGCTTGAATATTGCAGCCACTTCCGTCCTTGCAGGAAAATAATTTTCCTTCCTTCGTTACTACCCGATGCCAAGGCACATCACTTCCGGACGGGAGTGCATGAAGGGCATAGCCCACTACTCGCACCCACCTGCGATTTCCGGCAAGCTCTGCAACCTGTCCGTAAGATGCCACCTTTCCTTCTGGAATTTCACGAATCACATCATATATTTTCTCGTATGCATTTTTCTCTTTCATAGTAGTCATAGTTCTCCCGTTACTCTGCAAACATTTTTCTGGCATTCGTGACCTCTTCTTTCGTACAATTGTACTTCTTTGCCAGCTCCTCATCTGTAATATTCACGCATTGTACTAATTCCTTACAGATTTTTACCGCAAGCTGAAAACCTTCACTTCTGCCAAATTTCTCTCCCTCTATTCTCCCAATTTTTTCTCCTTCTATTCTATAATCTTCACATAACGCATCTAATGATCCACACATATCTACAACCTCCTTATTTTCCTTTTCTAATATTTTCTCCATCTTTTTATTTAGATTCATCAGCTCACGGATGGCAAGAAAATCATCCCAGCTGAGACACCCAAATATTCTCTATGTTCATTTACATAACTTTGTATTTCTTTTTTATATTTACTTCCCTTATATTTTATCATTCCGAATGCCACTTGTAAATCTGTTTGAAAGCCATCCAACTTCTCCAGTCTTCCGACGTCCACTAGATTAATCGGATAATTGGGGATAAATGCTTTTAAGCTCCCACACTTTTCCATCCTTATCTCTTAAAATGAAATCCGATTCTCCGGAAATCTCCTGCAATTCTTCTGCTCTCACCACCTGTCTTCCATCAAATACTGTGCCATTGTAAAAGTCCGCAAAACGCTCCTTTACAGAAATCCAGTTTTTCACCGCCGCATTACTTTTCCCCATGTAATCTCCTCACTTTCTCTCTTGTTATATTGATTTTTCTCTTTCTTGGATACGTCCACAGAATTTGTGGATAGACATTTGAATCTGCCCTAGAATTTGGAATCAGAATATTCCTCGATAAAATTCTAAGAACCAAAATATAAATGTGAATATATTATAAAACTTCTTAGCCGCCTTGTAAATATGAAAAAAGTTCCAGGAATGCAAAAAGGTACACCCCAAAACACAAAAAGGTACACCCCATAACGCAAAAAGGTACACCCCAAAACGCAATTTAGGACGTAGCCCTTTTGCAAAAGGCTACGTCCTAAATAAATTTACGCTTTGATCGCCCATCTCATTTTCGTAGAACGGGCGCGCGGATTTTTCACGCACT
>CAUWLL010000008.1:0-80864 GCA_963559605.1 uncultured Lachnospiraceae bacterium
TGCAAGCTATTTTCATTCAAAAGTTCGACGAAAGTCGAACTTTCCTATAAAGTAAGAAAGACAGGGCACAAATGCCCTGTCTCACTTTAAAACATATTAATCTCGTATGTAATCTTATTCCTCTGGAACTACGATCAAGTCTTTTGTATAGTGGTTCAATACTTCGCATCCATCCTCTGTAATAATTACAAGGTCCTCGATACGAACACCGATGGATTCATCTGGAAGGTAGATACCCGGCTCAATAGAGAAGCACTGTCCGACTTTGATGATGTCCTCGTTTACGGAAGAAACATCGCCAAACTCGTGGTCTTCCATACCGATAGAATGACCTGTTCTGTGTGTAAAGTATTTTCCGAATCCTTTTTCCTCGATGTAATTTCTACATGCAAGGTCAACATCACACATTCTGTTGCCCGGTTTTGCTACAGCAATACCTCTTGCCTGTGCTTCTTTTACCACTTCATATACTTCTCTTGCTCTGTCAGAAACTTCGCCGATAAATACTGTTCTTGTCATATCTGAGCAGTAATCGTTTAAGATACCGCCGATGTCAAGTACTACAGAATCTCCGCGTTTTCCTTTTGTATTATCTGTTACATGGTGCGGATCAGCTCCAGATTTTCCATATCCTGTAATTGGATCGAAAGATACGTCAGAGTGTCCTGTTTTTGCATACATATCACGAACGATCGCATTCAGTTCAAGCTCTGTATATCCTTTCACTACAAGCGGAACTAACTGCTCCATGATCTTATCATTCTCTAAAGAAGCTTTTCTCATTAACTCCTGCTCGCGCTCGTCCTTGATCATTCTTACATAGTCGACGATCGGAGAACCGTTCACAAATTTGCTTCCTGCTCCTAACTCCTGAAGTCTTAATAAGAATCTTGCAGGCCATGTTTTATCAATACCGATTGTTTTGTCTTTTTCAACAAACTGACTTAAAATCTCAACACCATCCTGAATATCGTTGTAGTAAATTAAGTCTACACCAAGGTCTTCCTCCTGTGGGAATAACTCGTTGATCACCATCTTGTTTGTTCCGTTTACATTGATGTAAAGAGCTAAAAGTCTTTCGCCCGGTGCAATCTTCTTTCCGATTAAATAATAGATTGCGAGTGGATCAGAAATAATCATCTGAGGAACGCTCTGCTCTTCCATGGATTTCACGATTCTGCTTAATTTTCCTGCATCTAACATTATGTTATGCCTCCTAGTGTTTTATTGTGCTATTTATCTTCGCACTCTTTAATAATTATAGTAGTCTTTGTGCATTCTGTCAATAAAGCGCAGAGCTTTTTATAGAGAAAATCTTCAACCAAAATCTTCAACTCTGTAAAGCTTTAACTTCACCATCTTATTCTGAAATACCGCGCTTAATCTGCAACAATAAAAGAACAAGACTGACGCCTGTCAAAATATGCCCGATTCCGGCAACACCGGAGATTGATGCATCCATCCCGGAAGAAAGGTTAATTTTTAAAACCTGTGAGATACCTCTCACCAAAAACATGACAACCGTCAGGTTTAACCCGATATGATAAAAAATCAGCACCCGTCCGGTTTTCTCCCCGGCGAAAGAAAAGTTCTTTTCCAGCAGGAGCAACAGCAAAAAAAACACCATACCCATCATAAAATAATGCGTATGTACCACTCCAAGTGTTGTTTCACCGGTAAAGCCGTTGAATTTGGTAAACTCACGATAAAATACCCCTCCGATCATCGCGAGAACTGCATACAACAGCGCTGTATTTATATAACGTTTCTTATGCATCTTTCTATTACCTCCACTCTTTTTTCTATTGTATAGCATAAGAAAGCAGGGAATACATTGCGTATCCCCCACTTCTGTCTCTTATTCTTCTACAAGGATTTCTTCCTCGGAAACTGTTTCTTCTACAGTCTCTTCTACTGCATCTTCTACAATTCCCTCTATCATCTCTTCTGTTTCGGCAGTTGTCTCTGTCTCTGCGTTCTCCTGCTCCGGTACTACTTCCGGAACCGGAACTGCTGACGCCACCTGAATATCACGGTATTTTCTCATACCCGTACCTGCCGGGATATGTTTACCGATGATCACGTTCTCTTTCAGACCGATCAGAGGATCGACTTTACCTTTAATCGCTGCTTCCGTCAGAACTTTTGTTGTCTCCTGGAAGGAAGCTGCGGATAAGAAGGAGTTTGTAGCAAGAGATGCTTTGGTGATACCGAGCATGATCTGTTCACCTGTCGCAGGCTCTTTTCCTTCTTTTACAAGCGCTTCGTTGGTATCCTCAAAGTCAAGAATATCTACGTTAGTTCCCGGTAAGAATTCTGTATCTCCTGCCTCTTCAATGCGGATCTTCTTGAGCATCTGACGAACGATAACCTCGATATGTTTATCGTTAATCTCAACACCCTGCAAACGGTATACTCGCTGTACTTCCTGAAGCATATAATCCTGTACTGCACGAAGTCCTTTAATCTTGAGAATGTCGTGCGGATTTACGCTACCTTCGGTAAGCTCATCACCTGCCTCAAGCTCTACGCCGTCCTGAATCTTAATACGTGAGCCATATGGAATCAAGTATGCCTTGGATTCTCCAGTCTCATTGTTTGTCACAATGATCTCACGTTTCTTCTTTGTATCGTTAATGTTTGCTTTGCCGGCAAACTCTGTAATAATTGCAAGTCCTTTCGGCTTTCTTGCCTCAAAAAGCTCCTCCACACGAGGAAGACCCTGTGTAATATCGTCTCCCGCAACACCACCGGTATGGAACGTACGCATGGTAAGCTGTGTACCCGGCTCTCCGATAGACTGAGCCGCAATAATACCAACTGCCTCTCCTACCTGTACCGGTTCTCCGGTAGCCATGTTCGCACCGTAACATTTTGCACAGATACCGTCATGAGAACGACAGGTAAGGATGGTACGGATCTTAATCTTTGTAAGTGTTTCTCCGTTTTTGTCCACACCTTTTTTCATGATCAACTCTGCACGTTTCGGCGTTACCATATGGTTTGCTTTTACCAGAACATTTCCGTCTTTATCTACTATATCCTCACACAGATAGCGTCCTGTGATACGCTCCTGAAGGCTCTCGATTTCTTCATTTCCATCCACAAATGCTTTTACATACATTCCCGGAATCTCACCGTCTGCCGGTGTACAATCCACCTCGTGGATAATAAGCTCCTGCGAAACGTCAACAAGACGTCTTGTCAGGTAACCGGAATCGGCTGTACGAAGAGCCGTATCGGAAAGACCTTTACGAGCTCCATGGGCTGACATGAAGTACTCCAATACGTCAAGACCTTCACGGAAGTTTGACTTGATAGGAAGCTCGATGGTACGTCCTGTTGTATCCGCCATAAGTCCTCGCATACCTGCAAGCTGTTTGATCTGCTTGTCAGAACCACGGGCTCCGGAGTCTGCCATCATGAAGATATTATTATATTTGTCAAGCCCGGAAAGCAGCGCTTCTGTAAGCGCGTCATCTGTCGCTTTCCATGTCTCTACAACTTCTTTATAACGCTCTTCTTCTGTGATGAGACCACGCTTAAAGTTCTTTGTGATCTTATCTACAGTATCCTGTGCCTGCTGGATCATCTCCGGTTTCTGCGGCGGCACAGTCATGTCGGAAATAGATACTGTCATTGCCGCTCTTGTGGAATATTTGTAACCGATAGATTTTACCGCATCAAGTACCTCTGCCGTAGCAGTAGAACCATGTGTATTAATAACTTTTTCAAGGATCTGTTTTAACTGCTTCTTTCCTACGTGGAAATCAACTTCAAGAAGAAGTTCGTTGCCTTCTGCTTCACGATCCACAAAACCAAGATCCTGAGGAATAATTTCATTGAACAGGAATCTACCGAGTGTAGACTCGATGGTTCCCATCTTTTCTGTTCCGTCCGCCATGGTCTTTGTCACACGCACTTTAATCCGTGAGTGAAGTGTGATGGCTCCGTTTTCATAAGCAAGAATTGCTTCATTTACATTTTTAAATACTTTACCTTCTCCAAGAGCACCCGGTCTTTCCTGTGTCAGATAATAAATACCAAGTACCATATCCTGAGACGGAACCGCAACCGGACCACCGTCTGACGGTTTCAGAAGGTTGTTTGGCGAAAGCAGTAAGAAACGACATTCTGCCTGCGCTTCTACGGAGAGCGGAAGATGAACCGCCATCTGGTCTCCGTCGAAATCGGCATTGTACGCTGTACATACAAGCGGATGAAGCTTAATCGCCTTACCCTCTACCAAAATCGGCTCAAACGCCTGAATACCAAGTCTGTGAAGCGTAGGGGCACGGTTTAGCATAACCGGATGCTCCTTGATCACTTCTTCCAGAACGTCCCATACTTCCGGCTGAAGTCTTTCTACCATCTTTTTCGCATTCTTAATATTGTGCGCAATGCCATTCTGCACCAGTTCTTTCATAACAAACGGTTTAAACAGCTCGATCGCCATCTCTTTCGGCAGACCACACTGGTAAATCTTAAGTTCCGGTCCTACAACGATAACGGAACGTCCAGAGTAGTCGACACGCTTACCAAGCAAGTTCTGACGGAAACGTCCAGATTTACCTTTCAGCATATCGGAAAGAGATTTCAGCGCACGGTTACCCGGTCCTGTTACCGGACGTCCACGACGGCCGTTATCAATGAGCGCGTCTACCGCCTCTTGAAGCATTCTCTTTTCATTTCTTACAATAATGTCCGGCGCGCCTAACTCAAGAAGACGTTTCAGACGATTATTTCTATTAATAATCCTTCTGTACAGATCATTTAAGTCGGAAGTCGCAAAACGTCCGCCGTCTAACTGTACCATTGGACGAAGATCCGGCGGGATGACCGGAATGTTATTCATGATCATCCACTCCGGCTTATTGCCCGACTCACGGAATGCCTCTACAACTTCCAGACGTTTCACGATCCTTGCCCGCTTCTGTCCGGTCGCTCCTTTTAAGCCTTCCTGTAACTCTTCATACTCTTTATCAAGATCAATTGCCTGCAATAACTCCTGGATGGACTCTGCTCCCATGCCTACACGGAAAGCGCTTCCCCATTTCTCTCTTGCCTCCTGATACTCCTGCTCGGACAATACCTGTTTGTACTGAAGGTCTGTCTCACCCTTATCAAGCACAATATAAGAAGCAAAGTACAGAACTTTTTCAAGCGTTCTCGGAGACAGATCGAGAATCAGTCCCATTCGGCTCGGAATCCCTTTAAAGTACCAGATATGGGATACCGGAGCCGCCAAAGCGATATGTCCCATACGCTCACGGCGTACGCTTGCCTTTGTAACTTCAACGCCACATCGGTCGCAGACTACGCCTTTGTAACGGATTTTCTTATACTTTCCACAATGACATTCCCAGTCTTTGCTTGGTCCGAAAATTTTCTCACAAAACAGACCGTCTTTTTCCGGTTTCAGTGTTCTGTAGTTAATAGTCTCCGGCTTCGTAACCTCGCCTCTGGACCATTCCAGAATCTTATCAGGTGATGCCAAGCCGATTTTGATCGCGTCAAAAGTCATTGGCTGAAATGATTGTTCTTTATTAGTTTCTGGCATACTGGAACCCCTTTCTATTCATTGTCGACATCGTCATATGCAAAATCTTCAGTTTCCTCAAATGCAATCTCGAAGTCGTCGTCTTCCGTCTCTTCTTCTACATCTACGAGCTCTTCTCCCTGAAATTCCTGCTCGGTGTAGCCCTGCGCTCCGAAATCATCTTCTTCACGGTATTTTCTGTCCCCCTCGATCAATGAACGAATATCTGTCTCGCCCATATCTACGGTTTCCATAATCTCAACTTCTGTGTTGTCATCCCGCAGTACGCGAACGTCAAGACCAAGTGACTGAAGCTCTTTTAAAAGTACCTTGAAGGACTCCGGAATTCCCGGCTCAGGTATATTTTCTCCCTTGATGATCGCCTCGTAAGTTTTCACACGGCCGATGACATCATCTGATTTTACGGTAAGGATTTCCTGAAGCGTGTAAGACGCGCCATACGCCTCCAACGCCCAAACCTCCATCTCTCCGAAACGCTGTCCTCCGAACTGTGCCTTACCTCCCAGCGGCTGCTGTGTAACCAGTGAGTAAGGACCTGTAGAACGGGCATGGATCTTATCGTCTACTAAGTGGTGAAGTTTCAGATAGTGCATGTGTCCAATCGTTACCGGACTGTCAAAATATTCTCCGGTTCTTCCGTCACGAAGACGAACTTTACCGTCTCTGGAAAGCGGAACACCTTTCCACAACTTTCTGTGGTCACGGTTCTCATACAGATATTCCAGAACTTCCGGCAATAATTCTTCTTTGTGTTTTTTCTCAAACTCTTCCCAGCTTAAATTTACATAATCATTTGCCAGGTCCAAAGTATCCATAATATCGTTCTCATCTGCACCGTCGAATACCGGTGTTGCAATGTTGAAGCCTAATGCCTTTGCCGCAAGTGACAGATGGATTTCCAGCACCTGTCCGATATTCATACGTGACGGTACACCCAGTGGGTTCAACACGATGTCAAGCGGACGTCCGTTTGGCAGGAACGGCATATCCTCTACCGGAAGTACACGGGATACAACACCCTTGTTACCGTGACGTCCAGCCATCTTATCACCCACAGAGATTTTTCTCTTCTGGGCAATGTAGATACGCACAGACTGGTTCACTCCCGGAGACATCTCATCCCCGTTCTCCCTTGTAAACACCTTCGCGTCTACAACAATACCATACTCTCCGTGCGGTACTTTCAGAGAAGTGTCACGGACTTCGCGAGCTTTCTCACCGAAGATCGCACGAAGAAGTCTCTCTTCTGCCGTAAGCTCTGTCTCTCCCTTCGGAGTTACCTTACCTACCAGAATATCCCCGGCACGAACTTCTGCACCGATACGGATAATTCCTCTCTCATCGAGATCTTTCAGCGCATCGTCTCCGACACCCGGAATATCTCTTGTGATTTCTTCCGGCCCCAGTTTTGTATCACGGGCTTCTGCCTCATACTCTTCAATATGCACAGATGTATATACATCATCCTGTACTAATCTTTCACTTAATAATACCGCATCCTCGTAGTTGTAACCTTCCCATGTCATAAATCCGATCAAAGGATTCTTTCCGAGCGCCATCTCTCCGTTAGAAGTAGACGGACCGTCTGCGATAACATCTCCGGCTTCCACTCTGTCACCCTTGAACACGATCGGTCTCTGGTTATAACAGTTGCTCTGGTTGCTTCGGAGGAATTTGGTCAGCTTATATCTCTTTACATTTCCATCATCCTGGCGGATTACAATTTCTGTAGAAGTAGAACGCTCTACAACACCGCCTTCTTCCGCAACAATACATACGCCGGAGTCAACGGCGGATTTTTCCTCCATACCGGTTCCCACAACAGGCGCCTCCGTCATAAGAAGCGGAACTGCCTGACGCTGCATGTTAGATCCCATCAGCGCACGGTTCGCGTCATCGTTCTCAAGGAACGGGATAAGCGCTGTCGCTACAGAGAATACCATCTTAGGAGAAACGTCCATGTAATCGAACATCTTTCTTTCGTATTCCTGTGTCTCCTCACGGTAACGACCGGATACATTCTTGTGAACGAAATGACCTTCTGCATCCAGCGGCTCATTCGCCTGTGCCACATGATAGTTATCTTCTTCATCTGCGGTCATATATACAACTTCCTCAGTAACCACCGGGTTCTGCGGATCGTCATGATTGATCTTGCGGTACGGAGCCTCTACGAATCCGTACTGATTGATCCTTGCGTAGCAGGCAAGAGAGTTGATAAGACCGATGTTCGGTCCCTCAGGAGTCTCGATCGGACACATTCTTCCGTAGTGAGAATAGTGTACGTCTCGAACCTCGAAACCTGCACGGTCTCTAGAAAGACCACCCGGTCCGAGTGCGGACAGACGTCTCTTATGTGTCAGCTCACCCAATGGGTTGTTCTGATCCATGAACTGTGATAACTGGGAAGAACCAAAGAACTCTTTCACTGCCGCAGTTACCGGTTTAATATTGATCAGAGACTGCGGAGAAATTCCCTCTAAATCCTGCGTTGTCATTCTCTCACGAACTACACGCTCAAGTCTTGACAAACCGATTCTGTACTGATTCTGGAGAAGCTCTCCCACCGCACGGATACGTCTGTTTCCAAGATGGTCGATGTCGTCATCATTACCAAGGCCATACTCTAAATGCATATTGTAGTTGATAGATGCGAAAATATCCTCTTTTGTGATGTGTTTCGGGATCAAGTCGTGAATATCTCTCTTGATCGCACTCTTCAACTCATCTATATCGCCTGCCGTCTCTTCTAAAAGACCTGCAAGCACCGGATAGTAAACAAGCTCAGAAACTCCTACTTCCTTCGGATCAATGTCCACAACAGCAGCAAGATCGACCATCATATTCGAAAGAACTTTTACCTTTCTCTCTTCTTCTGGCTTATCAATCCATACATACGGAACTGCCGCATTCTGAATAGCATCCGCAAGTTCTCTTGTGATCTTTGTTCCTGCCTCGGCAATCACTTCACCTGTAAGAATACTTGCCACGTCTTCTGCAAGAACCTGTCCTGTAATACGGTTCTTTAAGAGAAGTTTCTTATTAAATTTATAACGTCCCACTTTCGCAAGATCATAACGTCTCGGATCGAAGAACATACTTGTGATCAAACTCTCCGCACTGTCTACGGCAAGCGGCTCACCCGGACGTATCTTCTTATATAATTCCAAAAGACCTTCCTGATAGTTTGTAGCCGCATCCTTTTCAAAACTTGCAAGAATCTTCGGCTCTTCCCCAAAGAGCTCTAAAATCTCAACATTTGTACCGACGCCAAGAGCACGGAGCAATACTGTGATCGGTACCTTTCTTGTTCTATCTACACGCACAAAGAAAACGTCATTGGAGTCTGTCTCATATTCAAGCCATGCACCACGGTTCGGAATAACCGTAGAAGAATACAATTTCTTACCTACTTTATCGTGTGCGATAGCATAGTAGATACCCGGTGAACGAACCAGCTGACTTACGATAACACGCTCTGCACCGTTGATAACAAACGTTCCGGTACTTGTCATGAGCGGAAGATCGCCCATGAAAATCTCATGCTCGTTGATTTCATCGGTCTCTTTGTTGTGAAGCCGCACTCTCACTTTCAGTGGAGCAGCGTATGTCGCGTCACGCTCTTTACACTCTTCGATGGTGTATTTTACATCATCCTCGCACAATGTAAAATCAACAAATTCCAAACTCAGATGACCGCTGTAATCAGCAATCGGGGAAATATCTTCAAATACTTCTTTTAATCCTTCATCCAGAAACCACCGATAGGAATCTTTCTGAACTTCAATCAAATTTGGCATCTGAAGAACTTCTTTTTGTCTGGAATAGCTCATGCGCGAACTTTTTCCGCTTTTGATGGGACGAATTCTGTTTTTCTCCATATTGACGTTTCACACTCCTCGTTTATTTTTTGTTGGGCTTATAACACCCTTGTAACTCTTACAAATTCAGTAAATATCGGCTTCTTCCGCCGATTTTCACGCAATTTTATGGCATAACTATCCATAATAGTGCATTTTTAAATATAACACAAATCCCGAAAGCTTGTCAATCGGTTTTTTACAAATTATCCGCCAAAATCATTTGCCCGGACAACGCAAAAAATCTCCGAAGCTGACTCCGAAGATTTTTTCTTTTCCTTATACCTGTTCCCGCAGAAACTCTAAGAACCTGCCAACGCCTCCGCCTGTTATTTTCACACCGTCCGGTCTCGCCCCCGGAACATCCGACACGTCAAAAAAGTCTCCCTCTTTTGTCTTGTCTGTATACATAAAACTGTCACTGCCGAAAATACCTGCTTCGATTCCTACGTATTCGTCGCCCCAATAGCAACATTCCTCTGCCCGGATGTCCGTTGCAGTACAAAGCTCACCCAAAATAACATCCACATTACTGCTCTTATTCGAAATTCCGACTTCCAGATATTTTGCATCACAGGTAGGCATCACTTTGATTCCGTAACGCTCACCGATAGAGACAGACAGATCGATCAGTCCCTGTAACCCGTCTTTCATACCATGCGCCTTTAACTCCGATTTCAGCATGTCCAGTTCATTTTCCTGCATAAACAAATTCTCGCCACGATTGTTATACACCATGAGATCTATTTTACAGTAGTTCGGTCTGCTAAATACAATGTCCGTATCAAAATCATACGTTTCTTTTAACTCCTGATGGATTTCAAAACAAATTTGATGGATCTTCAAAAGTTCCTTTTTCTCAGGGATCTCATGATGGAAAACATAGGGCTTCCCATCTTTGAAGCAATAATTGTAGGCGCCTCGTCCCAGCCCCAAATAAAGATTAGACAACTGCTTCTGCGTAAAATAAGTTTCTATTTTCCCTCCGGCAATATTATCAATGGTAGTTCCACTGATGATCGCCAGTTTTATTCCCTGCTCCAGTAACGGTTTCATTGCAGCCACCGCTTCATCCACCGGGGCTTTTCTTGACATTACCGCTGTTCCGTCCCAATCAAAAAAAATCGCTTTATATTTTTTCAATGTATCTGCCTCCTTTTTCTTCGATCACCGCTTCCTTCTTTCCGATATAGAAGCAAATCCCTTCTCCTTCTTCCAACAGGAACTCTGCCTGTCCCTTTGTAACATTTACCTTCAGCAGATTTCCACGGAAACATATCTTAAAAGAATACTCATCCCAGTTGTCCGGAAGCCACGGCTTGAACCGCAGCATCGACTGCTGGCAACGGACTCCGGCAAAACCGTTGACGATCGCCTGCCATGTCCCCGCCATGTTTGCCGCATGGATTCCGGCGTAGAAATTGTTGTGATGGTCATCCAGATCCATTCTCGCAGATTCTGCAAAATACCTGTACGCCTCCTCATAGTATCCGATGTCACACGCGACAATCCCAAAAATACAGGTGGATAAAGAAGAATGGTGCAGCGTTACTTCCTGATAAAAATCATAGTTCCGCCGAAGCTCTTCTTCCTCGAACAGGTTGCTGTGCAGATACATGCCTAATACAGCGTCTGCCTGTTTGGACATCCGATGTCTCATAATAAATAACGGATGATAGTTCTCATATAACCACGCCCGCTTCTCCTCCGGTATTTTGGACTCATCCCATGGTTTGCGCATCATAAAGCCATCGTCCAAAGGATAAACCCGACGTTTTTCATCATACGGAAAATACATGTTCTCAATGATACGCTCCCAAAGTTCCGGTTCATCCAGAGAAAAATCCAGCTTTTCTTTTAATTTTTCCAATGTGTCCGGCTCCTCTTTGGAGAGATATTTAACCGCTCCTGCCGCGTCCCTCAGGTTCTCTCTCGCCATCAGATTGGTATAGAAATTATTATCCACCAACACATTGTATTCATCCGGTCCCGTCACACTACAGATGCAGTATTTTCCGCCTTTACTTTCCGCGAAACTTCCTACATCTGCCCATACCCTTGCAGTTTCAATCAGGATTTCCGCTCCTTTGTCTTTTAAATACTCGGTATCCCCCGTTGTCTGCAAATAGAGAGACAAGGCATAGGCAATGTCTGCATTAATGTGATACTGGGCAGTTCCAAGCGGATAGTACGTAGACGCTTCTTCTCCGTTGATCGTTCTCCACGGATATAAAGCCCCTTTCTCATGTCCCAGAATCCTCGCCCGCGCCCTTGCCTGCTCCAAAGTGCCGTACCGATAATCCAGCAGTTTCTTTGCCACCTCCGGTTCTGTATAGGCAAATACCGGCAGCACGTACATCTCTGTATCCCAGAAATAATGTCCTTCATAGCCTTCTCCCGAAAGCCCTTTCGCACCCATCCCGGTTTTTCCGTCTCTTCCTGCCGATTGCAGGATATGGAAAAGATTGAAACGGATTCCTTGCTGCAGTGACGCACTGTCTTTTCCCCGGATCTCTATATCTGCCACATTCCAGAATTTCCGCATATAGTCTTTCTGCGCCTGCTCTAATCGGCAGTACCCTTTCTGCGCCGCCTGCTTTAAAGTATCTCTCACAAACCCTTCCAACTTTTCTGCTTCCATATCCAGACCGGTAGAATAACAGATCATTTTTTCCAGCGTGATCTTCTCTCCTTCGCAGCCGGAAACATGCAGTGTAAGCGCCGCGTCCAGTTCTCCCGTTTCTGTCTTTGCATACTTCATCGCTGTTTCCGGGAATACACTGTGGACGCTTCCACACGCCACAACCAGTCTGCTGGTTTCCGTAATCCCCTGATAAAAGAACCCTTTTTCATCTCCCACCAAAGATAACGGTTCCAATTTTCTGCCAAACGGTCCATAGTCCACGATAGGGTTCGTCTTTCTCGTATGGTTCTCCACATCTGCCTGAAGTCTCGAAACAAAAGTAATGTCTCCTGAAAAGTTCATCGGAGTAATCTCATAAGAAATGCTCATAATATTCTTCATTTCAAAAGAAACCAGTCTTTTAATTACAATTTTGACCTTCTTCCCTGCCGGGGAACACCACACCATCTCCCGGCTCAAGACACCGTCTTTCATATGAAGAGTTCTCTTGTATTCTTCCATGGTTCCTGTCTCCATGTCGAATACCTCCTCGCCTATATAAACCCTCGTCTCTTTTAAATTCGGAAGATTCAATAAGGACTGGCTGAGAAGAGGAGAACCAAAATTCGCTTCCCCGTAACGGATCTTCTCGCTCTCATAAAATCCGTTGACAAAATTCCCCTCTAATCCGGTATCAATATCAAAGTCATAGGCTTCCTCGTAAGTTCCTCTCGTCCCGATATAACCGTTGGATAAAGAGAATGTCGTTTCGTTCCGGTAATTATTTTTTCTGTCAAACCGAGTTTCCGTAATCTCCCATTCTTGAATCGGATAAATCGCTTTTTTATCTAATCTCATGTGTCACTCCTCTTTCTTTATACATATTTCAAATTTTCGTATTTCCGGTAAGCTCTTTTATATATGTAAGTGTTCAGATACCCCGGCAGCGAAATGCCAAACAACAACAGCAGCGGCAGTAAAGACGCTGTGATCTTAACAGGAAGAAAACCCAGACACATCCAGGGGATTAAATTTACAGCTGCCAGTACAACAAACCAATGAAAACTTCCCGCCGTAATATAGACTGCATTCTTCACCGCCTCCTTAAACTCGCTTCCAAACCATACCAGCAATGACGGACTCCATATCGCAAGGCCCGTAACCACAATAAAGCCGGTAACATAAACCACTCGGAAGAAAGGCTGTACACCCGGATCCATAAATGAGATCCCCTGATACCCCCACCACATAACAAGCGCTGTGGATACCACTCCGAGCTCCAGCAAGACTCCTTTTTTCAGACAGCTCCGATAATAACCGAAGAATGCGGCAACAAGCTTTCTGTTTTTTCCTTCGCTTATTTCACGCAAAACTCCGTATAAGGCACAGACAGATGCTCCCACCGTCAGGAGAGGTGCGCACCCTAAAAGGAACAAGATATTGAGGCACATCAAATCTCCGGCTCTTCCCATTATTCGGAAAAATATATTCTCTCCGTTAAAAACTTGTTTCAGCATTTTTGATCACCGTACTTTCCAAAAGATTTCTTCATCTTTAATAAAGGACATTAAAAACTCATACGCGTTTGGCTCCAGAGCGGTTACATATTTTTTAAGCGCCCTGTATTTTATATTGGCATCTCCTCGGCCGGTTTGCATTTCCTCCGGAAGCTCCAGCACGATCCTTGAACTCCAGTCCAACCCTTCCTGATCCTCAATCCCCTCCGGACAGTCAAACCACTTGCTGTCACGCGACGGCCAATGTTCATCGCCTGCGCATGAATGCACAAGACCACAATAAACCGATGGTTCGTATATTTCCCTCATTTTTATGTCGTCCACAATTTCATACACAAACTTACAGAGCGCTGAATGATCCCCGTGCATGTCATACTCCGACGTCGTAAAAATATTCTGCGGTTTCTTTTCTTCTATCAACTGCCGTAAGTCACTCTTACACATATCCCGTGTATAAGCGGCATGACAATTATATTTTTCTAAATGAAACTCCGGCATAGTCTCCAAAGAATAAGTTTTATCAGAGCAAGAGGACGCAAACACTTTCTGCCCGTCCTCAGCCTCATACAAGTGTGTCAAAAAACTGTCTTTCGGATCCATGCCCGTATCTGCATACCCCATAAATCGAAGTTGTTCTTTCTGGATTCCCAGAACTTTCATTCCTTCTATCGTTTCCAGAAGACGCACATACCCTTTGGAATGATCCGGGCAATCACAATCTCCGTTTGTCACCATTACAACCGTTACCGGAACTTCTAATTCGGCGAGAATATAAAGCACTCCTGCTGTCATCAGTACCTCATCATCCTGATGAGGTACTATGACCATGGTACTTCCAAAGTCTTTCGTTATTTGCAGTTTTTCCATGGATTATCCTTTCACAGCTCCGGCGGCAACACCTGCTATAATGTATTTCTGCATGAATATGTAGAAAATCATCAACGGCGCCACGCCTAACATCAACATCGGGAACAACGCCGTCCAGTCTGTCGCGAACTGTCCGATATTTCTGGTCACTTCCTGTAAAATAACGTCATTTTCACGGCTCTGCAAGAATAAGAGCGGCGTCATAAATTCATTCCACACATTCAGAGTTACAATGATCACTACTGTAGAAATAACCGGTTTTAGCAACGGAAGCACAATGGTAAAGAAGCGTCTGAAAACAGAACATCCGTCTATGGACGCAGCCTCTTCCAGCTCTTTCGGTATAGTAGATTCAATAAATTCTTTAAACAGGAACACTGCCTGCGGCGTATTGATCGCCACATCAACCAGCACTACCGCCCACAACGTATTCATCAATCCCAGACTTTTTACAATTTTATATAAGCTGACAATATTCATCTGGAAGGGAACAATAAGCCCCGCCAGAAACAAGAGGAACATCCCCACTCCGATTCTGGACTTCGTACGCGCCAATGCGTATCCTGCCATAGATCCTAAAATAATGATCAGCAAAACCGCCGATGCCGTAATGAAAAACGTATTTCCAAATGCTCTCGGAAATTCCATATTCGTCCATGCTTCCGCATAATTCTCCAGCTGCAAAACCTTCGGAAGCCCCAGCGGGTGGGCGGTTGCTTCCTGCGGATTTTTCAATGTTGTTACGATCAGATAGTAGATCGGAATAAACCAGATGATCGCAATGATGATCATAATTATTTCTGTAATCGTCAAATTTCTTTTTGCTTTTCTCATTGTATCGCGTCACTCCATTTCCCCATTAGTTTTGTGACAACCGCACTGATCAGCAGAACAATCACAAAGAAACATACGCCAAATGCTGCACCCGTACTGTAAAATCCATCGGAAATTCCTTTTTTCATCATAACCATCATTACTGTCTGGGTTGCATCTCCCGGTCCCCCGGATGTCATAGAATATATAATATCGAAAACCTTCATACCGCCGATCAGACCGGTTACGACAACGATCTTCACTGACGGGCACATCAGTGGCAGCGTCACATAGAAAAATTTCTGCAATCCGCTTGCTCCATCGATTTCAGCCGCTTCATAGAGATCCGGTGAAATACTCTGCAAGTTCGCCAGATATATGACCATTGCCCAGCCTGTCCACTGCCAGATCTGCGTCAATACAACAGAATACAACGCATTAGAAGCAGTAAAGAAGTTTACAGTGTCCATGCCCAGCTGATGCAAAAGATTGTTGATCAGTCCAAAATCCGAAGAGGACATGATAAAATTCCACAAATATCCTATGATCAAGGAACTGAACACTGCCGGAAAGAAAAATACCGCGCGCAGCAGATTTCTTGTTTTTAATTTTTTGTTCAGCACTACCGCCAGAGGCAGACCGAAGATTGTCTGAAAGCCTGTCAATAATATGGCGTATATTACAGAATTTTTGATCGCCGTAAGCATTACCGGCGTTTCAAATACCTTAAAATAATTTTTCAGTCCCACAAAAGATAAATGGATCGGATTCATATCCGTATAATCTGTGAAACTATAGTAAATCGTGTACAAAAACGGCGTGATGCTGAACAACACGTACACGATCAATGCCGGAAGGATAAACAGCAGAAAATACTTCCCCAATTCTCCCGTTTTTAATTTCTTAGTCTTTGTCATCTCTTGCCCTCCTCAAAAGGAAAAGATGTCCCTGCACCTTATTTCACATTACCGGCGCGAGAGACATCTTTCCTCAACACGTATTACTTTTCAAGCAATTCTTTTACGGATGTGTCAACATTCTTCAATGTCTGGCTCAGATCCTGCTCGCCTAAAAGATAAGACTGCAATTCTGTTCCATAAGTTTCATGAGCGCTTGCCGCATCGCCCCATTCGTTCCATGGGCAATACACATTTCCGGCAGCCAGCGCTTTCGAAGCACTGCTGTATTCCTGCGGAAGTTCAAATTCTGCGCCTTCAAGATAAGAAGAGCCACCCTGGTTATCCTGCCAGAACGCTTTCTGACCTTCTACCGTAGATAACGCCTCTACAACCTTCATAGCAGCCTCTTTGTTCTTGGAGGACTCATTGACCGCTACGCCGCATCCGGGACCTCCGATCAACCATCCGTCACTTGCTTCACTTCCGTAGAACGGCATCATATCAATCTGAAGCTCTGGATTTTTCTCTTTGATCGTTTCTAAATCCCACGGACCGGAACAGAACATTGCCGCTTTTCCTGTAGCAAACTCTTCCAGTGCCTGATCGTGATCGATACCTGTCATATCAGTCGTGTAAACACCTTCCTCGATCATAGCAGACCACTTTTCAAGATATGGATTCCATGTTCCGTCCAGTGTCGCTTTGCCGTCACGGTAGTCTGTTCCGAAAGCTTTTCCCTTTTCTGTTGAAAGATAATCGGCAGTAACGAATGCCATAGAGTTTTTCAGCATCGGTTCCCAAGACTTCAATCCTGCTGCCAGCGGTTTGATCCCAAGCTCTTTGAATTTTTTACAAACCTTTAAGTACTCGTCAAAAGTGGTAGGAAGCGCAATTTTATTTTCCTCAAACATTTGCTTATTAAAATAAATTCCTTCAAACCAGCTGATGCCCGGAACCGCATACACATTACCGTCATAGCTGTATACACTTGTACCTGCCTCCGAATATTTTGCTCCCAGATCATTTAGCTTTGCCAAATACCCTAATTTTGCATGTTTCAGAGCAGACGCCGGAGACTCACAGATAATATCCGGTCCCTCTTCGGCAGAAAGCTGTGTATCAACCACAGTGTCGTAATTGGAGTTGTCAATGAACTGATATTCAATCTCAACATCCGGCACTGCTTTTTCCAGATAGTCTAATAACGTTTTCACAGTATCCTCACTGTTCCAATAAGTCATTCTGATCTTCGTCTTTCCATCTTCTGTTTTCTCCGGCTCTGCGTCGGAAGATTTTCCACAGCCGGCAACCATGCCTGCTACCATGGTCATACATAACAACATACTTACAATTTTCTTTTTCATGTGTGTTGTACCTCCTCTTTTCTATGTCTCAATTATAAGGGACAGCTATCGTAATAAAAATTGTATATTTTTTTGATTCCTAACACTTTTTTAAGAAAAAGAAAAGAAACTGTCACATAAGCACACATTGTGCACTGTACAGTTTCTCTCAAACTATTTTGCATCTTTCATCGTATCTTTCAGCCTGATCGTAAAGCATACCAGCCCCTCCGCCGTCACATCCCCGAACAGACCGCAGGCTTCATCGTCATAATACATCCGTATCCTTTCCTGAATATTGTGGATACCATATCCGCCTTTGGGCACAGTTTTTATCCTATTTATTTCTTCCGGCTGTAAAGACGGACCATTGTTATAAACCTTAAAGATCAAGAACTGCTCCTCGCGATAATATTCTATTTTCACATAGCCCCTGACGCCGGGCTTACATTCATCGACTCCGTGGCAGACAGCGTTTTCTACCACAGGCTGTAACAGGAAATTCGGCATATTCAATTGCTGCCCCTCTTCCGAAACAGCATACTCCACATCAAAACTATTATCATGGGAATTTGCCTGTATTTCCAAATATGCCTTTATATTTTCGAGCTCATTTTTGACAATGGTTATCTGCTCTCCTCCGTTTAATGCCGTCCGGTAAAACTTCGCCAGAAGACCTGTAATGTTAGCAATGTCCTCTTGATCCGCCCGTATCGCTTTCCACTTAATACTGGAAAGGCAGTTGTACAAAAAATGCGGATTGATCATAGCCTGTAGGGCTTTCAGTTCTTCCGCCCGCTTTTCCATACCTAACCGATACGTTTCATCCATCATATGATTGATCTTCCGGCACATATCCGCAAAGCTATTCGATACAATCCCGATTTCATCTGCATAGTCCATATTAAACGGAACGTCAAATTCTCCCCTGCTGACTTTCTCCGCATAATTTTTAAGTTTCAGAATGCGGGCGCTCAACAATCGAGACATAAAATTGATCAGCACGGTAACCAGAACCAGACACACGCCTGCCACCAACGCGGTTGTCGCCAAGATCTGCTTCACTTCTCCTGTGATTTCCTGCTTATCTAAAAAATAAAACAACCTCCATCCATTTCCCAGTTCTTCGGAAGCTGCCAGCATATAGCCCCTTCCTTCTTTAAATGTCTCTATATTCCCGGACTTGATCTCTTCTTCGATTTCTTTTTGTAAATATCCGTTAGAAATCGACCGTTTCCCAACAATCTTTCCTTCGCGGTCCACAAGTATGACTCCGTTGTTATGAAATTCCGACGTATAAATCGACGCAATAAAATTCTCCGGGAACACCTCCAACTTCATTACGCCAATCGGTTTTGACGAAGTGTCCGCATCCAACACCATCCGCAGCGCGTAGATTCTGTCATCCTCATATACCCAGTGCGTTTTATAATCTTTTCTGTGCGCATCGTACCAGCTTTGCACTTCTGAGTCTCGGAGCGGTTTTAAAAAGTCTCCGATGGGACGTTTGATATAAGGCGAAAAAATTTCTATTCCTTTCAGGTTATCATCGCTGGTTATGAAATACCAGAATGCAGGCTCTACCGAAACATTCAATTCCTTTACCAATCCCCCCACATCCTCCGAGCCTGTCTCCAGCCGTTCTCGAAGCCTTGCGTTATAAGACAGATATTTGATATTGTCGTTTTCCCGCCGGATATTATTTTCCAAACTGTATGTAATAGAAGAAACGTTTCCCTCCATCGTATGACGCGTCTGATCGATCAGCTTCGTTTTTGATATATGATAGGAATATATCCCCAGAACGATGATTGGAAATAACACAAGTATCAGGTAACTGATCACTAATTTCTTTTTAATAGATGCTGTTTTGTAATACCAGTTAAATAGTTTTCTCATGCTTTCTCCCTGAATTGTTTCGGCGTTACTCCATAATAGTTTTTAAACAGCCGATTAAAGTACGACTGGTTTTCATATCCGCAAGCCTGTCCTACCTGTACAATTTTTAACGTTCCTTCCTCCAGTAATTTTTTCGCTTTCATCATTTTTATATCTGTAATATATTTTACCAGAGTCTGCCCTGTTTCTTTTTTAAAAATGTAACTCACATATGCCGGAGCTAAGTTCACACTTTCAGCAATATAATTCAAGCTGATGTCTTTCATATATTCTTTTTCAATGAGATTTTTTATCTGCTGGACAATTCTGGAACTATCCTGCCTTTGGTTCTTTAACGTACTCAGCATCCTGTCCAGGATCCTCTGATACTCTTCAAACATTCTTTTTGGATCTTTTTCAAGAAACAATGCCTCCGCCACCACAAGGGAATCTTCAAATTCGATTTTGGGGTTCTTATCATAAACCGCTTTTATAACAGAATATAGAAGATTCGAGGTGTATAGTTTACTGATCTTCTTTACCGAACGGATAAATTTTACAAATTGTTCGTTTTGCTTCTCGATCAGTTCCGTATCCATAGACTCTATCGCCAACAGCACCTGTTTTCTTGCCGCTTCTGCATCAGACTCAAAATGTGACGTCTCATCACAATAATCTTCTGTCAGGATGATCTGATCTTCATAGCCGAAATTCTCTGATTTGATCGTATTTATTTTTTTCAATTGAATGCGCATCTCTTCCACCGTTCCTATGGGAACGCTGATCAACGTAACCGATTCGTCGTTTGTTTTTAGTTTGATGTCTCTGACTAGTTTTTCCGCCTGACATTCCAGCTTATCTCCCGCCATCATTTCCGCATTTCGGATCAATAAATACGCCTCATTGGGATAAAGTTCCAGATAATCCACAGACTTTCCCAGATACATTTTTACAAGCTTTAAAAACATTGCTTCGTATTCTTCAAAGAAATTATTGACAAATTCCATATTCATCAGCCGAAACACACTGTTCTCTTTTGAAAACAATACCTGCCCCACTTTCATTTCTTCTTCCGGTTTGATACGTCCGTGGGTAAACACTTTATACAGCAGATTCTTCCGATTCTGTTTTTCCTCTTCTTTTTCCAGTTGTTCCTTTTTTTCCACTTCACATACAGAGCCAATGACTGCCGTCATGAGCTGTTTAAACTCCTCCACTTCTATGGGTTTTAACAGGTAACTGACTGCATTCGCCTGTAATGCCTGTTTCACATAGCCAAACTCACCATAGGCGCTGAAAATAATAATTTTAATTCCCGGATAAGTATTACAGACTTTTTTTGCCAGCTCCAGACCGTTCATAACCGGCACTTCAATATCCGTAAATAATATATCTATCTTTTGCGTCTCAACAATATGCAGCGCCTCTTCTCCGTTCACCGCATATACAATATCCAATGGATATTCAAACTTTCGAATCAGAAAAGAAATCCCCTCTCGCTCTTCTCTTTCGTCATCTACGATCAAAATTTTCATCACATTATCCCCCGCCGATCTGTCCGTCACAGTTTCTATGCTTATTCTACCTCTAACCTAACGCTTATTCAAGACGATTTTGCGACGTACACTTTTCCGAAGCCCGGAATCCTTTCTATCAGCAATTCTTTGTCTTTAGCGCCGTTTTTTGCACTCAAAAAAATAGATGCCTGTTCACAAACAACAAGCATCTGTTTCTTATATTCCATATATTATCTTTCGTTTAAATCACGTACACTGCCACGCTCTACAAAATCTGTACACACCTGTATTTTAAGCCGGATTTTATTTTTACTCTCAATAGAAAACAGAAGTTCTCTGACCGCAGTCTCTCCCATCTCCCGCTTATAAACATGAACCGTTGTAAGCGCAGGAGACACCATGGTGCCAAACGAAATATTATCAAATCCCACAATGGATACATCCCCCGGAATATCATATCCAAATTCCTTCAGCGCCCGCATCGCTCCGATCGCAATAATATCGTTATCCGCAAAGAATGCGGTAGGCAGAGTCTTTACGTTCCGCAAGTATTCGCACATCTTCTCATAGGCGCTCTCGACTTTCGTTCCCACAGTCGCAATATACTCCGGATGAACTGTAAAACCACACTTTCTCATCATCCTGTAATACCCGATCTCTCGATACCGAAACGACTGGATACGAAAATCTCCTCTGATATAGCCAATCTCTTTATGCCCGCGATCCACCAGATATTCCACCGCTTTTGCCGAAGAGTCTGTATTGCTGATCAAGACCCCGTGAAAAGAATACTTATCACTCCATCCATCCAGCAAAATCAGACGATTTCTGGCACGAACATAAGGCTCATAATCCTCTTCCATCATCTCTGTTCCAAGCAGAACAATTACGCTCTCCGTATCTGTCAATATCTCATTTAACTGTTTGTTATACTCCGGATCGTTAATGTCCACATGACAAAACAAAGTCTCATACCCCATGAGTTTCGCCTGACGCTCTACTCCTTCTATCACCGAAGGATGAAAGGTACTGTCGTCAATGATCAGACCATTTCTGCGAAAAATAACAAATCTTATCTTTTTAATTTTTCCTTCTGCATGATAACCAAGCTCGTCCGCCACTTTCAGAATTGCCTCTGCGGTCTCTTTGTTGACCCCTTTTTTACGATTCAGGGCATTTGATACGGTGGCAGGAGAAAAGCCTGTGATCTCGCTTATTTTACGAACACTGATTTTCATTTTCTCGACCTTCCCAACTTACTACCGTATATTATACCATATTTATATAAAGTTTAGGAAAATAAGTTTAAAAATATTATATATCGTTTTACTTGAAATCGTACTTAGCACACACGGATTCTTCTCTTTTATCTCCTCTGCCAAAAACCTTCTACGATTTCATCTCTCTTCCGACTTCTTACAACACTTTCACAAAAGAGGAATCCCCCATCGCTTTCTCAACTTCCTCATAGGTCGGCATACCGCCTTGCGCGCCGAATTTCTCCGTAGAAAGACCTGCCGCGGCATTCGCAAATGTCAACGCTTCTACAATTCCCTTTCCTTCCGTGACCGCTACCGTAAATGCTCCGTTCAATGTATCCCCCGCGCCCGTCGTATCTACAACTTTCGCTTTTCTCGCCGGGACAAGGACGACTTCTCCGTTTTTCAGACAGGTGCTGACCCCTCTGGAGCCCTGTGTAATAACCAGTTTTTCCGGATACTTCTTCATCAGCTCTTCAAAAGAAAGCTCTTTTCCAAATAAGATAACCGTCTCGTGCTCATTTGGAGTGAGGTATGTCACCTTTTCCAAGACCTCCTTCTTCACCGGTCTTGCAGGACCCGGATTAAGCACAATCTTCACACCGTTTTGCGCACAAAGTTCCACCACGTACTCAATGGTCTCCTGCGGAATCTCATGCTGAAGAAGCACGATCTCACACTCTAACAACGCCTCTTTAATTCCGTTTACATATTCAATGTCCACATGGTTATTTGTTCCCGCAACAACCACGATCGTATTATCATTGTCTCCCACCGTGATCATAGCAAGTCCTGTAGGCACTCCCGAAACCGTTTTAATATGCTTTGTTTCAACACCCATATTCTTTAAGTTCTGTACCAGACTTTCCCCCGCCGCATCATCTCCGACGCAACCGAACATTTCTACATTTGCACCCAATTTCGCCATAGATACCGCCTGGTTCGCTCCTTTGCCGCCGGGAATGTACTGAAGGTCGTCTCCCTTAACTGTCTCGCCCTTTAACGGAATCTTCTCCGCCTTCACCGTCATATCCATGTTGATGCTGCCAACAACTCCTATTTTCTTCATCGCCCTGTCTCCTTTTCTTCTCGGTTCATTCACATCCATATCTGTTTTGATTTTTATTATAAACGTTTATATGAATTTCTCAATATTGTTTTGTAATTCTAGTTGTAATTTATTAATTATACACAATTTCTAATGGATATTTTTGTTTAATTTACACAAGAAATACAGAGCCTCGACAATGTTTATCTAAAATCTGGCATATCGCTTTTACACAAGCGCCTTCTTCATTCCATCAGCCATGGCCTTCAAAATGATACAACACGAAGTTGCTCCCGCATCCAGCACACCCTTGGAACGCTCTCCCAGTCTGGATGCACGTCCGTACATCGCTACCATATCTTTCGTAGACTCTTTTCCCGTCTCTGCACAGACTTTCATCTCATCCAACGCCACAGCATAATCCTTCCCTGCTTCGCCTGCACTCTTAATACATTCTACACAAGGATTCAACGTATCTACCAACGTTTTATCTCCAGGTCTTGCATCCACAATGCCATAAAGGCCTTCCAATCCGGCCTCAAGCATCCGACCGAATAACTCTAATGTAATATCTTCCGCATCTTCTGCCGCATCTGCCATCTCCATAAAAATAGTTCCATAAATCGGTCCCATAGACCCGCCAATCTCATTTAACAACACCATTCCGAGATCTGCAAGTCCATCCGTAAACGTAGTCTCTTTTTCTCCAAGCCTTTCTCCATATGTAACAAAACCTTTGTTCATGTTCATGCCATGGTCACCATCACCAATCAGCCCATCAATATCTCCAAGATACTGCTTATTTTCATGAATTGCCGCGACCATTTCAAGTAAAATCTCGCGACCTTTTGCATTTTTAACTACCATGTCATCCTCCCTCTAAAATTGTTTCAATCCCATCGTATTACAGTCAAGGTCTATCAATTCTTTCAGTTCCTCATCCAATTTCATAACTGTGAGCGTCGCACCCATCATTTCTAAAGATGTGAAATAGTTCCCCACATACTGCTTATATATTTTGATTCCTTTTGCAGATATTAATTTTTCGATTTCATTGTAAAGCACATAAAGCTCCATAACAGGCGTTGCACCAAGACCCGATACAAGTACGACCACCTCATCGCCAGACTCAAACGGATAGTCCGGAAGTACAATATCTACCATTCTCTGCGCCATCTTATCCGCAGTTTCTAATTCACACACTTCAATTCCCGGTTCTCCGTGATGTCCGATGCCAACCTCCATCGTTCCATCCTTAATCTCAAAGTTGGGGTGTCCTACTGCCGGAAGTGTACATGGTGTCAAACCGATACCTACACTTCTTGTGTTATCAATTGCTTTTTGTGCAGCATTGATAACTTCGTCAAGCGTTCCTCCTTTGGCAGCTTTCGCGCCGCCACACTTCCACATCAGAATCTCTCCCGCTACACCACGACGTTTTTCCCTCTGATTCTTTGGTGCAGAAGCTACGTCATCATTGGCAACAACCGTCTTTACCGTTAACCCCTCTTTCTTTGCCATGCGCACTGCCATCTTTACATTCATATTATCACCGGAATAGTTACCATACAGACATGCAACACCCTCTCCTCCGTCAGCTACTTTGAAAGCCTCCAAAAATGCTGCCGCCGTCGGAGAAGAACAAATTTCTCCTACTGCCGCTGTATCACACATATTCTTTCCAACGTATCCAATAAATGCCGGCTTGTGCCCTGAACCACCTCCTGTTACGATTCCGACTTTCCCGGAAACAGGAGCTTCCTTTGCCGCAATCACACGCGGATGCTCCGTTATCTTTACAATATCTCCATGCGTCTTAACAAATCCTTCCAGCATTTCATCTACAATATTATCTGGGTCATTTAAAATTCTCTGCATATCCAAACTCCTTTACATTACTTAATTGTATATCCACCGTCAATTAACAGATTGTGTCCGGTAATCATTGCCGCCCCCTTACTACAAAGGAATGCAATGACAGCTGCAACTTCTTCCGGCTCTGCAAAACGTTCACTCGGCATTTCTTTTTTAAACGCATCACCAACCGGACCATCCCAAGCTTTATGTCCAAGTGCCGTAAGAACTACCGTTGGAGCAACTGCATTTACACGAATACCATATTTCCCCCACTCCATTGCCAGCACTTTTGTCATTGCAATAATGCCACCTTTTGCTGCGCAATATGCAACATGCTTGTCAAGGGCAATCACTCCCGCTTGAGAAGCAATGTTCACAATACTGCCCTTCACCTCGTTATCAATCATATATTTTCCAACCGCCTGCGCCATAAAAAAGCTCGCCGAAAGGTTAATATCTATGGTGCGATTCCAATCCTTTTCATCAATAATCTCTGCACTCTCAAGCGCTACAATACCGGCACAGTTCACCAAAATATCAATTTCCCCGAACTCCTTTACACCTGCTTCTATCACAGACGATCTGTATGCCGCATCACACACATTTCCGGCAATGCCTATTGCCTTTTCCTGGCCCATCTCCTTTGCAATATCATTAACATTCGGGTTCATATCTGCCAATACAACATTCGCCCCCTGTTTCAGCAAATACTCTGCTGTCATATTTCCGATCCCAGCAGCACCTCCTGTTACAATCGCCGTCTTTCCGGCAAGCCCAAAATCCATTGACATAATCTCTTCTTTTGAAAAATTTGGTAACATATCGCAACCCTCCATTTTATAATATTTACACAGACCAATGATTTCCTCTTGATCTTGATCTATGAAGAAAGGGCAGGGCTTTTCGCCACTGCCCTTCCAATGTATTGCATAATTGTTTGTTTAATATTTAATATTTGTTTTCAAATTCAGCTACATTATCTTTTGTAATCATCTGAAATGGAATCCAGATTTCTTTCTCAACCTTTTCTCCATCAAGAACTTTTACTGCCGCATCAATAGCACCTGCAATTTGTCCTTCTGCATCCTGGAAATCAGAAGCGATCATCTTGCCCTCTTTTACTGCCGCAACAGCATCAGTAATGCCGTCAATTCCGATACACGGAATATCATATCCTCCATCCTCGATAGCCTGACGCGCACCAAGAGCCATTTCGTCATTCTCAGCCACTACTGCATGAATTTTATCGCCATATGTTGTAAGCCAGGTTTCCATAAGCGTCATAGCTTCTGAGCGAGACCAGTTTGCTGTATCATATGCTAAAATTTTAACACCTTTATTCTTTTCAAGAACATTGTTGATACCTTCCCATCTCTGAAGTTGTGCGGACTGCCCCATAGGACCTTCTAATACTACAATGTTGAACGCTTCTTTTTTCATATAATCAATCATGAACTGCATGATTTCCTCACCAGCTCCAACATCCTGAGAGCCTACATATGCCGTGAGTTTGTCAGAATTAACCATTGTATTTACACCAAACACCGGAATTCCCGCCTCATCAGCCGCCTCTACACAAGCCACACAAGCATCCGCATCCTGTGGATTCAGAATAATAGCATCAACACCATCTGTAATCATAGTTTCAACTTGTTTTAACTGCGTATTTGCATCATTGTTTCCGTCATAAGATGTATAATTAATACCATTTTTTTCACAATATTCTTTGGCATAATTGTCCATCCGCATACAAAACTCTGTCTGCAATGTGTAGTACGTTGCTCCGATGGTATATCCATCCTTCTTTTTGGCGTCATCTCCCCCCTTGGAAGATTCTTCTTTTCCTGCGCAGGCAGCCATTGATAATGCCATTACAGTTACCAAAGCTGTCGCCATTATTTTTTTCCACTTTTTCATTTTGTATTCCTCCTTTTCTCGTGGATTTATTTTTAAGCTTTTCGCTTAAAGTTCTCTATTTATTAATCCGAACTCAAACCATCTAACATAACCGCTAATATTACTACAAAACCTTTTACCATCATCTGATAATAAGCAGAAACTCCCAACATATCAAGACCACTGGACAAGCAAACCATAAGCATAATACCAACAACTGTACCCCAGAGTCTTCCTTTGCCTCCGGCAAGACTTGTTCCTCCAATGACCACCATAGCAATAGCATCTGTTTCATATCCCTCACCGGTATTGGTAACTCCTGATGTAACGCGGGCAGAAGTGATAACGCCTGCCAATGCCGATAACACACCTGACAATATATATACCGAAGCAATGATTCTCTTAATATTAATACCGGAAACTCTCGCCGCATTGACATTTCCACCTACCGCAAACACATATCTTCCGTATCTGGTCTTGTACAAAAGCAGAAAACAGATTGCTAATATAATTGCGAATATGATAATCGGAATCGGAAGTACTCCTCCAACCATTCCTCCACCAATAAATTTAAAAGACTCTGATAACTTAGGTATCGGTTTAGCATTCGTCAAAAGAAACGTCAGTGATTTTGCAATACTCATAGAACCAAGCGTACCTACGAACGCAGGAACTTTCAGATAAGCTACGCACACGCCATTAAACACGCCAATTACTAATCCCATTGCAACACCTATCATAACCGCTACAATCGCCGGCTGATTCATGCTTACCTGCGCAAAATAAGCCGAATACATTCCCGCACATCCCATAACCGCACCAACAGAAAGATCTATTCCGCCAGTCAGACAGACAAACGTCATCCCTACCGCAAGCAATCCATTAATAGACGCAAGCCTGAACATATTTCTCAAATTGATGAAACTAACAAATCTGGGTTTTATGAGAGAAATGATAATCACCATCACTATCAAAGCTACCAGCGAACCATATTTTGCAATAAAATTTTTTCGCTGCTGGGCTTTCATCGCCGCCGTTTTCTCTCCTGCTACTTCCTTTTTCATTTTCTCTTTCGCCTCCTTACATATATTGCATCGCCATCGTCATAATAGCATCCTGACTGAACTCTTCTTTACTAATCTCTCCGCTGATTCTGTGGTTACTAAGAACTATGATTCTGTCTGACATCCCCATTGCCTCAGGCATTTCTGAAGAGATCATAATAATCGCTTTACCTCTTGCAACAAACTCGTTCATAAGTTTATAAATCTCAGCTTTAGCCCCCACATCAATTCCTCGAGTCGGCTCGTCTAATATAATAATGTCAGGGTCTTTTAACATCCATTTTGCAAGAACTACTTTCTGCTGATTTCCACCGGACAAGTTTTTTACCGCAAGTTTTGAACTTGACATTTTCACTTTCAATTCTGAAAGAATCTGATCCGTTCGACCTTTTTCTTCTGCTGACTTAATAAACACTTTATTACTCAGTTCTTTCATAGACGGAAGTGTTGTATTCTGTGCAATACTCATAGGCAAAACAAGCCCTTCACCTTTTCTGTCCTCTGTTACATATGCAATACCGTGATTAATGGCATCTATAGGTTTTTTAAGCTCTACTTTCTTACCTTTTAAAAACACTTCTCCACTTTCCGCTTTTGTAATACCAAACAATGCCTGCATCGTCTCCGTCCGTCCCGCACCCACAAGTCCTACCAGACCAAGTATCTCTCCCCGGCGTAATGTAAAGCTGATATTTTCGAACTCTCCTCGCCTTGTAAGTCCTCTCAACTCCAAAATGGGCTCTCCTATCTCAGGCTCTCTCTTCGGATATTGCTCCGTGAGTTCTCTTCCTACCATCGCTTTTACCACCATATCATTTGTTGTGTCCTTAGTATCCCATGTCACAATCCCCTCTCCATCTCGTAAAATGGTAATCTTGTCTGTAATAGTATATACTTCATCCATCTTATGAGAAATATATACAATACCCGTGCCCCTTTTCTGAAGATCTCGAATAATGTTATATAAATTCGCAACTTCCCTGTCTGTAATGGAAGAGGTCGGCTCATCCATAATCAGGATTCTGGCATTTTGAGACACTGCTTTTGCAATTTCCACTAACTGCTGATCCGCCACGCGAAGGCTTCCCATCTTAGTCTTTGGATTCAAATCAATATGTAATGCACTTAATAACTCTTCTGTCTGCCTATACATCTGCCGGTAATCTATCAATCCATGTTTTACCGGTTCTCTTCCAAGAAAAATATTCTCTGCAACCGACATCTCTGTTACAGGTGACAATTCCTGATGGATCATGGCAATTCCCATCTTCTGTGCCACAGCCGGAGAATCAATCTCCACTGATTCTCCTTCAATCTTTATCACACCGCCGTCCCGTTTATGAATCCCTACCAATATATTCATAAGCGTCGATTTTCCAGCACCGTTTTCTCCCATCAGTGCATGCACCGAACCTGCCTCAAGGGAAAAGTCAACTGCGTGAAGAACCTTATTTCCATAAAAACTCTTTTGAATCCCTTTCATCTCCAACAACAAGTTCATGTCCTTCACCTCCCGTTTTTTATTGTAAACCAATAGTATCATGTACAAATAATGACAGAAAGGGGGGAATCTTCCTCTTGATGGGGGGTATTTTTACATTTTTTATATTTTTCCGCAAAAAAACACCATTTTCTTGTTTATTTTGCCCACTTCCAATGAGACCATACAAGTAAATGATGTTTTATTCTGCATATTTTCAGACTATCTGACCGCCATTACCAACAATAATTCTATTAAATTCCTCTCTGTCAAACATTTTTTTACTCTGATTTTTTCCAAACAGCAAGATACGGTCTGCCATCCCCACTCCTTCCAACAAATCAAGCGTGATAATCACCACCGCAATCCCTTTCGAAAGATACTTTTTGAAAAAACCATTCGTAAACTGCCTCGTCTTCATATCTACATTCCGATACGGAAAAAAACAGAACACAATTTCCGGATTTTGGAGCATGACCTTGTAATAAATCAGTTCGTATTTGTCCTTTAGCGACAATTCTTTTACCTTTCCATTTATCTCTTTTCCAGAAACTTCTTTTGCTATACTTTTCCTCTTATTCCTACTCCACCAGAGACTCCCTATTCTGTGATCCAGGTGCAAACACAGATTATCTTCATAGGTCATCTCCTGAAACAACATAGTCTCTACAGGATTTTCCGGAATAATAGCTATCTTTCTCTTCCCGTTTCTATTCCCCTTACTCTCCCACCAGATTTGTCCGCTCTGCGGTTTATCCCCCGATAAAACTGCAATAAAATCTCCCCAGTCAAAATTATTGTAGTCATGGATAAGCAAACATTCTCCTTTCTCCACATCAAAACTCAGATTCTCAATACTATTAAACCACAAATTCTCACAACAAAATACTTTCTGCCCCTCTTCCCTCGTACCTGATTCATTTTCCGCCAAAAGCTGATACGGGAAAAAGTAATGTTTTTCTAAATTCTCTTTAATCTTATCTCGTTCCAGCACCTTTAATATTCTTCCACGAGACATAACCGAAACCCGATCACAGAACCGCTCAAGCTCTTCTGTTCTGGTACTGATATAAATAAACGAAAGTCCTTGGTTCACATAATATCTAATAACTTTTTCAAACTTTTCCATATCTTCCGGGTTTAGAGATGAGCCTATATCCTGCAAAATAATTATATCTGCTTTTCCTACTGCCGCTTTAATAATTTCAACTATATACTTTTCAAAATCCGTCAATTCCTTGACCTTTTTCTTTATATTGATTTTTATGCCGATTTCTCGAACCAATCTGTAGAGTTGTTTTTGAATCAGAGAATCATTAATAAAAAACCCCCGGTAGCTCCCGCGAATCAAAAATACATTATCCGCCGCCGGGAGACTGTGTATCAGATTCTCATCTTTAAAAATGGAATATACATTGTTATTTGCTCTGGGACGAACTGCATACGTATTAACAAGCTTCTCTCTGATATAAACACGGCCATACAAAAGCTGCCGATTGTTCTGCACACAATCTACAAACTCCTCAAGTCCGTATGAATCCAGCGGAACAAGTCCCATGACTTCTCCCTCAAATAATTGAAAATTAAAATTATTCAACAGCTTATGCCCCTGCACTGTACAGGTCACACGCTCCATTCGCAAAATTTCCCGTCTCACGTTATCCCTTCAAATCCTTTATCTGTCTCTCGCTTGTAATAAGCGGAAGTGTTATCACCGTATCTGTTCCTACATTAGGCGTACTGTATACAGTCATTCCGTATTCCTCTCCAAAAATCAAATGAATACGGTTATTTACGTTAGCAATCGCAATACCGCCTTTTTCTTTTGACAATTGAATACTTTCAAATACCGGTTCATTCAACTGATGATTCAGCTTCTCCAATGCTTCCGGCTGCATTCCCACACCATCGTCATTTATTTCAATAATCAGCCTTTTTTCTGTACATTTCAAAGAAATATGAACAGTCCCACTGCCTACTTTTCTTTCAATACCATGAATAATACTGTTCTCCACCACCGGCTGTATCGTCAGTTTAGGAAGCTGACAACGAAGAAGAAAGGCATCTTCTTTATCGTATTCAATTTCCAAATTCACTCTATCCTCAAATCGATGCTTTTGAATCAGAAAATATACCTTGGTATTCTCCAATTCTTCCTCTAGTGTCACCAAATTTTCCACCTTGCTAATCGTATAGCGGAAAAATGTAGCCAGCGCCTCCGTCATTTCCGCGACTGCATTATTTCCTTCCAACATTGCCTCACTCCGAATACTATCCAACGTATTATACAAAAAATGTGGATTAATCTGATTTTGGAGCGCCAGATATTGAGCCTGTCTTTTATTGGCATTCAAAAGTTGATCAGACTCTAAAAGGCGCACAAGAATCTTGGTAAGCTCCTCCACTCCCGGAGACAACATACAGCTTTCCTCTTTAAGCGCTGCACTGGTATATCCCATCAAAAATAAACTCAAATATTTATCTATTCTCAGATATGCTTTAAAAATTGCAAAGTAAAAAAAGAAAAAGAATAAAAATAAAATTCCTGTACAGAGCACTGCCGTTCCCACATGTATTTTATATTTGAATACATAAATCCAAAGCGCTAATATGCCGACCAACAAAAAAATCCCTATTCCCAAACAAAGCACATATATTCTATAACTTAAATACCGCCATTTTCCTCTCATCTTCTTTACTTCCTACCCATATAGTTTTCTATACTCTCCAGGCTTAATTCCTGTATACTTTTTAAACAGTGTTGTAAAATGCTTTAAGTCTGAATATCCTACTTTTCGACATATATCCTTTATATTCTCATTCGTTCCTTTCAAAAGTTCTTTTGCTTTCTCCATACGAAGCTGAATGAGGTAATCCGAAAATCCTATTCCCATTTCTTTTTTGATAAGTCCGCTAAAATATGCAGGACTAAATCCCACCATTCCTGCGACCTCTTCCAGACTTATTCCTTCCATATAATGATTCTGTATATACTGCTTTGCAATACGAATGGGTCTTCTCCCATCCTCTTTCTGTACCTGAATATTCTTTTTCACAATATTCTTCATACATTCTGCAAGAACGTCAAAAAGTTCGTTCAAATTATGACATAACTCACATCGCTCAGAACAGCCAAGAATTTCTTCATTATCATTCCCCCCTTTCGTCATCGCATGAACACCTAAGGCAACAACTATATTAATGTAATCCCTTCCAAGAACATCCCTCTCTGTCTCTAATTCCTTTTTTAGACGCTCTACACATTCTACAATTAACTGTTCGTCACAGAAATCCAAAACCCTTTCAAATTCATTATTAAATCTGGCAATCAAAAGCGACCAATCTCTTTCGCCCTCCCTCACCGGCATCTCAAGAAGTTTCTCACATCCTTCCAGCACCGCCTCTTTCAAACCTTCCTGTGCGCTTTCCAATGAATCCCACAACTCTACCGGAGTTTTTACTTTCTTTCCAAGCGCTGCCGAAAATGTTATCTTCCACCTCTCGAACCTTTTCACGGACAACTTATTAATAATGACACGCACAGCCTTTCTAAACTCCGCTTCTCTCTCTTCCAAATAATTACAAAGCACGTAACATTTGTTTCCCACAATACATATCTCATAATCATTACAAATATCGGCCAGTTCTCTTTGTATAACCACCTCAAATCCATCAATCGTTTTCCGCAATGCTTTTTTGTCGTACTTACGCATACTGTAATGTAAACGAAGCATAAAAAATTGAAAATATCCAGGAACAAACCGATAATAATATTGCTTGTTAATGCTTTCAACCTCCGCCCCTGCTACAAATGAAACTGACATTGGAAGATCAAAAATTAAATCACTCCTTTTTTTCACATTCTCATCTTCTATGTATTCATATAGTTTTTTATCTGCTGCAATTAATTTCCTTTCCTTTTCAATACTTTTCTTTGCCTGTTGTAACGCTTCTTCTAACTCTGCTTTTTTAATCGGTTTCAATAAATACCCGCTGACTCCGTGAGTTATAGCCGCTTTAGCATATGAAAAATCAGCATAACCACTCACAATAATAACTTCCATTGGCAACTTCATCTCTCGTGCTTTTTCGATAACTTCGATTCCATCACAACCAGGCATCCGAATATCCACAATGAGAATATCCGGTTTTTTCTCTCGTATCATCTCAATTGTACCGGGGCCGTCATGAACAAATCCGATGATTTCCATGCCAAAACTTTCCCAGTCGCAAATCATCTCTATAAGCCTGCACAGTTTTTTCTCATCATCCGCAATCAATACTTTTATCATTTTAGCCCTCTCTTTTTCCGTTTCTTCCTACAAATAAAACAATAGTAACTTTTTTATTATAGCAGAGACTAAAAGATAAGGAAATCCCTGTTTGAACCGTCTCTCCCGATAAATTTTTCGTAAATTTTATTTAATTTCTACCAAATTGGATATACTTATTTTTAGCTATGGCATATATTATAACAGACGCCAAACACACTTTTATCTTTTCCAAAAAATATTTTTATAAATTTAAAAGACACTGACACGAGTAAACTCGCGCAGTGTCTTTTTTATGCTCAGTCTGCTTATCAAGACTATTTAAGCTCAACCTGTGCTCCCTCAGCCTCAAGTTTAGCTTTGATTTCCTCAGCCTCAGCTTTAGAAGCGCCCTCTTTGATTACCTTCGGAGCTCCGTCAACTACTTCTTTAGCTTCTTTTAATCCAAGTCCTGTGATCTCACGAACAACTTTGATTACTTTAACTTTAGATGCACCTGCAGATACTAACTCTACATTGAACTCATCTTTCTCTTCTGCTGCGCTTGCTGCCTCTCCGCCTGCTGCTGCAACTACAACACCTGCCGCTGCAGAAACACCAAACTCTTCTTCACAAGCTTTTACTAATTCGTTTAATTCTAATACTGATAACTCTTTGATTGCATCAATAAACTCAGCTACTGTTAATTTTGCCATTTTATTTTCCTCCATTTTTATATTTTCTTTTTAATCCTTACGCCTCTGTTGTTGCTTCTTCTGCCGGAGCTTCAACCGGAGCCTCTTCTACTGCAGCTTCTTCTGCCGGAGCTGCTTCGCAGTTCTCTGCGCCTCCCTGCTCTGCAATCTGATTAAGAACACGAGCAAGATTTGTAATCGGTGACTGTAAGCTTCCAAGTAATTTGGACAGTAATTCTTCTCTTGAAGGAACTTTTGCAAGCTCTCCCAACGCCGCCGCATCATACACTTCGCCTTCAACCACACCTGCTTTTAACTCAAGAGCTTTCGCATCTTTCGCAAATTTGCAAAGAATTCTTGCCGGAGCTGTAGCGTCATCTTTAGAAATAGCAATAGCGCTTGGTCCTTCCAGATGCTCGTCTAAACCGGCAAACTCTGTTCCTTCAAAAGCTCTTTTCATCATTGTGTTTTTACAAACTTTGTAGATGATCCCTGCTTCTCTTAACTGTTTACGAAGAGCTGTGTCTTGCGCAACTGTAAGTCCGCGGTAGTCAACTAACACAACGCTTGCTGCGCCGTTCACATCATCTGCAATTGCCTGTACGATAGGTTGTTTTAATTCAACTTTTGCCACGAGTGGTATACCTCCTTATTAGATTTTTGGTATTCGCACCGCCGAATAGATATAAAAAATACCTCTGCGCACAAAGACACAGAGGTTTATAAATTCATACTCATAGTATCAAATCTATCCTTCCTCGGTAGGCGTTTTTGTACTTACGCTTTTTCAAGCACCTACTGTCTTCGGCAGTTACTTTGACACAATAACACAATTTTTATTGTTTGTCAATGGTTTTTTTATTTTCTGTTTTCCTTTCTGTTTTCCTTCTATAAAACACTATCAAAAAGAACCATTTAGCATCCCCGTTAAACCAAAATCCTCTTCCAGATTCCATTCTAACATTTCCGCCACAGGCGGGGCTTCATACATTCCCTTTCTGCTAAAATTCCACCCCGCCTTTTCCTTGAGTTCTAACAAATATTCCGCATGCTTCAACGCAGTGATCATCGTATCAAGAATCGGCACCTGAAACTCTTCTTGAAGTTCTTTGTAAAACCCAAATTGCATACTACATCCGAGAATAACAACCTCCGCCTTATCTTCTTCAATCGCCTTCGTTATCTCTCGTTTTATATTCGCAATCGTTTCTTTTTCGTCTTTATGAAAGTCCAGCACCCCCATTCCAAGACTCCTAAAAGAAGCCAGCTTTTTTTCCAGTCCGTATTTGCATACATTCTCTTTCATCTGCGGAATCCACTTATCTCTCCCGACGATCACAGAGAATCTATCCCCCAAAACAGACGCCAAATGCATACTGGATTCTCCCGGTGCAGTAACTATCATATCTCCACTGATTTCTCGCGCCGAATATAAGAACGGGTCGTCAAAACAGCTGATGATAACCGCATCAAACCGTTCCCTCTTTGCCCGGAGTATTTCTTTTAGCATTTCTCCGCCTGCCAGAGCTTGATAATATTGATATTCCAGATGCTTAGGGCCTTTTTCTATATTCCGAACTTCAATCTCGGTATTCGAATCCTTATACCCTTCCAGATACTTTTTAATCGTCTCATTCAAATTACCATATGCCACTGATTTCAAAAATAATATTTTTCTTTTTACCATAAAATACCCCTGTCGCACCTAATATGTTTAATATCCGGCAATTCCTAATTCTTTACAGATTTTTCTGGCTTCCGGATCCACATATACACCATTTTCTTCAAGTTTTTCTCCATCTAAAATGATTGTTGGACGCAATACGATTCCATCTGAATGGGACGCGGCACTCCAATGCGCTCCCCCTATCTTAATTCCCTGGCTGCCAATTCCAAATTCCATACACCCGAAAACTCTTTCATCCTCCACAATGCGCCCAGTTACCTTACGCACTCCCGGATTAAATCCTTGTGAATAATGCGCAAGACGAAGCATATTCGGATCCTCAAAAGAATACAGCCATTCTTTATAAATTTCTGCTTCCGCACCTCCTCTTACATCCACAACTCTTCCCTCTTTAAAGTCAATAAATATTTTATCTCTAAGGATTCCCAGTGTATCCGGCGGAAATACCGCCCCGTCAAACACTAAAGTACCTTCTATAGATTCTTCGACCGGGCACCAGCTTGTCTGTCCCGTAAGCATAACCGGATAACCTTTTTCCGTAGCCTTAATACCAGAATGACGTACTTTACGTCCGCCCATTGTTCCCCGAAGATCCATCCCCTCCTTCGTGAGTACATGGATTTCTTCAGATTTCTCCAGTTTATATCTAAAATATTCGCCAAGCTCAATCACTTTATCTACGTTAATTTTCCCAATACAATTAACAAGCATTTCCGTGTCCATCCCCGTTGCACATATATAACGCGCTCCGTTTTTATCTACCGCTCTCTGATATGCCGGTCCATGCATAATAGAAGCATATGCAAGTTCGATCCACACATCAGCCGCCGCAATAGCATCTGCTACAGGTTGTGGCGGATCCGCATAGAACCCCTCTGCTGTCGGATAATAAATAACCGTCGGAACAACCTCATTCGTATAAGCCGCTTCTGTCAATGCATGCACTACTCTCTCATCCACACATGTATCATATGTAATAACAAGATTTTCTCCCGGTTTGCAGAGCATAATATCCCGCACAAGTTTCATTGCTGCTTTTGCGATTTCCATTCTCCGATATTCATTTCTCATTTCTACACCTATGTTCCATTCCATATACTTTTCCTCCTTTTCAATCATTTTCTTTTAAGAATCTGTAATTATCATATTTTTTATAAACCTGCGGCCTTTTCATTTCCTCCCACGGCAGTCTCTCTCGAATCGCTTTCATTTTTGACTTATATAATTCCCCTTCAAGATAACCTTCCGCATCATTTGAAATTTCTTGAAAAATACTCCCGTCAGGTTCCACTATTGCTGTACCGCCACAATATTTGCAGTCTCCCGAGGCACGATTCAACAAAATCATATAAATCTGATTTTCTGCCGCTCTCATTCTCCCACACAACCGGAACAATTCTTCCCATCCGTACGCCCAGGCGCTTGGACAAATGATCACATCCGCCCCCATGTTCTTAACCGGCGTTGACACCTCAAAAAATCGTAAATCCGCACATATCAACAAGCCTATCTTCCAGCCTTTAAAGGAAACAACCTGCAATTGCTCTCCCGCCTCAAAAAATTCCCTCTCTTGTCCCCAGAGATGTATTTTTCTATACTCTCCAAGCTTTTTTCCTTCCTCATCCCATATACACACAGAGTCATAATACTTTTCTTCTTCCCGGACACTAACCCCCGCCAGAATCGGCACCTTGTATTTCCTGCAAATATCCGAAAAAAATTCTCTTTCAGAAAGTGATTTTTCCGCTTTTATAAAATCATATCCACTGATACAAAGTTCCGGAAAGCACAAAAGATCCACGTCTGTCCCTGCATATTTTTCAACACACTCTTCTATATGTCTGCGATTTTTTTTCACATCACCCTCTTTTATAGATAATTGTACCAACCCGATTTTCAACATTACCTCTCTCCGTATCAAAATTTATTCAAGATTTAATAATGTATATATTGCTTGTGCATATATTTTAGCTGTTATTACCAAATCTTCTATAGCTATATATTCATCAGGCTCATGAGCCAATTCTTTCTGTCCCGGAAATACCGGTCCGTATGCAACAAAATTATCCGCGGCCCTGCAATAAGTTCCTCCTCCGATAACTACCGGTTCTTCCATGCGTCCCGTACATTCCTGATAAACATTTAAAAGTGTTTGGATCAGCGGCGCTTTCACCGGAAAATATATATGCTTTTTATCTTGGATAACTTCTAAGTTCACGGCATTGCTTTCACAGGCTACACGTAAAGTTTTTTGTATCACTTCATCGGAAGCATGAATTGGATAACGGATTTCGACAGATGCTTTCCCTTCCGTCTCCTCTATCGACAAAACTCCCAGCGAAAGTGTCAGAATGCCTGAAAGCTTATCTTCACAAGCTACTCCTAGATTTTCCCCACGATAGCCGTCAGCAAACATCTCTGTAATTTTCATTGCAAATTCCCAAACTCCATTATGTTCCAACGGAAGGCTCTGCAAATAATTCAGCAATATATTAATTGCATTCTTTCCGTTCCAAGGCTGTGAAGAATGACTGCTCCGGCCTTTCGCTTCTATTTTCCACTCCGTTCCCTTTCTCTCTATTACGATGCTGTTTTTATCTTCATACTCCGTCAATCCATCTGACAATATTTGCTCCGTTTGATCGTCCCCTTCTATGATCGCATATGCCGAACCTGGTACTACATTAACTTTCGTACCGCCCCACACTTTTTTCAAACAAAGACGGGCTCTGCCTTTTTCTTCCTGCCACCGGCTGCTTACATTAAACCGAAGAATACCTTTTTCCGCATGAATTACCGGAAATTCTGCATCCGGAGAAAAACCGCCCCAAGGCGCCTCCTCTTTCTGTAGGTAATATTTTAGACACCTCATAAATCCACTTTCTTCGTCTGTGCCTATAATATGTCTTACATGATTCAAAACAGGAAGCCCACTCTCTTTGACCGCTTTCATAGCATAAAGAACTGCGATCATAGGCCCTTTATCATCCAGCGCTCCTCTGCCATAAATCCGTCCCTTCTCAACAGTTCCGCGAAACGGCGGATAAGACCAGCCTTCTCCGGGCGGAACAACATCTACATGCGTAAGGATTCCGATCTGCTTCCCTTTATTTCCCCACTGGATCGTTCCTGCATACCCTTCGTGATTACGTGTTTCAAACCCCATTGTCTCACCTATTTCTAACACTTTTTCCAGTGCATCTTCGATCGGTCTGCCAAAGGGCGCTCCTTCTTCACTTTCTCCATAAAGACTTGGATATTCAATCATTTCTCTTGTCTTATCTATAATTTCGTCTCGGTATTGATCTATTAATTCGTTTAATATCTCTTCCATATTATCCCCCTTATCACCACAGGCATTATTCTTTTTCCCGATATTTATGACAGCACACAAAATGATCCTTTTCTATTTCTACCATTTTAGGTTCTTGTACTTTGCAAATTTCCATGCAGTCTCTACATCGAGTATGGAAGGTACACCCTTTCGGTGCATTAACCGGAGATGGAATTTCTCCTTGCGAAACAATTTGCTCCGGCTTCATTTCCTCTTCTTCAATTGTCGCAACAGGGATAGATGACAGTAACATTTGTGTATATGGATGCAATGGCGCTTTAAAAAACTCCTCTGTCGGTGCTAATTCACATAATCTTCCAAGATAAAGAATCGCTACTCTCGTGGCAACATTTCGCATCAAGCTCAAATCATGTGTAATAAACAAATAGGAGATTTCCAATTGTTTTTGAAGTTCGATCAAGGTGTTGATTACCTTTGCCTGCACAGACACATCCAACGCAGAAGTAGGCTCATCTAAAATGATCAGTTCTGGATTGGTCGCCAATGCTCGTGCCACAGAAACCAGCTGCCTTTCTCCTCCACCTATGTTTCTTGGCATCTTATTTTTATATTCTTTAGGTAAACCAACCATTTCCAAAAGCTCTTCTATTCGTTCCTGCTTTTTTTCCTTTGTCATCTTGTCATGTATATCTAAAGGAACCTCCATACTTTTTTCAATGGTACGTCTTGCATTCAATGAAGAGCCGGGGTCTTGAAAAACTATTTGAATTTCTCCCTTTTGCTGCAAACTTCTCTTATATCCTTTTTCCACAAGATTACAGTCTTTATACAATATTTCGCCCTCCGTAGCTCCATACATTCCTACCACCGTATAGGCAATTGTACTTTTTCCGCATCCTGATTCTCCAACTAACCCTAATGTTTCTCCTTTATACAACTTCATGCTAACGCCGTCTACTGCCTTAACTGTTTTCCCATTCGGCAGAGGAAAATACTTTTTTAAATTATTAATTTCAAGTATCACATTACTCATAACATTTCCTCCTCTGCTTTAAAACATGCCACCCAATGATTATCACCAATGTTTTTTCGTTCAGGTTTACAATCTACACATTGTTCTGTGGCGTACGGACACCTCGGAGCAAACCTACATCCTTTTGGCGGCTGGCTATAATCCGGTATTCTTCCGGGTATCCCTTTTGCTATACCATTACCGGTCAACTTGGGAAGACAATTCATTAACGCCTTTGTATAAGGATGCAGTGGATGTTCAAACACCTCTCCTGTATCACCGCCTTCAACAATTGTACCCGCATACATAATATTTACCTTTGTCGTTACCTGCCTGATAACCCCCAAAGAATGCGTAACCATAATAACCGATAGTTCTCCTGCATCTACCAATTTCTTAATCAATCTTAAAATCTGATCCTGTATAGTTACATCAAGCGCCGTTCCCGGTTCATCGGCAAGCAATATACTTCTCTCTGCCGCAAGCGTCATAGCAATACAAACTCTTTGCCTCATACCTCCTGAAAGCTGAAACGGGTAACTATTTAAAATACGCTCGGGATCCGCAAGGGATACTGCCGTTAGTGCGTCTTCTGCTTTTTTCAGCAATTGACTTTTGCTCATTTTTTTATCTTTATGGGCATATTTCAATGCTTCTAAAAATTGATTTTTAATAGAAATCACCGGATTAAGAGCACTGGATGGATCTTGGAATATCATCCCTGCCCCCTTTTGCCTATATTCTTGCAACTTATCTTTCGGCATTTCCAATACATTTTGTCCCTTATAAAAGATTTCTCCTTTTTCCACCAGCCCGTTAGACGGTAATACATTTAAAATCGCACGCATAGTCGTTGTCTTTCCACATCCGGACTCGCCTACAATACCTACGCTATTACCTTCTTCCACTTCAAAGGTCACATTTTCCAGTACATGAGTTTTCACCTTGGCAACAGTATAAGATACAGACAAGTCCCGAACTTCTAAAATTTTAGCCTTTTCTCCCATTTATTTGCCCTCCACGTTAAACACATTACCCACACCGTCTCCTAACAGATTAAAACCAAGTACTATAATAATAATTGTTACCGCCGGAAAAATTGCAAGCCACCACATATCCGGGAGAAATTTCACTCCGTCATTAATCATATTTCCCAAAGCCGGTGTAGGCGGCTGTTCACCAAGACCGACAAAACTTAAAGTTGCCCCCATACAAATTACGTACCCCATATCCAAAGTCATTTTTGTCAATATTTGATCAAACGTATTCGGCAAAAATTCTTTAAATATAATATGGCTTAACTTTGCGCCTGTCAGTTCTGCATATACAATATAATTTTCTGTCCTCAAAGAGGAGGCAACTCCAAACGATAATCTTGCATACCACGGCCACCACATAATTGTGATTGCTATCATTGAGTTCTTTAAATTAGGTTCCAAAATTGCCGCAATCGCAAGAGCAAGTACTAATGCCGGAACAGACAGAAAAATATCTACAATTCTCATAAGTACTGTTTCAACCCATGTATCTTTAAAATAACCGGCCAATACCCCCACCACGAATCCAATCGGCACTGCAATAGCCAACACAAGAACTCCCATCAGCAGACTGCTGCGAAGACTAATTAAAAGCCTCGAAAACACATCTCTTCCCATAGTGTCCGTTCCCATAAGATGCTTAAGACTCGGTGCCTGAGAACTCTCCATAAATTTTACAGTTGCTCCTGCATCTTCAGGATAGGGTGCGATGATCGGTGCAAAAATTGCCAATATTACAATTAACACTACGATCACCAAGCCAAGTACCGATACTTTACCTGCCGAAAATTTATACCAGTTTTTTATCATATTTTCTTTTCGTTCTGCTTTCACTTTGCACCACCTCCTATCTCGCACGTTTTTGCCTCATTCTGGGATCCAAAATCATAGCCACAATATCTACTGCAATACTTGTAATCGCAAATGCCAATCCTATGATCAGAACTACGGCACATACCGCATTCGTATCTTTATTTAAAATAGCAGTCATACCATAACTCGATAACCCCGGCCAATTAAATATCCGTTCTACCAAAAATGCATTACCAAACATTGCCGCAATGTCCATACCTATCACTGTCACCGTTGGAATTACGGAAGGTTTCAGCAAAAACTTTCTATTTACGACTGACTGCGGAACACCTTGAGACGTTACCATTGTTATATAGTCTTTATCTGCATTCTGAAGCATACTGGAACGCGTGATCCTCGCTTCTTGCATTGTCTTACCCAAAGCTAATGCCAAAGCCGGAAATAACAGGTGCAAAAATGCATCCCATGCCGCTGCCGGTTGTCCGCCCAGCAGCGCATCAATTACATACAACCCGGTAATATCCGGTATGACGAATCCCGGACTGATACGCCCCCCGATCGTCGGCATCACAGGTACCCAATACCCAAACACCAGCACAAACAATACCGCAAACACAAACGTCGGTGTTGCCACAAAAATATATCCCAAAAATCTACACAAATAATCCTGCCACTTATTTTTATGCTGGGCGCTTGTAACACCTAAGAACAATGCAACTAAAATCGGCGGGAAACCGGCCCAGATAACTAATTCAATGGTTGCAGGCGCAAATTCTTTTATATCCTGTATAACGGCTCTTTTCGTAACCGCCGATACACCAAAATCTCCTTGCAGAGCATCTGTCAACCAATATATGTACTGCATTGGCAATGGTTCATTCAGATGATTAACCTCTCTATAATTCTCCAATACCTCTTCTGTAACATTTGCTCCCAACGCTAATCTTGCAGGATCTCCCGGTACAATTCTCATAAGTACAAAAATAATAATCGTAAGTCCCAAAAGCACTACTATTGAGCTCAGCAAACGTTTTAATATGTTTTTCAGGAGCGACATTTTCTTCCCCTCCTTTCATCATTGAATTACTAGATCATTTCTTATCCGGAAATACTTTTATGTTTGGCATGTAATTCACATATCCCATTACCGGTATAGAAAACTCTGGGTTAGCCGCATTATACTCTACATAAGAAGATTGATACGCAAATCTGAGTGTTTCTTCAACAAGAGGAATCATCACACACTGTTCTGCCAAATAATCCTGAATTGCTTCGTATTTTTTTACTCTTTCATTATTATCAATCGTTGCAAGTGCATCATCAATCATTCCGTCCAATTTATCATCGTTAATCCAACAACAATTCATCCATGTTCCTGACTTTTTAGAACTAAGCGCAGAATCAAACACTCCTCCTGCTTCCGGATAGTCTGCTGCAAATCCTGTTGTTGTTACATTCGGTGTTGTTTCCGGTGAGCCTGCATTCTCTATTACACTGGCCCATGGCGTTTTCACTACATTCACTTTTACTCCTGCCTGTTCCGCTGCCGCCTGGATCAAAAGTGCAAGTTTCTCTCGAGCAGGTGTTTCAGCTACCCAGCACACTTCTATCGGATAATCCTGAATATTATCAGCATATTTTGAAAGCGCAATTTCTTCTTTTGCTTTTTCAATATTATAGCTGTAATCATTCATCTTTTTATATCCTAAAGAGCTTTCAGATATGATACTATCTGCTTTTTTAGAATTCGGGTAAATATCTTTACATACAACATCATAATCCATCATATATGCCAAAGCCTTTCTCACATGCGGATCGTCCGTTGGCGCTTTAGAATTATTAAGCAGCAAATACACAATATCTCCCGTATTGGTTTCCATAATATCAATACCGTCTACAGCTCCAAGTGAATCGATTGTTTCGGAAGACTGATATTTATCTGTTATTTCCAGCTCTTTTCGCTCCATCATTGTTTTGACAGTCACCGCTTCATTGGAGCCGATAGCCTTGAACCCTTTCGGCGCGTTTTCGTCAAGTTCATTCCAGTAATCCGCATATTGTTCACACAAAACATGGGAGTTCGCCGCATACTCTTTCACTTTATACGGACCACTTCCCGCATCATTTTCCAAGAGAAATGCCTTTCCATAATCTCCGTTATCTCCATAATCTCCGTCTGCATAATTCTCTTTTACCAATTTGCTGTCCAAAATATATAGTCTTACCAAAGTAGCCAATAAAGTTCCGGCAGGTTTTTCACAAACAAGCTCCACGTTTTTATCGTCTACTGCTTTTACGCTACTCACTGTAGAACTAAATAAATATCCAAATCCTTCACCCATATCAAGAAGCCTCTGCATGGTATAAGCTACATCATTTGCCGTTAAAGTATTCCCACTATGGAATTTCACGCCGTCTCTGATCGTAAATGTCCAAGTCTTCCCATCTTCCGATACTGTCCACTTTTCTGCAATCCACGGTTCTACATTTCCGTCTTTCTTTGGCATAACTAAAGGATCATAAAGATTGATCAATACCGTAGCCGCACCTAAATCCGCCCCAACGCCGGGATCGATCTGCGGGGTTGATGTCAGAGTGTATCTCACATACCCTTCTTCATCACCCGACGCTCCGGTTCCTGATGCATCACTTCCGGAAGATGATTTGGATTTTCCACATCCTGCCATCATCGCGATAACCATAGCCACACATATTATACATGCAACAATTCTTTTCCTTTTCATACATTATCCTCCTTTATATTCTTCCGTTTAAGTATCAGAAAATATCATAAAGTTTTCCAATTTTATTGTTCTTTTCGATATTTATTTCTGATTCTCTTGATTTATTATTGATTATATCAGCTTTTTTGTTTACAATAAAATTATATTTTATAATCTATTTATTATTTAAAATAATATATCAGGAGGTGTTATACCAAATGCTAGATGCAAGACTACTTACTTTTCTCACACTCTGCCAGACAAAAAGTTTTACAAAAACTGCCGAAAGCCTTCATATCACACAGCCTGCCGTTTCACATCACATGAAACACTTAGAGGAATACTATCAAACTAAGCTGTATACTTACAACAACCGAAAGTTTCAACTTACTGCAGCCGGGCACATTCTATTTCAGTATGTTAATTCCGTCCGTTCTGATTCCGAACGAATAAAAGAACAGCTTTCTACACTTTCTCTTTCTACGAAAGAGTTGAGATTAGGCGCCGAACAGGCTGCCGGCGAATCTTTCCTCCCATACTTGATCATTGCATTTATGAAGGAACATCCCGATTATAAAATCAGAGTTATTACGGGTTATTACGACGAATTATCGAGAAAACTTAACGAAGGTGAACTTGACTTCTTTTTGATGGATGGATTTATCCCTAATACAGAACTTGATTATTACGAACTTTGCAACAGTAGTACCATATGTGTCTGTTCCCCTCAACACTCGCTCGCAGAGCAAACGGTTTCGGTAGAAAAACTTTACAACAACACTCTCATCCTTGGCGCATATAGAACCCCGTCTCGCAGACGGTTAGAAGAAATTTTAAAAGATAACCATATGTCTTCGCTGAACTTTATCAATCGTATTGAAATCAGCAACAGTCTCACGATTGTAAAACAGCTGCTCCTGCAAAACATCGGGATTTCATTTTTATTTAAAAGCGGTGTCGCCAGGGAATTAAAAAATGGAACTCTACAGCAAATCTACATCGATGATTACTATGAGTTCCATACATATAATCTTATCTATTCAAAAAACAGTTATTTTCACACCCAACATACAGAATTCATGAAGTTTTGCCAAGAATTCCTCAAGCAGTGGGATTCCGATATTTAATCCTTTCTGCGAGCCTTTTTCCAAGCATATATGCCGCTTCACAATCTTTAGGGAAATGCTCTCGTTTTCTTTGGAGCTTTTCCCTTTCCGAAAAACGTTCTGACATGTACTTACTATAATCTTCGAATTGCAAAGTATCATAACAGCATAAGATTTCCGGTTCTGAAAAAATGATTCCCATATATTTTTCTATTGCCGATAATTTTATATTGTAATTCATTTCTTCAGCCTTTTTCTCAGTAGCGTTCATCGTATAAATAATTGCTATTTCAGCTTTTCGGGGCGCAATAGAAGAATACTCTTTTCCATAAACCAAATAGGGATATAGCAGTCTTTCTAAAAAAGCATGCAATTGACCGGGTATATCATGAAAATAAACCGGCGCCCCCACTATAATCCCATCGGCCTCTGACAATTCGCAAAGAAGATTTGAAATAGAATCTTTCTTTGCACAACGTCCATAAAACTTACCGTTTAAACGTTTACAAGCATAGCAGCTAACGCATCCCGTATACAAATAATCATATATATGTATCTTTTCAATCTTTATTTTCGGATACACACACTCCACTCCTGCTAATGCTTTATCTAATAGCTGATCCGTATTATGTCCTTTCCTCGGACTTCCACATAAAGCAAAAACTTTCACACGAACACCCTCTTTCTTATGCGCACATTGTATCATTCCAAATATCAATTGTAAATCGCTTCTATAACTTTTTATTATTTGCATGATACATGAACGCCAGAAACTCCGTCATGATCCGCGTCTTATATTTATGATTTTTGTAATAGAAAAAAACTTCTCTTTCCGCAGCTTTTCCTGCCGGTTTATAATATACCAGATTCTCCAAAGACGGAAGCTGGCTTACAAGAATATCGCTGATAAAAGTAGCTCCCAGCTGTGTAGATGCCGCCATATATGCCGTAGACTGCTGATTCAATTCGAGAATGATATTCGGACGAAATCCGGCCTCACGGCAAAGGCGGTCCCCACGGATGCGGGTGTCATTTCCGGGCGTCAGCATAATAAACGGAAGATCTCGCAGCTCCTCTAACGGAACTGCCGCCAGGTCATGCTCCACATACTTTTTATTTTTAATATTGTCACACGAAAGCTGATAACCTTCCAGTCTTTCATTTTCAGAAAAACGCTTTGGCACTGCCAATAGAATATTTTCTTTACAGTATAATTCTTTATTATACATCGTACCGTCATAATGATAATTATCAATCACAAAATCCAGAGAGTTGTTGCTGAGCATCGCTTCCAGCTGAGTTGTATTTCCTTCTGTAATCCGAATATGAACATCCGGGAAGCTTTGTTTAAAATCTGTAATAAGCGCCGGCATAACATATGCCGCAAACACATTGCTTGCTCCAATGGATAAATGTCCTGTTTTTAAAGTCGACAGGTCGTTAATATAGTTCTCCATCCGCTCCTCAATCTGATATATCTCCTCGGAAGCTTTGATATATGCTTCCCCCACTTCAGTAAGCTGCAGGGGGCTTGTGCTCCGGTCAAACAACGGAAAGCCTACGGTTTCCTCTATCTTTTTTATCCGGGCGCTGAGAGACGGCTGACTGATGTATAAATTTTGAGCCGCCTTTGAAAAACTCTTTTCCCTGTAAACTTCATAAACATAATCTTTTCCCTTAAACATAACGATCCTCTCCTCTAGTTATAACTCCGTCCCATCCAGCATTATAGTTTTATCGATATAACCATTATATTATTATAGATATTTGAATATATTATATGACAGGTTTATGATAAAGGCAAGAAAAGAGAATTCTCTAAATAATACGAAAAATTATTTGGAAGGTGACAATATGACAAATATAGCAAGAGCACAAAGAATGGCAAATATACATTCTGACATCCGCGGTCCATTGTACGTGGAAGCGCTGAAAATGCAACAAGAAGGAAAAAATATTTTAAAATTAAATACCGGAAATCCTGCAACTTTCGGCTTCGGGCTCCCGGACAGTATTAAAAACGCCTTGACAGATCACATTCAGGACGGAGTAGGATACTGTGATTTTAAAGGTATGCCGGCGGCAAGAGAAGCGATCTGCGAATATGAGAAAAGCAAAGGAATCAAAGGAATCACACCGGACGATATATTTATCGGGAACGGTGTCAGCGAAGTCGTCTCTTTCGCTTTATTCCCTCTGTTAAATGATGGAGATGAGGTTCTTGTTCCTGCACCAAGCTATTCCATTTGGGGAAATTCCGTATATCTGGCGAGCGGAAAACCTGTGTTTTACACCTGTGACGAGAAAGCTTCCTGGTACCCGGATTTACAAGACATCCGCGCAAAAATCACCCCCCGGACAAAAGCCATGGTAATTATCAACCCAAACAATCCGACAGGTGTACTCTATCCAAAAGAAATCTTGCTGGAATTAGCAGAAGTTGCCCGCGAACACAAGCTTCTGCTCTTCGTAGACGAAATCTACGATCGTCTGGTGATGGATGGTTTACAGCACGTATCACTGGCATCATTAGCAGAAGATATTCCCATTGTTACTATGAACGGACTTTCCAAATCTCACTGTCTATGCGGTTACCGATGTGGCTGGATGGTCATTAGCGGTCCGAAAGAATTGACCGAGGACTATAGACAGGGAATCATCCAACTCACCTCTTTGCGCCTGTGCGCAAATACACTTGCACAGATCGTAATTCCTGCTGCCCTTAAAGACATGGAGACTCCTGCCTCCATGGTTCGCCCGGGCGGAAGAATCTACGAACAACGGGAAGCGACCGTTCGAGAACTGGAGAAGATCGATGGCATTTCCTTCGTAAAAAACGACGGGGCATTTTACATTTTCCCAAAACTGGACACAAAAAAATTCAACATCACAAACGACAAAAAATTCGCCCGTGATCTCTTACACCGAACAAACATCCTGCTTGTACCAGGCAGCGGATTCGACTGGAAGGAACCGGATCATTTCCGAATTGTTATGCTTCCTGAAGCAGACGTACTGTCTTCGGCAATACGACGGATCGGTGAATTTCTGGACGGTTATCACCAAAACGACTAGAACAATAATTTCCTATTACAGCCAAAAAATCCCCACAGAGAGCATCTGCGGGGATTATTATTTACAATCTCAATTTCAATTAAGACAGCTTCAGTGGATTAACCTTAACGCCCGGTCCCATTGTAGATGTGAGAACCACACTCTTTAAGAACTGGCCTTTTACTGCTGCCGGTCTTGCTTTGTTGATTGCGTCAATAAGCGTCTGGAAGTTGTCTGCAAGCTGTTCCTCAGTAAAGGATGCTTTACCTACTGGCACATGGATAATGTTTGTCTTGTCAAGTCTGTACTCGATCTTACCTGCTTTGATTTCCTGAACAGCTTTTGTAACGTCCATAGTTACTGTACCGGCTTTCGGGTTCGGCATAAGTCCTTTTGGTCCAAGTACACGACCAAGACGACCAACAACACCCATCATATCCGGTGTAGCAACTACTACGTCAAATTCAAACCAGTTCTCGTTCTGGATCTTCGGAATAAGTTCTTCGCCTCCAACATAATCTGCTCCTGCCGCCTCTGCCTCTGCTGCTTTAGCGTCTTTTGCAAATACTAAGATACGAACCTTTTTACCTGTTCCGTGTGGCAGTACAACTGCGCCACGGATCTGCTGGTCTGCGTGACGTCCGTCACATCCTGTTCTGATATGAGCCTCAATTGTCTCATCGAATTTTGCTACTGCAGTCTTTTTTACTAATGATACCGCGTCTGCTACATCATAGAGTGTTGCTCTGTCGATGGCTTTCGCAGCTTCAACATATTTCTTTCCTCTTTTCATCTAAATAAACCTCCTTGTGGTAATATCGGGATAACCCTCCCACTTATTCTTCAACTGTTACACCCATACTACGGCATGTTCCTGCTACCATACTCATAGCCGCTTCTACTGATGCAGCGTTTAAGTCCGGCATTTTCAGTTCAGCGATTTCCTGTAACTGAGCCTTCGTAATCTTAGCAACTTTGTTCTTGTTCGGAACACCTGAACCTGATTTCAAATTGCAGGCTTTTTTAATAAGAACTGCTGCCGGTGGTGTCTTTGTGATAAAGCTGAAGCTTCTGTCATTATAAACAGTAATTACTACAGGGATGATAAGATCTCCCTGATCTGCTGTCTTAGCGTTGAACTGCTTTGTAAATTCAACAATGTTTACACCGTGCTGTCCAAGAGCAGGACCAACCGGTGGTGCCGGTGTAGCTTTTCCGGCAGGAATCTGTAATTTAATGTAACCTGATACTTTTTTTGCCATTTTAATTACCTCCTTGTGGTGATGTCGGAACTCCTGTGGCTCCTCCCACGTTTGTTATACCTTCTTAACTTCTGCGAAACTTATTTCAACCGGCGTTTCGCGGCCGAACAACTCAACATTGATGATGAGACTTTGTTTCTGAGCATTCATGGACTGGATCACCCCAACGGTATCTGCCCACGCGCCAGCAACAACCTGAACGGTGTCGCCAACCTCAAAGTCTACAACAATATTGTCTCTCTGAATACCAAGCGGAGCCATCTCTGCTTCTGTGAGCGGTACCGGCTTTGACCCGGGACCTACGAACCCAGTCACTCCTCTTGTATTACGTACAACATACCATGTGTCGTCATTCATAATCATATGAATGAGCACATATCCCGGAAAGAGCTTCTTCTGCGTTGCTTTCTGAACTCCGTTTTTAAGTTCCACAACATCCTGCATCGGAACGCGGACTTCCAGGATCTGGTCCTCCAGATGTCTGTTTTCAATTGTCTTATCAATGTTGGCTTTCACCTTGTTCTCATACCCGGAATAGGTATGAACTACGTACCATTTTGCCTCTGACATAAACTCACCTTTCTTGTTTGTCAGTTCCTAGCCCAGATTCGTCAGAAAATTAATTCCGTACTGAGCAAGAAAATCAACCAATGCTATGATTGCTCCCAATACAATGGATACAACAACAACAGCCGCTGTGTGCTTCGCAAGCGTCATCTTGTCTGGCCAAATAATTTTCTTAAATTCTGCTTTAAGACCTTTGAACCAGCTTTCTTTCTGAGTTTTTTCACTCATGACATTCACTCCTTTACGGCGATTATTTTGTTTCCTTGTGCATTGTGTGTGACTTACAGAATTTGCAGTACTTCTTAGTCTCCATGCGTTCCGGATGAGCTTTCTTATCCTTGGTCATGTTGTAGTTACGCTGCTTACATTCTGTACATTCCAATGTGATTCTTGTACGCACAACTTCCACCTCGCTTCTTATTTCTTAAGTTAACGTGTTGCCGGACAGTTTGCGAGACTGTCCATTTTTTAGGCATAAAAAAAAAGCCTACTTCCATTCGCCATAATAGCATACCATACACTTTTTGAAAAAGCAAGGTATTTTTTTCAGACATGTACATATATATAGTTATTATAACCATTCCATTCGCAGCCAAATCTTTGTCCAAATACTAAAACTGTGATTTCTTTACCGAAATCCAATATTATTTGTGCAATATTGCACAAATAATTGAAAAAAACACAAAAAAATTATATAATAATAGTACATATTACAATACAACTAAAAGGAAAGAGAGGGCTTACTATGAAACAAAACAACATGTTAGCAATGATTTTAGCAGGCGGCAGAGGATCTCGACTGCATGAGCTAACAAATAAAGTGGCGAAACCTGCTGTGTCTTACGGCGGTAAGTACCGTATTATAGATTTCCCGCTCAGTAATTGCGCCAACAGCGGTATCGATGTTGTCGGCGTACTGACACAGTACGAATCCATCTTGCTGAACAGTTATGTAGCAGCAGGCAGACGTTGGGGATTAGACGCCAAAGACAGCGGTGTATATGTGCTTCCTCCGCGAGAAACTGCCGACTCTAATCTGGACGTCTACAGAGGTACTGCCGACGCCATTTCACAAAACATTGATTTTATAGATACATATTCCCCGGAATATATCTTGATTTTATCCGGAGACCACATTTATAAAATGAATTATGACAAGATGCTCCGCGCACATAAGGAAAACAATGCGGATGTAACTATTGCCGTTCTTCCTGTTCCGATGCGTGAAGCAAGCCGTTTCGGCATTATGAACACAGATGAAAATGGAAAAATTGTTGAATTTGAAGAAAAGCCGGAAAATCCAAAGAGCAATCTTGCTTCTATGGGAATTTATATTTTCAATTGGAAACTGCTCCGCAAAACGTTGATCGCAGATATGAAAGATTCAGATTCCAGCCATGATTTCGGAAAAGACGTTATTCCGACTCTCTTAAATGACGGAAAGTCCTTGTACGCCTATAAATTCGAAGGATACTGGAAAGACGTCGGAACCATCGATTCTCTCTGGGAAGCAAACATGGATCTTCTTGCACCGAACAATGAACTGGACTTAAGCGATCCATCCTGGAAAATATATACCGAAGATACCACAACACTGCCTCAGTATATCGGTCCGGACGCCGACATCAAACGCGCGTTCATTACGCAGGGCTGTATCATTGAGGGAGAGGTGAAAAATTCTGTACTGTTCACCGGAGCAAAAGTCGGACCGGGAGCAAAAGTTGTCGACAGTGTTCTCATGCCCGGTTCCGTTGTTGAAGCAGGAGCGCAAGTCACACGCGCCATTGTCAGCGACCGTGTCGTGATCGGAAAAGACGCTGTGGCAGGCGATGCTAAGAGCGAACACATCGAGCTTGTTTCAAAACGTGTAAAGGGGGTAGAATAATATGGCTAAAGCATTAGGAATCGTAAGTTTTGCCGGTAATCATGTACGAGTAGACGGACTGAGAGCATTTCGCCCGGCGGCGGCATTCTCTTTCCTTGGCAGATACCGTATCATCGACTTCCCAATCTCAAACATGAGTAACAGCGGAATCGATCATGTACAAGTATATATAAGAAGACAGCCGCGCTCTCTTACAGAACATCTGGGAAGCGGCCGGCATTACAATATTAACTCCAAGCGCGGAAAACTCCACCTTCTCTTTGCAGAGAACAGCCTTGGACAAGATATATACAACACAGATATTGCATCTTATTTTGCCAACCTGGAATGTATTGAAAATGCACCGCAGCAATATGTAGTCATTGCTCCAAGTTATATGATCTACAGACAGGATTACGATGCATTGTTAAATACACACATTGAGTCCGGCGCTGACATTACACTTTTATACCACAATATGGACAACGCTAAGGATCATTTCCTGAATTGCTACACTCTGAACCTGAACAAGCAAAAAGGTGTGCTGGGTCTGGATGTCAATCAAGGAAACACAAAAACGAAAAACATCTTCATGGAAACCTACGTAATGAAAAAGGAGTTGTTTATAAATCTCATAAAAGAAGGAAGAAAAGTTTCTTCTGCATATACGCTGGCAGACATCTTAGACCTTGCCTGTGATGAGCTGGATGTTCGCGGAGTATCCCATAAAGGTTATTTTGCGGCGGCAAATGATTTCCATGGCTATTTTGATGCCAACCTTTCGCTCATTGATTTCAAAACCTCCAACAGCCTGTTCCACGAGGACTGGCCGATTTACACTCGTACCAGCGACTCTTGTCCGACACAGTATTTTGAATCTTCTACCGTCAAAAACTCTGTCGTATCTAACGGATGTAAGATAAAAGGAAATGTCGAAAATTCTGTTTTAGGACGTGGATGTATTATCAAAGAAGGAGCTGTGGTAAAGAACTGCGTACTTCTTTCTGATGTTGTGATCGGAAAAGACGTGCATATTGAAAACTTTGTCGTAGACAGAAATGCAAAGATTGTTCATACAAAAGAAGTCCTTGCAGACGAAGCAGGACCCGGATATGTAAAACGAGGTGACAAGCTGTAAATAATACAAAATACGGATGCCCATGTTTGGGCATCCGTATTTTGTCTGTGTTTTTATTTTAATGATTCTCCGGTCAGCATCTCATATCCCTGGAGATATTTTCCGATGGTCTTTTCTACAATATCCTGCGGCAGTGTCCAATCGTTACCCGGATTCTCTTTCAGCCAGTCACGGGCAAACTGCTTATCAAAAGACGGCTGTCCATGTCCCGGCTCGTATCCCTCTACCGGCCAGAAACGTGAACTGTCCGGTGTAAGCATTTCGTCGCCGAGTACGATGTTGCCCTCCTCGTCCAGACCAAACTCAAACTTAGTGTCCGCAATAATGATCCCTTTGCTCAGTGCATACTCCGCACATTTCTTATATAATGCAATCGTATAGTCCCGAAGTTTCTCCGCATATTCCTGACCTTTTCCCGGAAACTGTTTCTCAAGATGCTCAATACTCTGCTCATAGGAAATGTTCTCGTCATGATCTCCAATCTCTGCTTTTGTAGATGGTGTGTAGATTGGCTCCGGCAGTTTATCAGACTCTTTCAATCCCTCCGGCAGTTCGATCCCACATACTTTTCCTGTTTCCAGGTAACTTGCCCATCCACTTCCGGTAATATAACCACGCACAATACACTCCACCGGAAGCATCTCCAGTTTACGGCACATCATACTGTTTCCGTCAAACTTCGGCTGTCTGAAAAACTCAGGCATATCATTTACATCCACGGAAATCATGTGATTTGGCAGAATATCCCTAGTCATATCAAACCAGAATTTAGACATCTGCGTAAGCACTGCGCCTTTTTTTGTAATCTCATTGTTCAAAATAACATCAAAGCAACTGATACGGTCTGTGGCAACCATAATAAGGCTGTCGCCGTTATCATAAATCTCACGTACTTTACCTTCTTTGATCGGTTTCATTTCCTGCATTTTTCACACCTCGTATATACTTTTCATTTATTAATCAGCATAATAAAAGTAACATGTTTTATAAGAAATTGCAATAACCAATAGCAATTACTTTCTAAGAAATGCCGCAATTCTTTTGTACACAAAAAATGTAACCGCGCCGTTAATTCCCGCTTTTACCAGATTGAATTCCACGATGAACGGCATTAACGACCATATAACATCTCTTGACACTCCCATAAACAGCGGTGTAATAATGAGATTTGCGCCGACCATCACGGCTCCCATTGCCAACATTCCGAGAATCAGGCCGATAACCGCCTGTTTTTTTGACTTATCTTTTTTGTAGACGGTTCCTGCAATGGATACCAGCGTACTCGTTGCTATAATATGCATCAGTATTCCATACAGACCGCTTGAGGCGCTTACCGTCACTCCTTGGATAATCGATGTAACAACCGTCAAGATCACGCCTACTGCCGGGCCAAAGGCAAACGTCCCGATCAAGATGGAAATATCCGCCGGATCATATTCCAAAAACGGAACAACCGGAAAGATCGGGAAATGGATGAAATATACCAGCACCACCGACACGGCAACCAGCATTCCCAGCTTTACCAGCTTCATGGTCGCATGACCGCTTACTTTGTTTGTTTTTTCTACTACTTCCTGTGACATATCAATTCCTCCTGAAACTTTATTGTGAAGAATCTGACGAAACAAAAAATGCCTTGAAACCTAAAAAACATTAAGTTCCAAGACATTAAAATACTATTCTTACAGTACCTTGTTTCTTTCATCCGGACTATACCGTTGGTATGGGATTCTTACCCATTCCTGCCGTCAACTTTTGCTTTCGGCTCGCGGACTTATGGCTTATCTTACGCCCATCACCGCCAGTGAGGAATCACACCTCGCCCTGAAACAGATTATTCACTTATAAAATACGCCTGTTTTCTTCCCTTGTCAATTCTTTTTGACCATAAAATCACTCTTTTTCAGCCACAACACACACTCCGGCGGTATTCTGAAGAAAATTCTGTCACCCACCTCATAACTCTGTTGTCCAGACTTTGGGATCTCTGCCCGGATCGTTCCGGCAGTTTCCTTTAATGGCCGGATCACGTAGATGTAATCAAACGGAGCTTCAATACGCCGCTTGACCACTCCCTCCGTCAATCCCTCAAGACTTCCTCTCTTCTTTGACCCCATCGGTTCTGAACCTTCAGATCCTCTCCTCTCACCCCCAGATCCGGCAGGATATATCTGTACATCATGGGCACGGATCCCCACACTTTGTACGCGATGACCGTCTATATCTCCCGGAACCGGCAACGTACAATTCCACGCCGGAATTACGAGATACTGCCTCTGCCCACGAGCAGATTCTGTATTTTCTGATTCCCGCTCTGTCACATTCTCTACATCCGCAATATTTTTACACCCCGTCAGAATCGCCGCCGACACCGTTCCCGGTTTCTGAAAAATCTCTCTTTTCTCCCCGCATACTTCCATTTGGCCCTCGTGGATAATGCCAATCCGTTCGCACAAGCGATAAATCTCATCTCGGTTGTGAGACACCAAAAGCGCCGTCACCTGTATCTGTTCCAACCAGTCTAATATCTCCTGCTCTATCTGCCATTTGAGATAGCTGTCGATAGCGGAAAACGGCTCGTCCAGCAGAACGATCTCCGGCTCTGTGATCATCATCCTGGCAATGGCAACACGCTGTTTCTGACCACCGGACAGTGCAGACGGGTATTTCTTTTCCAATCCGTTCAATCGGAACTGCCGAATATATTTTTCCACCAGCTTTTGCTTTTCCGATCTTCTTCTACGTTTATTGCCATCTGTTCCTGCCAACGTTCCGGCTCCTATGGCTATGTTTTCTTCCACTGTCATATTCGGAAACAGCGCATATTCCTGAAACAAAAATCCCACTTTCCGCTCCCCGGGCGAAAGGTTGATTCCTGCCGAAGAGTCGAAAAGCACTCTGCCGTTTAACACGATCCGCCCTTCATCCGGCGTTTCAATGCCTGCGATACATTTGAGCGTCAAACTCTTGCCGCAGCCACTTTCTCCCAAAACACCGAACACTTCTTCTCCTGTCTGAAACGCTACATCCAGCTTAAAATCCGAAAAACATTTCTTGATACGCACCTCTATCGCCATGCATTTCCTCCTTTTCTGCCGGATACAACATTCATCAATACAATAAAAAAGACCGACATCCCCACAATTATCGCTGCCCACCGAAATGCAAGCGCACGATTTCCGTTCTGCATCGCCGTGTAAATGGCGATTGCCGCCGTCTGCGTCCTGCCGGGAATGTTTCCTGCTAACATAACAGTAGCTCCAAACTCGCCCATCGCCCTTGTAAATGCCAGAATCACTCCTGCCATAATGGTCGGCAGGCAATTTGGACACACGATTTTAAAAAAAATACAGGCATTTGACAGTCCCAATGTCTGCCCTGCATAGATCAGTGTCTGATCCATCTGCTCAAATGCTCCTCTCGCCGTCCGATATAAAAGCGGAAATGACACAACTGCGGACGCGATCACCATTCCCGTCTGCGAAAACACGACCTGAATCCCATGTTCCGTCAGCCAACTGCCTGCCACACTGTTCTTCCCAAAAAAGAGCAGCAGAAAAAAACCTACCACTGTAGGCGGAAGCACCATGGGAAGCGTACAAATCACATCCAAAATACTTTTTCCTTTTTTCATCCGGGCAGCCCCATACGCTATCGGTATCCCCGCGAGAACAACCAGCATCGTAGCAGCCGCAGCCGCCTTAAGGGACAGCAGTAATGGTGTAAAATCCATAAGTTCGGACCTCTCGTTCTATTCCTGTGTATACGGCGCAAATCCATAAGCCCGCAATATATCGGATACTTCTGCGGTTTTCAAAAACTCTAAAAACTGCGCCGCTTCTTCTTTCTCCTTCGAACCAGACACCATACCTGCCGGATAAATGACCGGTTCACAACTTCCTTCCGGAGCCTCACATACAACCTCTACATTTTTCTCAATCTGCGCATCCGTGGCATACACAATCCCGCACTGCACATTCCCCGTTGCAACCCAGTCCAGAACTTGTCTTACATTCGTGGCAAGATTGGCTTTCTTCTGAATCTGCTCCCAAAGTCCAAGTTTTTTATAAATATCTTCCGTATACTGTCCCACCGGAACATCTGCATTTCCGATGGCGACCATTGAGATCTTGTCTGTCGCAGTCTCTTCAAAGGACGCAGGTCTTACGTCCGAATCTTTGGGCACAATTAAAACCACTTTATTTTCTAACAAAGAAAAATCACTGCCGTCTTCAATCATACCCCCGGCTTTCAATTCGTCCATCTGCTTCATTGCCGCCGAAATAAATACATCCGCCGGAGCTCCTTGCTCAATCTGCGTTTTCAGCGTTCCTGACGAATCGAACTGGAAAACAAAATCTATGTTACCATGCTTCTTCTGATATGCTTTTCCAATCTCCTGCATCGCATCCGTCATACTCGCCGCCGCCAATACATGAAGCTCTGTTGTTTCTGTCTTTTTATCCGACTTTGCTTGTCCTTTCAGTTCCGGCGCTTTCTTCTCTCGCTCCGCGAGTTCATAAGGATAGCCGCCTCAAGAAGCCCCGGAAGGGGAACATCTGTCTGCGTACGCTAAAAAACCCGCCAAACCTGCAAGAAGCACAACTATAAAAATTAAATTTCTTTTCTTTCCATTCATCTTAACAACTCCAATTCATCCCCGGTTTTTATAATTCCACCGTGTTCCACCGTACAAAATACACCCTCTCTTGGCATAATGCAGTCTCCCATCGTCCGAAAGATCTCGCACCCATGATGGCATTCCTTCCCAATCTGGGTGAGTACGAGCACAACCTCACCACACCGAAACTTCGTTCCTATCGGAAATCTCTTAAAATCATATCCTTCTACCACCAGATTTTCGCCAAAATCTCCAAACTCTACATCCGCCCCTTTTTGTCGGAACTCCTCAATCCTCTCATAGGACAGAAGACTCACCTGCCGATGCCAGTTTCCTGCGTGAGCGTCTCCTTCAAGCCCATAATTTTCTATGAAAACCGCCTTGCCTATATTCTCTTTTCTCGTCCCTTTCTCTCTGCTGATACAAACCGCTTTCACAGTTCCCATGATCCTCTTACCTTTCTAATTCTGCCAATTTTCGATTAATACCCCTTGCCAAAACTACAATTCGGATAATGACAACTTTCACATCCAAGGCAAAGCCCTCCGTGCCCCATAGCCGCGATCTCTCTTTTGTCAATCCGAACGTCCGCCAATACTCTGGGCAGCAGAAGGTCAAACACTGTAGCCTTGGCGTACATGACACATCCCGGGAGTCCCAGAATCGGGGTGTTGTCTTCATAGTATCCAAGTACCAGCATTGCCCCCGGAAGTACCGGAGCGCCGTAAGTAATAACTTCTGCCCCTGATTTTTGAATCGCTCCCGGCGTTCGATCGTCGGGATCTACACTCATCCCACCGGTGCAAAGAATCAGATCCGCACCGCTTTTTCTGGAATTTTGAATCGCACGCAGGATCTTTTCATCCTCATCTGGTACAACTTCATGAAAAAGGACTTCCACCCCAAACTGCTCCAGCTTTTCCTTAATAACAGGAGTAAATGTATCCTGTATTCTTCCGTAATACACTTCATTTCCGGTAGTGACGACCGCCGCCGTCTTTCGCACAAACGGTTTGATCTCCAAAATCGGCTTCTCTGCGCCGATTTTCTTAACCGCATTCATTCTGGCTTCCTCGATCACCAGCGGAATAATTCTCATTCCTGCCAGCTTATCTCCCGGCTTCACTGCCTGATTGGTATGTCTTGTAGCAATCATCACATCCTCCAGACAGTTGATTTCCACAAGACGTTTTGTATCTACAAGAAATACTCCGCATGTATCCGCAAGCAGTTCTATCTTTCCCTCTTTCACCGGAGTTTCTTTCATGTATTTATTCTTGCAAACAGAAACAAGGATTTCTGCCGCCTCATTTTCGTGCAGCATGCCTTCCGTTTTTTCCCACACATAGAGATGATCTTTCCCCAGCGACAGAAGCTTCGGAATGTCGTCTTTTGTCACAATATGTCCTTTCCGAAATGCTGTGTCTTTCTTTTCATCTTTGATGATTACCGTAATGTCATGGCAGATGACATGCCCTTCTGCATGGATGGTTTCTATTTGCTTCATTTATATTCCTTCTTTCCGCGCTGCTTCTTTTAACACTTTATATCTTTGACAAAACATATCTTTCCACTCGGCTGCATCTTCAAAAAGTTCCATAGGGATTTCTTTTTTCTGACGAAGTCCGATTTTCTTGACTGCCTCCACAGCAGCTTCCATTTGATTCATTTTACGTGGAAATACAGTCTGACAGACAGCCCCTTCTAGCGTATGATATTGATAAAAGCTCTGATTAAAATCCATCAGAGGATAAAGAGAAATAGCTTCATTTGTCCTATTATCTATTAAAAATCCCCAATTCTCCGGGTGTCTGTCTGTATTTCCCACCAAATAATCCACCATATTCATTCCGTAATATGTCACAGCATCAACTTTGATGCATTCTTCTAATGTATCAAGTTCTCTGTTTGCTGCATAAATATCAAATGCCATCTTGGAAACCATGGAAAACCTCTTAGAAGTAACAAGGTGACTCTTCGTAACAGGCTCTCCGTCATAAAAGTCTTTCTCATAGTTTACCTGTGGAAAATCAAAGCACTGACAGATTGCACTTGCAAGCAATTCTCTCTTTACTGCCTTATCGCCGCCGTCTTTTAATAAAACAAATCCTTCCTCTCGGCGCACCCAAGCTTTGGGAAAGCAGCCTCTTGTGGAAAGATCCGGCGCTAATTCATCATTGGTTACGGTCATCTGCCTGCCTTTCAAAGACAATTCCACAATCGCTTCATTCAGGGGATGATCATAAAGGTTGATTTCCTCATAAGATATGTTCTCCTCTGATTCCTTCACCCAGAATACATCAGTCAGAGACACACATCGGTAAGTCAACGCAATTGCCGCACGCTCCCTGTCTGTTGTCATCTGCGAAGCCCCAATACTCGCCAAAATATCTTTCGCATATTTTCGATCCAAAGACAACATCCGCGAAGCACACCAATGATAGAAGTTATTCAGATTATTCAGCCGGGTATCTATATCGTCATCCGCCTCCAAATACAGGTCGTATGGCAGGAATCTTTCATTTATTAACCGTACCTGTCCCCCGGAAGTAATCTCTGCCACTTCCGTTTCCATATGCATAACGAAATAATTTTTTCCCATATCTCCTATTTAAGACCTCCCACATTCTATCGCCTGTCCGGTTAAGATCTCCACTCCGTGAACCAGACTGTTTTTCACGCAGTCCATACATTCTTCCACAGCCTTCACACTGCCCGGAAGATTGATGATCACAGTCTCTTGCCGAATCCCAGCCACAGCCCTTGACAACATTGCCCTGTCTGTAAATTGACTGCTGTATGCCCGCATGGCTTCCGGGATCCCGTCTGCCCGTCGTTCCACTACGTCAAGCGTCGCCTCAGGTGTACAATCATCCTTGGCAAACCCGGTTCCCCCCGTGGTGACAATGAGCGCCGCTTTTTTTTGATCTGCAATCTCTCTCATAACTTCCGCAATTCTTTCCCGACGATCTGGAACGATCACGACCTCCGGCACCTCAAATCCAAGACTTTCTAATCTTTTCTTTAGCGCAGGACCACTTTTATCTTCTCGTTCTCCGATATATCCTTTTGTACTGACGGTAATAACGATTGCTTTCATATTTACCCTCCAATCTGACACATTCCCTCGGCTTCGATCTTTCGCTCGTTCATACAATGTGCTGCCGGTTTTCGGCAAACGCTTTTCTCTATCAGCTCTGTCAATCCCTCGTCACTCACCCCACTTCTAAGCCGTTCTCGGAGATTCACCCCTTCTCTGCTTTGCAGACACATCCGCAAGTTTCCGTCTGCCGTCAAACGGATGCGGTTACATTCGGAACAGAACTTGTGGCTCATGGCGCTGATAAAACCGATTCGTCCCAACAGTCCCGGAAATACAAAATAATGCCCCGGTCCCTCGCCGATTTTCTCTGTACAAGGTTTCCCTTCCCCATAATGTTCACGCAACAAACGCAATACATCCTGCTCTGCCACAGGCTTTTCGTCCTCTCCTGTTCCAAGGGGCATATGCTCGATAAAGCGTACATGAACTTTCGCTTTTTCTGCCAGATGCACAAGCGCCTGTACGTCTTCTTCCCAGTGCTCTTTATAGAGCACCGTGTTTACCTTCACCGTCAGGTCCGGGTACGTCCTTGCCACCTGCAAACCTTTCAAGGCTTCCGTGAGCTTACCACCTCCGGTACGTTCACGAAAACGCTTTTCATCCAGTGTATCCAGACTGATATTCACACCCGATATTCCCGCCCTGTAAAGTTCATCCACATATTTCGGCAGCAGGATCCCATTGGTCGTAAGCGACACGGTATCTATATGCGGCACCTCTTTGATCCGGCGTATCAACACGGTTATCCCATCCCGCAGCAAAGGTTCCCCCCCTGTCACTTTGATATGGCGGATTCCCGCCCTTGCCGAAGCATTGACAATCCTTACAATCTCATCATCGGTCAAAAGAGAGGTTTCGGGAACAAAAGAAACTCCGGACTTTGGCATACAGTACACACATCTTAAATTACATCGGTCTGTCACCGATATTCGCATATAATCTATGCTCCTGCCCTGGCCGTCTACCACCGCTCCTACCTCCTTTTCGCAGCATTACAGGAAGTCCAGTCCGCTCAAATCCTGCGTCCCCTGTTTTTTCGGACTCTCATTCCACATCTGCGGCGCCTGTTGCCTTGTATAAGTACCGCTTTTTCCGCCTGTTTTCTCCTTCAGGCAAATCTCAGAGATCACCATACCTCTGTCCATTGCCTTGCACATATCGTATATAGTAAGGAGGGCGACATTGACGCCGGTCAGCGCTTCCATCTCCACTCCCGTCTTTCCTTCTGTAAGCACCAAGCATTCTGCATGAATTTCCAGAGCTTCCGGCGACACAAAAAATGTCAGCTCACATTTTTCGATCGGAATCGTATGACACATAGGAATCAGATCTGCCGTCCGTTTGACTGCCATAATCCCGGCAACTCTTGCCACTCCCAGCACATCTCCCTTCGCCGCAGTATGTCCGGTCACTGCCTGCATAACGGCATCATTTACCTGAATCTTTCCTATGGCAACTGCCTGCCGCCTAGTACTGCTTTTTTCAGAAACGTCTACCATACGTGCGTTTCCCTTTAAGTCAAAATGTGTCCAGTCATTTCCCATCTAATTCACCACCTCTAATAAGACCTCGATCCTTCCGCCGCACACCATCCCCGATACTTCTGCCTCTGCACCGGACATGTCTGCGATCATCCGCTTCATCACCTTACTTTTATCTTCTCTGTGTATACGCAAAAATCCAAGACCTTCCCGGATTACTTTTGCTTCCATACAACCGCCCCCGACAGAGCCAACCGTTGTCCCTATATCCGTCACGAGCATCTTGGTCCCAATCTCTCGCGGAGCAGAACCAGAACGGCGGATAATGGTTGCCAGCGCCCACGGTTCTTGGCAAGATTTATTTAAAATATTTTCCAAGATCTCTTTATCAAAAACAGTTCCTCCGCCGCCACTGTTTTTCACCGCGATTAATTCTGCCAGAACAGAAATTCCGATTTCTTCCGGTGTTTTTGCATGAATGGAAAGTCCGATCGGCGTATGGATATTCGAAACTGTTTCTTCCGAAAATCCTTTCTCTATAAGATTCTGCTTCATCCGTGCCGCACGGCCTCTACTCGCCATCATTCCCACATAAGCATGAGGCTTTTTCAAAATAATGCTCAGACAGTCTTCATCATAACGATGTCCTCTTGTCATCACCACAAAATACACCTGCCGTCCTCCCTCTATCTGCGCAAGGGCACGTTCAAAGGAATCACAGAGAACTTTTGTCGCTCCCGCTGCCCGCGCCTTGTCAGCAAATGACGGACGATCTTCGATAACAACCACCTCAAACCCGGTAAGCCTTGCAAGACGGATTACCGGAATCCCTACATGTCCCGCACCACAGATCACACACACAGGAGGCTGCCCCAGACGTTCTGCAAAAGCATTCCCGGCAGACATCCTCAAAATCCCCGTCCCGAAATCTACCGGAGTTTCACGTCCCATCTGCTCATCCGCCTGCTTTTCTATCCGAGGATATATCTGCTGTCCTTCGCAAAAAATTTGCTTCTTTCCGGCATTCTCTCCATCCAGAAAAGTCACCGTCACAATCGGGCGGTCACTGTATGCACTTAACGTTTCATAGTATGTCCTGCTCATATTGGTTCCCTACTGCAATAAAATCACAATCCACTTTCTTTTTTAATCCATAAGGGCTGTTTGCGATCACTTCCAGATCCTCTCTCGTCAGAAGATGTCCCACGTCTGTATTTAAAAATGCCGCCACATCCTTCGGACGGTGTGCCGCCTCTTTGATACTCCTGCCAACACTTCCCATTCCAAGCACTCCGATCACCAGCTCTGTTCCCGGGAATATGACCGGTTCATGTTCCGCAGGAACCTTCACCAACTTTCTCTTAGCGCCGTCCGCCTCCACCAGAAGGACATCCGCCAGTTCTCTCAGTCTCTCATAAACTTCTTGCGGAACACCCCCGATCTTATCTGCTTTCTTAAAGCCACTCTCACTTCCGGGAAGTCTTTGCCCCACTGTCACACTACCTGTTTTATCCAAATATTCTCTGAGTATTTCCGCACACTCTGTCCCTGTCCATTCTATATAATCTTTTTCCGGTCTGTACATCTTAGTTGTTGTTGTGACAATGGTTTTCAGTCCTCCTGCCTTCAGCTCCTCACTCAATCGGTAGATCAGCGTTGTCTTTCCCCCTGCGCCTACAAAAGATATAACAGAGGGAATCCGCTTTTTCAATTCCACAATTTCCCGGATACTATCCCCCGGTCTGACGATTTTCATACTCTTTTATCACCCTGTATACACTGTCTGCAATGCAGACCGCTTTATCTGAAATACGGAAACAAATCTCTCTGTTATCTATTCTTGGTTCAATATCCATGATTTTAAGTCCCTGTTTTACCGAATAACCTTCTCGTATCATCCCACGCAAAAAACCCGGAATCGAAGCATAGACAGGTGTTTTCTCTTTGTCCACAGAAAAAATCCATCCAAGTATCTCTCCTTGCTCCACCTGATCGCCGATCTCCTTTACCGGCTCGAATCTTCCTGCTGCCGGTGCATGGAGCACCCGCTCTTTACTGTATCCGGCAATCACCCCCGGTATTCCGGTATTGGGAATGGCGCTTCCTTCTGTATAGATCTTGCCCAGACTTTCGCCGCGCATAGTTTCTATGACAATATCCACGTCTTTTTTTGCTTCAAATCCCGGACCAAGTCCAATGGTCAGAGGAGCCATATCGGTTCTCGTACCCAGATTTTTCTTGGCAAGGATGGCGTCCACCACAACTTCCGGCTGTAGTTTCCCGACCCAGACTGCGTCCGGGTCGACAATAACCGGAACATTCCCGTTCTTCCAGGCAGACTCCATCTCTTTTTCATCCTCTACACGGACAGCCGTTACGCCCTCTACCCGGGCTGCCCCCTCATAGACTGCTTCACAAAACGATACCTGCCTGCGAATACACGCCGGACGTTCCGTCTCTAATACCAGAACACAATACCCTTCTCTATGAAGCCTGTGGATCACTCCGGTAGCAAGATCGCCGCCCCCGCGCACAACAACCGGACTTCGTCCGCAGGTATTCTGACAGATCCTCTCAAGTCTCTCCAGATCTTCTCTGTCATCCACATCAAAAAGCTCTTCCTGCTGTGACACCGGAAAATACATCACATCTTCGGGGTAACGTTTTCTCACTGTTTTTCCTCCCTCATCTCCAGAAAGACTCAACAGTTCTTTCCGGTAATCCTCACGGAAAATCACTGGATTCCCCGGTCTGTTTTCTCCTGCCAAAACACCGATACCCTTCCCACACCTTTCATATTCCCGTATGAATTTTATCAGCGTTTCTGCCTGAAGCTCCGGCTGGTCACACACACAGAACATCAAAGCGTCACCTGCATGACAAGTTCCCCTGCTCTCCAGTTCCTGAATCCCCATCCGTACAGAACGGGAAATCCCGGCCTCCGGGCGCTCATTTCTAAGGACACACCAGCCAAGGGCATGTCCTGCATCCGCAACCTCCTCATACTGTGTAACCATGAGCCGCTCTCCCTGCGAAATATCCACCCGAGAGAGGGTTTCCAATATATGGCTGTACAAAGGTTTCCCTTTATAGACATGGAGCAGTTTATTTCCGCCAAATCTCCGACTGTTCCCTGCTGCCAGTAAAATGATATGTATTTTCATCTATAACTCACCATAAACCGACCTGATCACCGATTTTCCTGCATTCCCATATAAATCTTCTCTGCCGTCATGGGAAGTTCTCTCAAACGCACCCGGGACGCATTGTAAATCGCATTGGCGATCGCCGGAGACGGTGTATTGATCACAATCTCTCCGATAGACTTTGCACCGAACGGCCCTGTAGGTTCGTAACTGCTCTCAAACTCTACGCGCACCGTTCCTACATCCAGACGCGTTGGAATCTTATACTGCATCAAAGAATTACTGAAATTCTTTCCGGCTTTGTTATACACAATATCTTCATAAAGCGCCATGCCTATACCCTGAGCAATACCGCCTTCCACCTGTACTCTTGCAAGCGCCGGATTGACAACTGTTCCGCAGTCCACAACCGCCACATAATCTACAAGGTCTACCTTCCCGGTCTCCTGATCCAGCTCAATCTCTGCCATACCAACCATAAACGGCGGGGGGGAAATCGGAGAACTACTTGCCTCTGATGCCATCAACGGCTCGTTACTGCTGCACATTACCCGGTTTCCAATATCCTTTAAAGAAATCTCCCTGCCACTTGGCAGATGGATCACTTTCTTTCCGTCAAACTCCGCTTCCTCCACCGGAACTTCCAGATACTGGGCGCCACGCGCAGTAATCTTCTTCCTTAATGTTTCACAGGTCTTCACCACTGCCATTCCCGTTACATAAGTGGTACTAGACGCATAAGAACCACAGTCATACGGAGACACATCGGTATCTACCCCGGACACGATAATATTTTCCATCTCACAGTCCAGACAGTCTGCCGCCATCTGGGCAAGAATGGTATCACATCCCGTTCCCATATCAGACGCGCCGATCATCAAACTGTAGAATCCGTCGTCATTTACCTTAATGGCAACAGAGCCTGTATCCAATCCGGCAATACCGGAACCCTGCATAGCAAGAGCGGCTCCTACACTTCGCACCTTACCGTTCCCCATATCCCGCACCGGATATTTGTCATCCCATCCAATCATTTCTTTGGCACGGGCAAGGCATCTGTCCAAGGTACAGCTGTTTGTTGTCTCGCCATAATAAGCAGGCATAACCTGCCCTTCCCTTACAATATTTTTTTCACGTAAGACTACCGGGTCTATCTTCATTTTTGCCGCCAGCTCGTCCACTGCCGACTCTACTGCGAAAATCCCCTGCGTTGCCCCATATCCTCTGTACGCTCCTGCGGACATCACATTGGTATACACCACATCATAGGCGAAACGGTACGCCTCTGTCTTTCCGTAAAGAGGAATGGATTTATGACCGGACAAGCCAACGGTTGTAGGGCCGTGCTCTCCAAATGCTCCTGTATTCGAAAGGGTATAAACATCGATCGCTTTGATCATACCCTCTTCGTCCGCACCGATACGAACACGCACTTCCATCTCATGCCTCGGAGAGGAAGCGATCATAGACTCTTCTCTGGTGTAAATGATCTTTGCCGCCCGCCCTGTTTTCATAGTCACGAGCGCCGGGTAAACTTCTGTCACCACCGTCTGCTTCGCACCAAAGCCGCCGCCGATACGAGGCTTCACAACACGGATCCTGGATTTCGGAATATCCAGCGCTGTCGCGAGAATCCTTCTTACATGGAAGGTTACCTGCGTGGACGACACAACATTCAGCCTTCCGTAAGTGTCCATATAAGTATAAGTGCGGAACGTCTCCATCATTGTCTGTTGATTTGCTTTCGTATGATAAGTCTCTTCCACAATGTACTTACATTTGGCAAATGCCACTTCTAGATCACCGTCACCATCGGTTTCACTTGCACACAGATTTCTCTGATTATCTGCGCCTACCGGACACAGGCTCTGCCAGTTATCCTCCGGGTGTACAAGGATCGGATGATCCTTCGCCTTCCGAAAATCCAGCACAGGCTCCAGCACCTCATAGCTTACTTTCACCATCTTCATAGCCCGTTCTACCGCTTCCTCGGTCTCACCTGCCAGAATTGCCACCGCATCTCCTACAAACCGCACTCTCCGGTCGAGAATGAGCCGATCATAGGGACTTGGCTCCGGATAGGACTGTCCTGCCATCGTAAAGCGTTTGTCCGGGCAGTCCTTATAAGTCAGCACACAGACCATTCCCGGCACTTTCATTGCCGCATCAAACTGAATATCCTGGATCAGCGCATGGGCGTGAGGACTTCTGAGTACTTTTACAACCAGACAATCCTTCGGCGCAATATCATCGGTATACACCGCTTTTCCTGTCACTAACGCTTGAGAATCTACTTTGGGCACTGCCTGATTTACATACTTCATCTACATGCCCTCCTTCTTCATATATTTTTTGATCGCACGAAGCTGTCCCATATACCCGGTACATCTGCATAAATTCCCGGACAGGTACTCTTTGATCTCCTCTTCTGACGGCTCGTCCAATTCACGCACCATTGCCAGTACGTTCATAATAAAGCCCGGCGAGCAGAAACCGCATTGCTCTGCCCCCTCTGCTGCCAGAAACCGTCCGAACTCTTCCGCTTCTTCCTGTAGACCTTCCATGGTTGTTACTTCCCTGCCCTCGATCCTTGCCACAGGCATCGCGCAGGACAGCGTTGGCACACCGTCTACCCACACGGTACAAAGCCCGCAGTTGGTAGTCTCACAGCCACATTTCACACTATAACAGCCCTTGTCCCGAAGCAGACCGTAAAGCATGGCTCCCGGCGCCGTCTTTGCAGACGTCTTTTTTCCATTTAAAACAAACTGTATCTCCATTATCTGTACGCTCCTTTCAGAAGTGTCAGCAGCCCTCTTTTTGCCAGAACCTTTGCCAGATGCTCTCTGTACTCGGCGCTGCCACGCATATTAGAGGAAAAACGGATAGTTTCCGCTGCTTTTCCCGCAACTGCCTCCGCATTTTCTTCTGTCACATTTTCCTCCGATACAAAAAGCTCCGCTTTCATCGGTCTCGCCCCCAGAGAAATATATGTCTTTCCCTCTTTTACCGCCACAGCACAGGCTAGGATCGGAAAGTCCGTACTGCTCATGCGTTCAGACAAATAAACTGTCTTTCGCCCGTCTTTCTTAATAATAAGCCGGACTAAAATGTCACGGTCTCTTTCCATATTTATAAATTCATTCAAGGGGACAATGCCTCCCTTATATAATTCCACATAGGTATCCATGGCAAGAAAACAGGTAAGCACATCGGAAAAGCCGAACCTTCCAAAGATACTTCCGCCCACTGTCGCCTGTCCCCGGAACTGCCTGCCCACAATGTGGCGCACACACTCCCTCGGCGCCCGGTCAAAATAGAGATTTAGCCCATCGTGGAGTTCCAGCTGACGCAGCGTACACATACAGCCGATTTTAAATTCTTCCTCCGTCTCCTCGATCGTATCGAGACCAAGCTCTGACAGATCGATGGCAGTCTGCATACGTCCTTTGCTCATACGCAGCCACATCATACCGCCGACAATACGATTGGCCTTCTTTTGGTTCAGTTCGTAGGCTTCCTCCAGAGATTTTACTTTGACATAATTGTTAATGGTAATCAATTTGTCCTCCTCTTTTATCGCATATGTTTATGCTTTTGTATTTTATGTTTTTATTTTCAAGCTAAAATGAATCTGTACTACAAAATGTAGTATATCATATTTTTAAATCTTTGACAGCCTCTTGACCTATTTTGTTGAAGTAGCAGGTCTTAAATACATGAGCATATATAATTTTTGTCCGTTTTTCCAACATAAATTCTATGCTTTTTGTCCGCTTTTCCAACATAAAATCTATATTTTTGTCCGCTTTTCCATAATGCATTTGTGCAGATGACATTGAATAAGGGACATTTCTCTTATCACCGGAATTCATATTTATCAAATTTTTCAATAATAGAATATAATCGAAAAAAGACAGCCGGAAATCACTTTCCGTATGCTGTCTTTCTACAATTCTAAATTCATCTAAAGAAATTATACCGGATACGCCTGTCCTAATTCTAGGCTTCTTCCACTTTCTCTTTCGGAAGCACCATATTCAGCACGATCGCAACCAATGCCGCAGGAACAATTCCAGAACCGCCGAAGATCAACTGGATCTGCTCCGGCATATGCTGCAGGATCGTTGCATTTGCTCCAAGTCCGTATCCAAGACCGAGAGCTACAGAAAGGATGGTTACGCTTCTTCCTGTCAACGGATTCTTCGTTACAAGCTGCACACCGCTGACAACGATAGAGGAGAACATCATGACAGCCGCGCCGCCAAGCACACTGTCCGGCATAATAGACAGGATTGCCGCCAATTTGGGGAACAGACCACAGGCAATAAGAAAACCGCCGCCAATCGCAATCGCGAATTTATTTACAACCTTTGTCATTGTAATAAGTCCTACATTCTGACTGAAAGAGGTGTTTGGAAGCACACCGAAACAAGACGCCAGCGCAGAGCCGACACCGTCACAGATGACGCCGCCTGCAAGCTCAGAATCTGTTGCTTCTCTACCAAGCCCACCTTCTGTAATACCGGAAATATCACCGACGGTTTCTACCGCCGTTACGACAAACATGATCATGATCGGAACGATCGCTCTTACGTCAAACTTGATTCCTACCGGCATAAACTCCGGAATCGCGAACCAGCTTGCATCTTTTACCTGCTGCCAGTCAAGCACCCATGACTTTGTTGCAGTCACCGTCTCTCCTGCCGCGTCCACATATTCAAATGTGGTAGGAAGTATCTGCGCCATAATCGTTACCAGAATATATCCCACGATAATTCCGATAAAAATAGACGCATAGCTTGTGATTCCTTTTGTTCCGTGTTTTAAAGCTACGATAACGACTAATACGACAAATCCGACAAATAAATTCTCTAAAGAGCCAAAATCCCCGTTATTTGCGCCGCCTCCGAAAGAGCCGACTCCGACTGAGATCAGAGAAAGTCCGATAGACAATACAACGGTTCCTGTTACGATTGCCGGAAAGAATCTGCGCAGTGGTTTTAACAGAAAGCCTAAAACCGTTTCAAATAATCCCCCCAGCAACGACGCGCCCATAATCGCGCCATATGCGTAAGTACCGCCGCCAAGTCCCACTGCCACACTGTTGCATACACCGATAAAACCGGAACTGGTTCCCATAACAATCGGAAGCCTGGCTCCAACCGGTCCGATCGCAAAAATCTGAATCAATGTCACCACTCCGGCAATCAGCATTGCGTTCTGAAGCAGTGTAACAAGAAGTGCCGAGTCGTTAATGGCGCATGCGCTCCCGCCCGTAATCAGAATCAGCGGCGTAAGGTTGCCCACAAACATAGCAAGTACATGCTGTAATCCAAGAGGAACAGCCTGTTTGAGCGGAAGTCTTCCTTCCAGATCATAAGGGGTCGTATACTGTTTTTCCATTTTATTTACTCTCTTTTCCTTTGTTTTTGCTCTTAAGTAGGCACAATTATAACAAGGCAGGCATACTGTGTCAATTTCTCCGGTTATGATAAATTTTAATAGGTATTTATAAGCAGATGTCCGGCTATATGCTTTAACCTATACTTGAATTGCATACCGTAAAAATATATAATATTATTATAAAAATTTTATGATTTTATAAAACTTTTTTGTATGTGTACTTATCTAAACCATATACAACATTTCTAAATGAAAACAGGAGAGGAGATAGAACATGAAAAAAAGAATTTTATCAACTACCATCATTGCTGTTATGGCGCTCAACGTAGCTTTGCAGCCTATAACCGCAAACGCTGAAGAAAAGGAAAACAATAAAATCTTGGAAGCATCCATGATCGAAACCGGAAAAACAGAAACAGCCACTCAAAAAACGCCCCGGGCTGTTACACAAAAGAATACAGAAATTGTATTCGGGAAGAAATATAGTGGTTATATTTCAACAAACAGCAGCGGAGACACCTATACATTCACATTACCGTCTTCCGGCAGAATTACATTGACCGCTTCTTCTGCTATTGAAGATACTCATTATGTAATCGGAAATTCTTCTACAGAAAAAATATGGGAAGAACATGCCCATCGAAATCCTTCCGGTCAGGGTAATACCCAAAAATATGTCGACCTTACCAAGGGAACTTATCGCCTCTGTATCTCTTCTTGGATGAACGAATACATGGAAGGTCAATATGAATTTACCTTGAATTTTTCCGCTTCAAATGAAAGTTTTGTTGAAACAGGAAATGGAACAAATAACGAATTTACCAATAGTAATGCCATTTCGTTAAATAAAAGTTATAAAGGACATATTGCAAAGAATGATAACAAAGACTTTTATAAATTCACTTTATCATCCTCTGCTAACGTTACCTTTACCGCTTCGGCTGATCTGGAAAGGATACAGTATACCCTTTACAACTCATCCAAACAAAAGCTTTTCTTTATCGATCAATTTTGGGACCCCGGTACAAAATTGGTAAAAACCAGTAAAAATATCAACTTAAATAAAGGCACTTATTATTTACTCGCAAGTTCCGAGTATACCGATTACTATACCGGAAACTATACTTTTAAATTAACAGACCATACACACAGTTATAAAACAACCGTTTCCAAAGCTACACCGTCCCGAAACGGCAAGATTGTAAAGAAATGTTCCTGTGGTGCTACCGGTAGTACATCCACTATCTATGCACCAAAGACAATGTCTCTTTCCACCACAAAATATACATATGCCGGCAAAGTTCGAAAACCATCTGTCAGGATCAAAGACAGTAAGGGGAAAACCATTCCTTCTTCCAACTACAAAGTCAGCTACTCAAGCGGACGCAAATATGTCGGACGCTATACTGTAAAAGTAACTTTCAAAGGCAATTACTCCGGTACGATGTATAAAAAATTTGACATTGTACCAAAAGGAACCAGCCTCTCTAAAGTAAGCAAAGGAAGAAAAAGCTTTACCGTAAAGTGGAAGAAAAATCGCAGCCAGACAAGCGGCTATCAGATTCAGTACTCTTCTTCCCGTAATTTTAAAAAGAGCGCTAAAACTGTAACGATTAAAAGCAACAAATCAACAATTAAAAAAAACACTAGATTAAAAGCAAAAAAGAAATATTATGTCAGAGTACGAACCTATAAAAATACGAAAAGCAGTGGAAAAACTGTAAAACTTTATTCCGGATGGTCAAAAGCTAAGTCTGTAAAAACAAGATAAGCTTATTCCGAATAACTTGGAATGGAGGGTAAAACATATGAAGAAATTATTAAAACAGGCAACTACGGTTTGTCTCATCTTATCCGTAGTCGCCACTATGACACTGACAATTCCTATCAATACGGAAGCTGCACGTCCTAAGCCATCTGTATCGGGAAGCCGCACCATTACAAAAGGAAAAAGCGCTCAGTTCTCTGTCAAATACAAGGGCAAAAAAGTATCTGCGAAATCCTGTAAATGGTATTCTACAAAAAAGAGCGTTGCCAAGGTCAGCAAAACCGGACGGGTATACGCAAAAAAAGCTGGCACTACCTATATCTATGTAAAGTATAAAGGCAGAAAATCTGCGAAAAGAAAAGTGACGGTAAAGAATCCGGTCATTCGTCCGTCAGTATCCGGAAGCAGCTCCATCATAAGAGGAAAGAACGCTCAGTTCTCTGTCAAATACAAAGGCAAAAAGGTATCTGCGAAATCTTGTAAATGGTATTCTACAAAGAAAAACGTTGCCACTGTCGGTAAAACCGGACGGGTATACGCAAAAAAAGCTGGCACTACCTATATCTATGTTAAATATAAAGGAAAAACATCTCCTAAACGAAAAGTGATTGTTAAGAATCCACCGGCGCCCGCTAAACCGTCAAAACCAGTTCCTCCGGCTGCGCCACAGCGTCCGGTACCTCCGCAGAATCCGGCGCCACCTGTACAGCCGGAAAAGCCGAAATACACTTATAAGGTTTCACTTCTCAATCCGTATAAAGAAATATATACAGACAATACCTCGGCTATGGCTGTCATTTTCATCAAAACAAATAATCCTGACGGCGATTCTATAGACGTACACGGCGACTATAAAATTATAGGCGGTGCAACAGGCTTTGATGACTTGAAAGGCACATACGGAGGTGGAAATCTGTGGAAAGTGGACGGTGGATATGTCTACTGCTTCAACCGGACAACTCCGGGCACTATACAGATAAAAATCAGAGAAATCAAAGACGGATGTATTGACAAATATTTTTATTCAGATAAAAATATGAAATATGCCTACGAAACAGGCGCGTCTCTTTCCGTAACCTTTCACGACTACGAACAGAGCAAAGCAAATTGGGTACAAAGTCTTATTAACAAATATACAACCAGCGGAATGTCAGCAGAAGATAAATTCTATGCAATCGCTGAAAATGCTTTTACAGACTTCAAATACCCACCCAGCTACAACGGGAAAAGAGTGACGTTATTAAGCGAATATGGTACTATTTGGCAGAAAAAACGACTTCATTCCGCATCTGCTCCGGAACTTCTGGTGTACATTGGCAAGCAAGTGGGCTACCCTGTAAAAATGATTACTTATGATACAAGCGATCCCCTTCACGCTTATGTTAAAACCCCAGACGGTAATCATATTACTATATGTCCCCAGCCGGAAACCGGTATTTTAGATAAGATCGTACCTTTTGATTTATCAAAATATTAATCACATCTTCCTGAAAGTTCAAAAACAGCGGGCAACGGCTTCTCAACCAAGAGAGCGCCGTTGCCCGTTTTTTTAGAAATCCTGATATTTTATCTTTCCGTTTGCATATTTGATAATATAATATCCGTGTCCTGAACCGTCACAATCATATACCTTCTGCTTCGATACGATAGCATTTCCGCCGCTGCCCTTATTTGGCTGCGGTCGTGATTTCGTTCCCTGTGTAACGATCTGAGCTACCGGTTTTACAAGGACTTCTTCTTTTATGACCTTGCGGCTTTCTTCTTTTCCATCCACATAGGTCACACGATAAGTAACTTTTTTCTTCCCATTCTTTCCTGCTCTTGTCACCTTGCTTGTACCGGTATACATAGCCGATGACTTTTTGGTCTCAACACTGTACGCAATAGACTGGGTTTCTGTTTTTTCCTTAGAAGTAACGCGTTTAACTATGACCTTACTTCCTTCTTTGATCTTTTTCGATGGCTTAGGCGACACACGATCCTTCTTTCCTACTCTGATTCCCTGTTCCGCAAGAAGCTCTCCTACGGTCTTAGCCGGTGTGATCACTTTTTCCTTCTCTCCGTCAGCTTTCAGCGTAACTGCTACTCTTCGTATGATCGAAACATCCATTCCATCCACAAGGTAGGCTTCCGGTGAATGATTCATATAATCATGTTTTCCCAGTTTGATTCCCGTTTGATCGAGCGCTTCGCCTACGGTCGCTCCGGTCATCGTCACTTTCGTATTCTTTCCGTCATCACTCACCTGAACCTCTGCATGCCGGGATATTTGGATCTTTGCATTGTCTGCATCAATGACTGCATCCAACTTCGGCGTAACCACATCCTTTTTCCCAAGTACAATCTCTGCTTCATCCAGAACCTTCTGTACCGTCTTCCCTTCGGTTGCTTTCATCCGGGTTTCGACATATTGATCTAATATCTTTACATCAATCTGTTTCCCTGCCCCACATGCAGATACAAAAAGTACACAGGAGATAACCGTAACAAAAAGAACGCTCATCTTTATCATCCATGCTTTCTTCATCCTTACTGCTCCTCCATTTCCGCATCTTCCAACTTCATGTTCCGGCTTGCTGCACGCAGCCATTTCCCGTCCTCTTCGACCAGAATTTCAATATCCGCACTCTCGCCTGCGACCAATTCATTCGGAAGGTATAGGCAATACCCATCGTCTGTTATCTCATCAGAAATTGTAAATGCCTCATAAGTAGCTGCTGCACCTCCGGCTTTCACTGTCACGTATACTCTTCCGGCATTTTTTATCGTTTCATTATCAATCACACCATGAATCTTCCGATAATTTATATCTGCTTCTGCCGTGTCCAAAGATACAGTTGTTTTTGTCTCTATATTTTCTGCTTTCGGAACTTCTGTGATCACCGGACCTGTCATGATCGGCGGTTCCTTTGCAAAGTCCCCCACATTACGTTCTACTTTTTCGATCACAACTGTATCCGGCTTTTGTTCCTTCATATATCTTTCTATCGGGAACGGCAGCTCCTTTGTAAAACTTGCGTTCTTAAATTCTCCTGCCATAAACGGCAAAAGTGTATTTCCGAAAGAATCTCTGAACATCAAAAGACTCTTTTTTTTCTTCGGATTTTCAGTTTGTATAAATGCATCCTCCACACTTTTCGTCGGAGTGATATACTGAAATTCCTGCTTTTTCTGATACTCATAATTCCATTCCGGTTCACCGCCCAACGGATAAATCATCTTATTAAGATCCCCAAGCTCGGTCTTGGTCCTTACTGCTTTGGTTGTCTCATAAGTATCATGCTCATACCCCAAGCTGTCCATAATACGGTTATATGCCAGTGCCGCTCCCTTGTTGTTCCAGTGAGAATCTCGCTTTAGATACAAAACTTCTTTCTCACGCTCAAAGATCTCGAACAGATCACAGTACGCAATCTTCGCTTTTTCCAGTTCCGGCATGAGCGCGTCTATATTACTTGTATCGTCAATTTTTTTATAATAATACGGCATCCCTTCCTCATATAGAGAATTTTTATTCGGAGCAACGGTCAGCAAAAATCTGCCTCCCTGAGAAGTCACATACTGCTGGATCAGAGATAAATTATTTGCCGCATTTTTAATTCCCTTTTCAGAAAGCGTATTTTTCCCCAGATAATCATCCATCGTTGAGGCATAATAAAGCCATCCGTCTTTTCCCGTTACCACCGTATCCATATTAGATACTTGAAATACTTTGCTTTGGATCATAGAGTCAAGCGCAACTAGCTGTTGTCTGAACGCAAAATGATCCTCGAAATAACTGCCTAATCCCGGGAAATAATTAGTATTAAAGCCGTCTTCATCCATGATCGGCGGAAGCTCGGCAAGCTTTTTGTTTTCTGTCGTCACTTCTGTTTTTGCTACTGTCATTCCTGCAAAAGGAAGAATGCATACCAAAAAGCATACAACAAGAAACGCAATACTTTCCTTTTTATGATTCATTCCTAAAACCTCCGCATTAGAACCTAAAGTAAATAAATGGGTTATATGTTCCGCCGGATAACCGGATGATACACCACGCAAGCCCTACTACAGCCATGATATTCAAAGCGCGCTGTACCCATTGCCATTTTACATCCTGCTGCATTTCCGGATGATAAATATGACTGCGAATACAGTCTGCCACCGGGCGGATCGGCGCTGCTCCTATCACTGCAACGATTAAAATACAAAGAAACCAAGGCGTCAACTGTGCTACTGTTAAGCTGACAGCTTCCGGTCTCATTGCAAAATCAGTGAACATCTTTTTTATCATAATAAGTCCTTGCATCAACGTATCTGCGCGGAAGATAACGAATCCTACACATACCACAAGCACAGAGTAAATATGTCCTAATACTTTTGGAAGTTTACGGATCGCCGGCACAAACTCTTCCAAAAATAAAAACGCACCATGGTAAAGTCCCCATATGACAAACGTCCAGTTTGCACCATGCCAAAGTCCTGTAAAGAAAAATACGATCATCTTATTAACGGCAGTGCGGACACGCCCTTTGCGATTTCCTCCAAGCGGAATATACAAATACTCTTTGAACCATCCCGATAAGGACATATGCCATCTTCTCCAAAAGTCTTTGATAGAGACTACTCCATATGGATACATGAAGTTTTCCTTAATTTGGAAGCCAAACAATTTCCCCAGACCGATAGCCATATCGCTGTATCCACTGAAATCATAATAAATCTGCATCATGTAAGCGATCGCTCCCAGCCATGCTGTAAGCGCATTCACTTCTGTAAGGGATGCCGAAAACACGGTGTCCGCTACCAATCCCATGGTGTTGGCAATCAGTATTTTCTTGCCCAGTCCACCTACAAATCTCCGCACACCATGGACACACTCTTTCAGGTCATGATGCCGCTCCCTGATCTGCTCTCCTATATCGCGAAATTTGATAATCGGTCCAGCGATCAACTGTGGGAAAAAAGAAATATACAGCAACACTACCCAATAACTCTTTTCCGCTTTTACCTTGTCATAGTACACATCTACGACGTAGGACAAAGCCTGGAATGTAAAAAAGGAAATTCCGATCGGCATCACAATTTCCGGTATCGGCACGTCTGTACCGAATGCACCATTGCAAGTAGATATGAGAAATCCCGTATACTTAAATACCGCCAGCACACCTAGGTTCACTGCAATCGCCACTATCATGATCGGCTTTTTCTTCTCTTTATACTTATCGATACCAAGGGCACAGAAATAATTAAGCAGTGAACTTAAAATCAACAACCCAACATATACGGGTTCTCCATATGCATAAAATAGCAAACTTGCCAGTATCAAAAGTGCATTTTTGAGTTTTAACGATGGCGCTGCCCAGTATAATATACAAACAATGGGCAAAAATACGCACATAAATACTAACGAACTAAAAATCATTTTCAGCTAACCTTTCCTCATTACACAGAAGACTGCTGAGCAGTTCCCTGCTCAGCAGCTTCTATACTAAACTTAAAACTATTTCCAGCTGACCTTTCCATTTGACACTTTCAATGTGTAGCGTTTCGAACAGGACTGTCTGCTAAAACGATACTTCGTCTGCATATAGCAGTTGATTTTCGGATAAGATCTCTGCATATTGGCATCACACTTCTTCCATTTTCTGCCACTCTTTATCTCTGTCCATCCGTGAGGAGTTGTTCCTCCTCCTCTATGGCCAATTTTGCCTACAGCCACACGACTATCGTATCCTATGACACGTGCAATATATGCAAAAGCTGATGCATAGCGATAACAGTTTCCTTTTTTCTTAGTAAACATGTCTCTTGCAAACTTCGGCATCTTCTTAGCGCTGCAGCCGTCATAGGAACGTTTGTAAGGATATTTTTTCCACAATTTATCATAGCAGACTTTCAATTTCTTACTCTTAGACCAACTAGGCTTTGTGTATTTTCTCACGAAAGATACTGCTTGTCTCACTTCTTTTGTTGTGACACGTTTCCCTTGCTTGTCTACGTAGTAATAACCTGTTTTCGTGCTGCCGACTATTTTATTTACTTCTTTTTTCCCTTTAGAGTTGAAGTAATATGTATATTTCCCGATTTTCTTCCAGCCTGCAGCAGGTTTGCTTGCTGCCACTGCCGCCTTGGGTGAAGCTTCTACAGTTTCTTTTGCAACAACTTCTATACCGGCAGACGTTCCTACCAGAACTACCGTCATAAGAAGCAACAAAAGACTTTTTATTCTTCCCTTCATGTATTTTCTCTCCTTTTTATCCTTAACAAAACTGCCCCCCCCCTAAAAATTTAGGCGGAAAAGGGCAGTATAATCTTATAACTTATAAAATTGACAATTACTCTACGATTGTAGCAACTCTACCAGAACCTACTGTACGTCCGCCTTCACGGATAGCGAAACGAAGTCCCTGCTCCATAGCAACTGGATGGATCAGTTCGATAGACATCTCTACGTTATCACCAGGCATACACATCTCTACACCTTCTGGAAGGTTACATACACCTGTAACGTCTGTTGTTCTGAAGTAGAACTGTGGACGATAGTTGTTGAAGAATGGAGTATGACGTCCACCCTCGTCTTTTGTTAATACGTAAACCTGAGCTGTAAATTTCTTGTGGCATGTTACAGAACCTGGTTTAACAAGAACCTGACCTCTTTCAATCTCTGTTCTCTGAATACCACGAAGAAGTGCTCCGATGTTATCTCCAGCCTGAGCCTCATCAAGAAGCTTACGGAACATCTCGATTCCTGTTACAACAGTCTTCTTAACATCATCATGGATACCGATGATTTCAACTTCGTCAGATACGTGAAGTGTTCCACGCTCTACTCTACCTGTAGCAACTGTTCCACGTCCTGTGATAGAGAATACGTCCTCGATAGGCATAAGGAATGGCTGATCTGTAGCACGCTGTGGATCTGGGATATAGCTATCAACTGCAGCCATAAGCTCCATAACTTTATCGCCCCACTCGCCGTTTGGATCCTCAAGAGCTTTAAGAGCAGAACCCCGGATGATCGGTGTGTCATCTCCTGGGAACTCGTACTCGTCAAGAAGCTCACGGATCTCCATCTCTACTAACTCAAGAAGCTCCTCATCGTCTACCATATCACATTTGTTCATGAATACTACGATGTAAGGAACACCTACCTGACGAGAAAGCAGGATATGCTCTCTTGTCTGAGCCATAACACCGTCAGTAGCAGCAACTACAAGGATAGCGCCGTCCATCTGAGCAGCACCTGTGATCATGTTCTTAACGTAGTCAGCATGTCCAGGACAGTCAACGTGAGCGTAGTGACGGTTATCTGTCTCATACTCAACGTGAGCTGTAGAAATTGTGATTCCACGCTCTCTCTCTTCTGGAGCTTT
>CAUWLL010000009.1:0-80430 GCA_963559605.1 uncultured Lachnospiraceae bacterium
GAGCGCACGGCTGGGGGCCGTGAGGTCGCAGGTTCGAATCCTGTTACCCCGATTTTTTAATGGTATAAAATGGCGAGGATTGGGTATGCTATCTACAAACATATGAAGGAGGGAACCCATGAAAGCCAGAGTAAATGAGGGATGTATTTCCTGCGGAGCATGTGTGGCAGCTTGCCCTGAGGTGTTCCGGTTTAATGAGGACGGTCTTGCCGAAGCCTATGCTCCTATGGCGCCGGAGTGCGAGATGGCGGCAGAAGAGGCGAGAGACAGTTGTCCGGTATCGGTCATTGATATAGAGGAATAAGAGGAAGAAAGATAAGAGTGCGCTTTTGGAAAACCGCACTCTTATCTTTCTTATTAAGACATATGGAGCCGTACCCGATGATGAGAATCTGCATATACTATATCATAGCAGGAATCATACCGGAAAGGCGGGTGCAGTATATGCGTTTTTGTGAATTTCAGGATAAAGAAGTGATCAATGCATGTGATTGTTGCAAATTAGGATATGTTGTGGATCTCATTATTAATGACTGCACAGGGTGTATAGAGGCGATCATTGTACCGAGAACCGGAAAATTCTGCGGTTTTTTCAGTGACGGGACAGAGTATATCATTCCCTATAAATGTATTCGGAAGATTGGACCGGACATTATTCTGGTGGAGATTCACGATGAGAAATAATTCGGGTTTGACTTCTTTATCTACGCAAGATATACTAAAAGGTAGAACAAAAGAAAGGATTTATAAAAATGAAGTGTCCATATTGTAATAATCCAGATACACGCGTAATAGATTCAAGACCGGCAGAAGACGGTAACTCTATCCGCAGAAGACGCTCCTGTGATACTTGTGGCAAGAGATTTACGACATATGAAAAGGTGGAGACGATCCCGCTTATTATTATAAAGAAAGATAATAACAGGGAGCAGTATGACAGAGGGAAGATTGAGAACGGTATTTTAAGAGCCTGTTACAAACGTCCGGTATCCGCAGGGGATATTCAGACGGCGATTGACTCTGTGGAAACGAAGATTTTCAGTCTTGAAGCGAAAGAGGTTCCAAGCAGTACTATTGGCGAGATCGTCATGAATGTATTAAAAGATCTGGACGAGGTTGCCTATGTACGTTTTGCTTCTGTATATAGAGAGTTTAAAGATGTGAATACATTTATGGATGAATTGAAAAAAATACTGAAATAGGGTGATATTCAATTATGAGAACATATAAATTAACGATTTCCTATGACGGAAGCCGATACCAGGGATGGCAGCGTCAGGCGACGACAGACAATACGATCCAGTTTGTTTTGGAATGGAGTATCGGCAAATTAGTGGGTTACCGGGTGCAGGTGGACGGTTCGGGGAGAACGGATGCAGGAGTTCACGCCCGGGGGCAGGTGGCAAGTGTAAAGTTGTCCAAGCTTTACGATGCCCAGGAGCTCAAGGATTCTCTGAATCGTTATCTTCCGGAAGATATTCGTATTATGAAAGTGGAGCTTGTGAGAAATGGTTTCCATGCCCGCAAAAGTGCGAAAGGAAAGAAATACGAGTATTACATTGACTGTCGGGAAAAACCGGATGTATTTTCCAGAAGATACTGTTATCATTATCCGGAAAAGCTGGATATTGGGGCTATGCGGGACGCGGTACAGTATCTCATAGGACCGAAAAATTTTACGAGCTTTACGGACGATAAGGATTGTAAAGATCCTATCCGAAAGATTACGAACATTAAGATTGTAAGCGCCGGAGAGAAAGTGCGTATTACTTATTATGGCACAGGATTCCTGTATCATATGGTACGGATTTTGACAGGTACTTTACTGGAGATCGGAACGGGACAGCGCGAAGCGTCTATGCTTCCGGTTGTGATTGCGGCGGAAGATCGCGATCTTGCAGGATTTCTTGCTCCGGCAAGAGGTTTGTTCCTAAGAAAAGTGTACTATTAAATCATAGTATACTATGAATATTTGTGGAGGAAAGCAGATGAAATTTATTTCTTGGAATGTAAATGGTATTCGTGCTTGTGTTCAGAAAGGATTTATGGAGTTCTTTCAGGAGGTGGATGCAGATATTTTGTGTATCCAGGAATCCAAGATGCAGGAAGGGCAGTTGGAACTGGAAACTCCGGGATATTATCAATACTGGAATTATGCGGTGAAAAAGGGATATTCTGGGACGGCAGTCTTTACAAAGACAGAACCGATGTCTGTTTCTTATGGAATCGGAATAGAAGAACACGATCAGGAAGGCAGAGTAATTACGCTGGAATTTGAAGAATATTATTTTATAACCGTGTATACGCCCAACTCTCAGAACGAGCTTGCAAGACTGCCGTATCGTATGCAGTGGGAGACAGATTTTTTGGCTTATCTGAAAAAGCTGGAAGAGACAAAGCCGGTGATCTTTTGCGGGGATCTCAATGTGGCGCACAAGGAGATCGATCTTAAAAATCCAAAGACGAATCGCAAAAATGCCGGATTTACCGATGAGGAGAGAGGGAAGTTTTCGGAACTTCTGAAGGCGGGATTCATTGATACGTTCCGTTATTTTTACCCGGATGTGGAAGGAATGTATTCTTGGTGGTCTTACAGATTCAGCGCCCGGGCAAAGAACGCGGGGTGGCGGATCGATTATTTTGTAGTGTCTGAAAGTTTGAAGGACAGGCTTGTAGATGCGAAGATATTGACGGATGTGACAGGCTCAGATCATTGTCCGGTCGAGTTGGATTTTGTATAAAGTAGAACAATTATGTGATGTGACAGGAGGAAAGCTGAAATGCAGAATACGAGAAAAGTAACAGAGGATATTATATGGGTAGGATGTAATGACAGGAGACTGTCTTTGTTTGAAAACATATTTCCGATTCCGAAAGGAGTTTCTTATAATTCTTATCTGGTGATGGATGAGAAAGTATTACTTATGGATACGGTGGATGCCTGTGCAACCCAGCAGTTCTTAGAAAATATAGAGTATGTTCTGAATGGAAAGGCTGTGGATTATCTGGTGGTTCAGCATATGGAACCGGATCACTGTGCAAATATCGGAGAGTTTATGCGTCGGTATCCGGATATGAAAATTGTGGCAAATGCCAAGACAGTACAGATGATCGGACAGTTTTTTGATGCGCCTGAACAGGAGAGGATCCTGCTTGTCAAAGAAGGAGATACTTTATCTACAGGAAAGCATACGTTCCGCTTTTTGATGGCTCCGATGGTACACTGGCCGGAGGTTATGGTAACTTATGATGAGACAGAGAAAGTATTGTTCTCAGCGGACGCTTTTGGTACATTTGGCGCGTTAAATGGAAATATTTTCAGTGACGAAGTTGATTTTGACAAAGACTGGCTTGCTGAAGCAAGACGTTATTATGCCAATATTGTAGGAAAATATGGTATGCAGGTGCAGGCGCTTTTGAAAAAGGCCGCTACTCTTGATATAGAGAAGATTTGTCCGTTGCATGGTCCTGTGTGGAGAGAAAATCTGGAATATTTTGTGGGAAAATATGATACATGGAGTAAGTATGAGCCGGAAGAACAGGCGGTCGTGATCATCTATGGCTCTATTTACGGTCATACAGAGCAGGCAGTTAATGCTCTTGCCACAAGACTTGCGGTAAAAGGCGTGAGAAATATTTCTGTCTACGATGTGTCAACAACGCACGTATCTGAACTGATCGCGGAGATTTTCCGTGCCAGTCATGTGGTGATCGGATGTTCTACTTATAACGGTGGGATTTACCCGGCTATGGCAAACTTGCTGCATGATATGAAAGCGCTGGCAGTTCAGAACCGTACGGTTGCAGTGATGGATAACGGAACATGGGCACCGACGGCAGGAAAACAGATTGTGGAACATTTGGAAGGAATGAAGAATATTACCTTGTTAGAGGATCGGCTCTCGATTAAATCAGCGTTGAAAAATGACAGAGAGGAAGAACTGGATACATTTGCACAGCAGATAGTAGATACTCTTTAGGGTGTTTTTAAGGAACTTATATATGGGAATGCAATACCGTGTTTTTTACAGACGGTTGATACCGCTTTGTAATTCATCTGCCCATTTCTGTAAATTATAAGTGCGCCCGCCGAATAATTTCAAGATGACCCCTGTTGGATGACTGTCACTTGCAAAGGCGTTTGCCTCGTCAGTGTCAACATGCATTGCAAGGGCAAAATTGGGATCTACACGGACGATTACATCGGCAAAGATCAGAGAACGCTCGAAGCTCTCCATGATCACAAATACTTCATCGTTATCTTTGACATTTGCCTGGATCGCCTGAACAGGGGTCATGTGTATGTGACGTTTGGCAACGATCACGCCGTGGTCGATGGCCAGCTCTCCTGCCGGACCGATCAAAGTACAGCCAGGTGTCCCTTTGGTGTCGCCGGACTGACGGATAACGCCCGGGATGCCGAGCTTTCTGGAATCTGTCATGGAGATTTCGAGCTGGGTTTCAGAGCGAAAAGGGCCAAGAATGGCTACATTTTCAAAAGTTCCTTTCGGTCCTTTTACTGTCAGTCTTTCTTCTGCCACATACTGCCCCGGCTGACTTAAATCCGCTTTATATGTAAGAGTACGTCCTTCTCCGAATAATTGTTCAAAGTCTTTTTGACACATGTGAATGTGTCTGGCGCTGGTTTCGATAGGTATTGCAAGTCCCATAATATATCACTCCGTTCTTCTTATCTGGATATGTTTTATTGTAACAGATTGCACTCTGTTTTTCAACCAAAATAGCGAAGACGACCTTTGACTTTAGCATAGAAATGGAATATAATGAGAGCAGGGAACTTTTTGGAGGAGTATATCAGAAGAATAAGGAGGATTCATTATGAAGGATGTATTAAAAAGTATATGGGAAGAGCTGAAAGATTTTTTTACAAGAGATTGGACGATGACAGAGAAGGTACTGGTAATTTTATGTTGTGTGCTGATTGGTGTGATAAAAGGATTTTTACTCTCGCCGGTCAAGCGGGGGGTAAGATGCTTCAGTAATAACCATAATACTTATCATGAGATAGATGATGATGAATTTTGGCTGGATGACGAGGACTAATAAATAAACGATGGAAAGAGCCGTGTCAGGGATGATACGGTTCTTGATTTTATATAATAGGAAATCTTCTGATTTCGTCGTGGGTATATGGAGGAGAGATTGTTATGAAATTTACAAAAATGCAGGGACTTGGCAACGATTATGTGTATGTTAACTGTCTGAGAGAAACCATAGACAATCCGTCGGAGACGGCGAAGCTTGTCAGTGACAGACATTTTGGAATAGGTTCGGACGGATTGATCTTGATAAATCCGTCCAAGACAGCGGATTTTGAGATGGAAATGTACAACGCGGATGGTTCCAGATCGGAAATGTGTGGAAATGGGATCCGTTGTGTGGGTAAATATGTATATGATTACGGACTGACTGATAAGAAACAGATTTCTGTGGAGACGTTGGGAGGGATCAAGTATCTGGAACTTACAGTGGAAGACGGGGAAGTTTCTTTGGTAAAAGTCGATATGGGGCGTCCGTGCCTATGTCCGGCAGAAATTCCGATCGTAGCAGAGTCTCCTGAGCAGACAGAAATCATAGACGCTCCGATCATGGTAGAGGGAAAAGAGTATCGGATGACGGGAGTATCTATGGGAAATCCACATGCAGTTGTATATGTGGATGATGTGGAAAATATGAACATTGAAGAGATTGGTCCGAGATTTGAAAATCACGAGAGGTTTCCGAGGCGTATCAACACGGAATTTGTCAAAGTCATTGACAGGGAAACGGTGGAAATGCGCGTGTGGGAGAGAGGATCCGGAGAAACTTTTGCATGCGGCACGGGAGCATGCGCGGTGGCAGTGGCAAGTATTTTGAACGGCTTTACAGAACGCGCGGTTACAGTGAAACTTTTGGGCGGAGATTTATTTATCGAATGGGACAAAGAAACAGACAGAGTGTATATGACCGGACCTGCCGTAACGGTATATGACGGAGAGATTGATGTATTAAAAACGAAAAAAGCGAGAGGGAAGGATAGATGAAAAAAATCGTTTTGTTTGGAATGATTGCCGTATTGTTGTTTGCAGGATGTGGAAAAAAAGAAAAAACGGAAAAAGCGGAAAAAACGGAAAAAGCAGAAAATACGGAAAAAACCGATAAGAAAGAGGTAAAAGACCTTGTGATCGAGATAGACGAGCAAAAGGAACAAGAGCAGAAAAAGAACGGTTACTTGGTGGTTATTGACGCGGGACATCAAGAGAAAGGCAACAATGAACAGGAACCCATAGGGCCGGGAGCGTCTGAGATGAAAGCGAAAGTGGCATCCGGTACAAGCGGAACAGCTACCGGGGTGCCGGAACACGCGTTGACGCTTGCGGTGTCTGTGAAGCTTCATGCTGAACTGGAAGCGCGGGGATATGAAGTCTTGATGGTGCGGGAAAAGGCTGATGTTAATATATCCAATGCCGAGCGGGCAGAAGTGGCGAATAAAGCAGGTGCGGATGCATTTATCCGTGTACACGCCAACGGTTCGGAAAATAAAAGCGTCCATGGGATGATGACTATTTGTCAGACACCGTCTAATCCATATAACGGCGAATTGTATAAAAAGAGCAGGGCGCTTTCTGAGAGTGTGCTGGATTGTGCGACGGCGGTTACAGGAGCGAAAAAAGAACGCGTATGGGAAACAGATACTATGAGTGGCGTAAATTGGGCAAAAGTTCCGGTGACAATCGTTGAAATGGGATATATGACAAATCCGGAGGAGGACAAGAAGATGGCGACAGAAGAGTATCAGATGAAAATCGCGTCCGGAATTGCAGACGGAGTGGATGCGTATCTGGGAATTACAAGATAAAGGATTAAAAAAGAATAAAATTTATAATTCCTTAATAAATTTCTCTCGGGAATATAAAGATTTAGTTTCTATAATAAGAATATAAGATGTTTCGAGTGAGAAAGGAGAAGGAATTATGGAAGGAGTAGTTAATATATTTACATTATACAGTCTGGCAAGTGTGTTTCTGCCTTGTCTCTTGTATCAGTTCTGGCTGATATACAAAGGGCGAAAGACAGGGAAGCGTTGCCGGGCTGTTTACTTTATCTGGATATACATATTTCTTGTATACGTGTGGATGGTGTACGAAGTTACAGGAATCGGGCTTTTGGCAGATATACTCCGCACCAATACGCCTCTTATATCCGGTAATATAAATCTTGTACCGTTTTCTGATCTTGGGATGGGATATGTTTTAAATATTGTGATGTGTATACCGCTTGGCTTTTTATTGCCGTTTATCTGGAAAGAGTGCAGAGACGTAAGAAGGACCGTCCTCATAGGGGGGATGTTTTCAATGCTGATCGAGATTTCTCAGCTTTTTAATTTCCGGGCTTTTGATATTGATGATTTGACTGCCAATATATTGGGGGCATTTGCAGGTTATATTGCCTGGAAGATATTTACGATGATTTTTGGAGTACATTTGAAAACAGATACTGTAGAAATTGATGATCTGGAACTGGTGGTGTCTACGTGTGAGATTCGCTTACCCGGGCAGTACATAAAAGGAAAGGCAGTTATTTATATTTTCCTTGCTATGGCAGGAAAATTTGTATTCTATAATCCCTATCTCTTGTTCTAAAAGTATAGAAGTGGCGAAAACGAAACACCGGCGGGTATAGTCTGGCGGTGTTTCGTTTTCTGTCTGTATTTATGTAAGATATTTCCGGTCAGGCAGATTGAAAAGGAAAGAAATTGACAATGATACAAAAAGTTTATAGGATAGAGGATGTGGATTTGAATAAAATGCAGGAGGAGAAAGAAAGTGGGAGAAAAATTAACGAAAAGTGATGTTGAGAAAATTAAAGAAGAAATAGAGTATCGTAAGCTGGTTGTCCGCAAAAAGGAACTGGAGGCTGTAAAAGAAGCAAGAGCTCAAGGAGATTTGAGTGAGAATTTTGAATACAAAGCCGCAAAGCAGGACAAGAACAGGAATGAGAGCCGTATCCGCTATTTGGAGAAGATGTTAAAATATGCACAGATTGTATCCGATGATTCCAGAGAAGATGAAGTGGGAATCAACAACACGGTAGATGTGTACTTTGAAGAGGACGATGAGGTGGAAACATATCGTCTGGTGACCAGTGTGCGGGGAAATTCGTTGCAGGGGCTTATCAGTATTGAGTCACCTCTTGGAAAAGCCATTAAAGGACATAAGGTGGGAGACCGTATATTTGTACAAACAGGTGGAAGCTGCGGTTATTATATTGTGATAAAAAAGATAGAGAATACTATGGACGACAGTGGTGACATGTTGAGAAAATATTAAAATAAGTGAGAATTTAATGCTTGCATTTTTATTCTTTTACGTTGTATAATATACGGGTTATAGCAAGAAAAGGAGTGAGACATAAGATGAAAAGAGAAAAATTCGGTTCACGTATCGGCTTTATTTTAGTGTCGGCCGGATGCGCGATAGGTATTGGAAACGTATGGAAATTCCCATATTTATGTGGTGAAATGGGAGGCGCTGCCTTTATTTTGATTTATCTGATCTTTTTGGTTGTAATGGGCATACCGGTTCTTGCCACTGAGTTTTCAATCGGACGCGGAAGCGGTTACAGTGTTGCAAAAGCGTATGAAAAACTGGAGCCTGAGGGAACGAAATGGCACCATACGAAATGGATTGGTATTTTAGGCAGTTACTTGCTTATGATGTTTTATACAACGGTGGCAGGATGGATGCTCTATTATTGTTACCGATGTGTGAAAGGAGAGTTTGTGGGGGTAGACTCCGACTATGTAGTAAACGGTTTTAATGAGATGCTGGGGAGTCCGGGAACGATGGCGTTTTGGACCATATTCCTGATTGTGTTAGGCTTCGGAATCTGCTGGTTTGGCATTCAGAAGGGTGTTGAGCGTGTAACAAAAGTAATGATGACAGCATTATTGCTTATTATGGTCGTACTGGCAATACATTCCTTCTTTTTGGAGGGAGCAGACAAGGGGATTCGTTTTTATCTTGTTCCTGATTTTGAGAAGATGATGGAGATCGGAATCGGAAATGTGATTTTCGGCGCGATGAGCCAGGCATTCTTTACACTGTCTATCGGTATTGCGGCGATGATGATTTTCGGAAGTTATATGGGAAAAGACAGAAGCCTTACCGGAGAAGCTGTAAATATTACGATCTTGGATACATTTGTGGCGCTTATGGCAGGATTTATTATTATTCCGTCTTGTTTTGCATATAACATTCAGCCGGATGCAGGTCCAAGCCTTATCTTTATTACGATCCCGAACATTTTTGCACAGATGCCGGGCGGACGCTGGTGGGGAGCATTATTCTTCCTGTTCCTGACATTTGCGGCATTTACAACGTTAGTGGCAGTGTTTGAAAATATCATTTCTTTCGATATGGATATGCTGAATTGGTCCAGACGCAAGAGTGTTATTGTGAGTATGCTGTTGATCATCGTATTGAGCCTTCCGTGTGTATTCGGATTTAATCTGCTCTCTGATTTTCAGCCGGTAGGACCGGGAAGTACGGTACTGGATTTCGAAGATTTCATTGTATCGAATAACCTTCTTCCGCTTGGAAGTCTGGGATACTTATTGTTCGTTACGAGAAAGAACGGCTGGGGATGGGAAAACTTTTTAGCAGAAGTGAATTCCGGAGAAGGACTGAAGTTTCCGGCGATATTAAAAGGGTATGTAGGATATGGTATTCCGCTGATCATCATGGTGATTTATCTGAAAGGATACTATGACAAGTTCAGTGCAATGGGTACGACTACATTTGCAGTGTGGATGACAGTTGCGGTTCTTTTGCTTGGCTTCGTACTTTACTGTGCGCTGGCAGGCGGCAAGAAGAAAGCAAAATCTTAAAAATAGGATTCGAGTTGAGCAGGGGTACATAAAATATGTACTCTTGTTTTTAAAGTGAAATAGACAGAGAACCGGGGGCTGTGGTATGATAAAAACAATACAGAATCAATGAAGGAGGGCAATATATGAAATATAGGATTTTAGGAGAAACACTTCCGGTTGTTATCTGCGAGTTGGAAGGCGGAGAGCGGATGATCAACGAAGGCGGAAGCATGTCATGGATGTCACCGAATATGCTGATGGAAACAACTACAAACGGAGGCATTGGGAAAGCGTTCGGGAGAATGCTGTCGGGAGAGAAGATCTTTCAGAATATTTATACTGCACAGGGCGGTCCGGGAATGATCGCATTTGCCTCTAGTTTTCCGGGTTCCATAAGAGCTTTTGAGATTGAACCGGGCAGAGAAATGGTATTTCAAAAAAGTGCCTTTCTTGCAGGTGAAGCCAGCGTCCAGCTCTCTGTTTTCTTCAATAAGAAATTAGGCGCGGGCATTTTTGGCGGCGAGGGTTTTATTATGCAGAGAGTGAGCGGACAGGGAACTGTGTTTGCGGAATTTGACGGTCACGTGATCGAATATGAGCTTCAGGCGGGACAGCAGATTGTGGTGGATACAGGACATTTGGCGGCTATGACTCCAAGTTGTAGTATGGAGATTAAAAGTGTGCCCGGCGTAAAGAACATGCTGTTCGGCGGAGAAGGTATTTTCAATACGGTTATTACCGGTCCGGGACATGTATGGTTACAGACGATGCCGATCAGTAACGTGGCAGGGGTTCTCAGACCATATATGCCGTCCGGCTCATAAGACGTACAGTTTCTATCACGAATTATTAATTGTATTAATAATTCGTGATATATTTATAAGAAACAGTACTAGACATCCTTTGGAACTATGTGCTACAATTTCTAAGGTAAGAGCGACTTGAAGATTTATATATAAAAGGAGACAGACCTATGGGAGGATTTTTCGGAGTAGCGTCAAAACAGGAGTGTGTTTTAGAACTTTTCTATGGTGTAGACTATCATTCACATCTCGGTACGAGACGGGCAGGAATGGCAACTCATGGCGAGGAGGGATTTAACCGCGCCATACACAATATCCAGAATTCACCGTTTCGGACAAAGTTTGATAAAGATGTAGGAGAGATGAAAGGAAATCTCGGAATCGGGTGTATTTCAGATTTTGAGCCACAGCCGCTGATCATCAGTTCCAAGCTGGGAAGTTTTGCAATTACTACCGTAGGGAAAGTAAATAATGCAGAAGAACTGCTTGAACAGTTATATAAAGGCGCGCATTCTCATTTTCAAGAGATGTCTAACGGTCAGATCAATATGACCGAGATGATCGCAGCGCTTATTTGTGAGAAAGAGTCGATTTTAGAAGGAATCCGGTATGTTCAGGAGATTGTAGACGGTTCCATGACGCTTCTGCTCATGACACCAGAAGGTATTTATGCCGCCAGAGACAAATATGGAAGAACTCCGGTTGTGCTGGGACATAAGGAGGGAGCGTACTGCGTTTCTTTTGAAAGTCATGCATATATTAATCTGGGATATAAAGACTATAAAGAGCTTGGTCCGTGTGAGGTTGTCTATATTACACCGGATAAGGTAGAAGTACTGAGCGAAGCAAGGGAAGAAATGAAGATGTGCTCGTTTTTGTGGGTGTATTACGGTTATCCGACGTCTGGCTATGAGGGTGTGAACGTAGAGGAGATGCGTTATAGATGCGGAAGTATGCTTGCAAAGCGTGACGGGGATTCTGTGCACCCGGACGTAGTTGCCGGAGTTCCAGATTCCGGTATTGCCCATGCGATCGGTTATGCCAATGAGTCCGGCATTCCATATGCGAGACCGTTTATCAAATACACACCGACCTGGCCGAGATCCTTTATGCCGAGCAATCAGCAGCAGAGAAATCTGATCGCCAAGATGAAACTGATCCCGGTGCAGTCTTTGATCAAAGATAAGAAACTTTTGTTGATCGATGATTCCATTGTACGAGGTACACAGCTTCGGGAGACCACAGAGTTTCTGTATAACAGCGGAGCAAAAGAGGTTCATGTAAGACCTGCCTGTCCACCCCTTTTATATGGATGTAAATACTTGAACTTCTCACGTTCCAAATCAGAAATGGATCTGATTACGAGAAGAGTCATCCGTGAATTAGAGGGCGGCGAGTGCTCTCAAGAGGTGCTGGATGAGTATGCAGATCCGACGACAGAGCGTTATGAAAACATGGTAGAGGAGATTCGTAAACGGCAGAATTTCACCTCTCTTCGTTATCACAGGCTGGATGATCTGATCGCGTCTATCGGTATTGAATCATGCAAATTATGTACGTATTGTTTCAACGGAAAAAGCTAGAAAACAGTGTAGCAGAAGAAAACCGACGGGAGAGCAATAGTTGCTCATCCGTCGGTTTTAGTATGTGTCATTTTTATATCTCATAAGTCAGAATATAATCGTCCATTACAAATCCGTTTCCGATGTCGGCGACCTGAGAATCCGTAATGCGAAAGCCCAGATGGTTGTAGACCTGAAGGGTGCGATCATTATGCTTGTTGCAGGTGAGCCAGATTTTTTGGAGTTTTCTCTCCCGGCAAAGTTCTGTGAGAAACCTTAGAGTTTCTGTGGCAAGATGTTTGCCTCTGAAGGACTCATGGATATATAGCTTGCTAAGGAAAATACTCTCAGTTTCCTGGTGGATTCCGGTATATCCTGCAAAGTCTCCATTGTAAAAGATCTTGAAATACTCATATCCGTCACGGGATATTTGCTGTTTCAAGGCTTTATAGGACTGAAATTTATCTACCATATAGTCTACCTGGGCTTTGCCAATGATCGGTGTGAAGTGCTGGTTCCAGATTTCTTCGGCAAGGGCAGCGACGGATCGTATGTCCTCGTCGGTTTTGACGGGGCAGATGTGAAAATTTGCGTTCATGTATATTCCTTCTTTCTGTTTCTTTTAGAAAATCATAATTTCCATTTGTTATTATAAATGATATAATAAAGAAAAACCATACAAAACCCGGTTGTTTTGCAGATTTACGGAGGAATTTATGAGTGGATTTGTTACATTAAAAAATGTAAAGAAAATATACCGAATGGGTGAAGTTGAGATCATGGCGGCGGCAGGCATTGATTTTGAGATTCAAAAAGGAGAGTTCGCAGTCATTGTCGGTCCCAGTGGGGCGGGGAAAACCACCGTTCTTAACATCCTCGGAGGAATGGACACGGCTTCCGAGGGGGAGGTTCTGGTGGACGGACAGGACATCGCCGCCTATTCTCAGAAACAGTTAACAGCGTACCGCAGGGACGATATTGGGTTTGTGTTCCAGTTTTATAACCTGATTCCCAATCTGACTGCCTTAGAGAACGTAGAGCTGGCGCTTCAGATTTGTAAAAATCCTATGGATGCGGAAGAAGTATTGGAAAGTGTGGGGTTAGGAGACCGTCTTATGAATTTTCCGGCGCAATTGTCCGGCGGTGAGCAGCAGAGGGTGTCTATTGCAAGGGCGCTGGCAAAGAACCCTAAGCTCCTGCTTTGTGATGAGCCGACGGGGGCGCTTGATTATAGCACGGGAAAAGCGATTTTGAAGTTATTGCAGGACACTTGCCGGGAGCAGGGGATGACAGTGATCCTGATTACACATAATTCAGCCATTGCGCCAATGGCTGACAGAGTGATCCAGATTAAAAACGGACAGGTGTCCAAAGTAACGGAAAATGCCAATCCGGTTTCGGTTGACAGTATTGAGTGGTAAGGTAACAGAGGTGGCAGATGAAGAAAAAAGCAACTCATAAAGATTTTTATATGGAAATACAAAAAAGCGCAGGTCGGTTTTTATCGATCTTGTTTATCGTGGCTTTGGGAGTGGCTTTTTTTTCCGGTATCCGTTCCTCCGAACCGTCTATGCGTATTACGGGAGACGCGTATTTTGACCATGAGAATTTAATGGATATAAAAGCCATAAGTACGATGGGGATTACAGAAGATGACGTTCGTGCCATTGGGGAAGTGGACGGCATTTTATTTGCAGAGGGCGCGTACAGCAGTGATCTTTTGAGTGAGACGGAGGAAGAGCAGCATGTGCTCCATGTGATGTCGAAGCCTAAGAAGATGAACCAGATCACGGTCTCTAAGGGACGAATGCCGGAGAAAACCGGAGAGTGTCTGATGGATGATGATATGGGATACCGGGTAGGAGACACGGTGACACTTCAAAGCGGTACGGAGGATCCGGTATCGGATACACTGAAAACAGCAAAGTATCAGGTAGTGGGCGTTGGGAACAGTCCCTGTTATATTTCTTTCGGACGTGGCTCGTCGACAATTGGGAACGGAAGTGTTACCGGTTTTATGGTCGTGCCGGAGGAAGATTTTGTTCTGGATGTATACACGGAAGCTTATGCGCAAGTATCCGGGGCAAAAGAAATGGTTGCTTATACAAAAGAGTACGAGGATAAAGTCGAGCGCGTACAGGAGCATGTGGAAGGGATTGCCGGAGAACGGGCGCAGATACGTTATCGAGAAATTGTGGACGAGGCGCAAGGAGAGATTGAGGACGCGAAAAATGAACTGGCAGATGCGAAAGCAGAGGTCAGAAAAGAGTTGAAAGATGCGAAGAAAAAACTGGACGACGGGAAGGCGGAACTGGACAGCGCCAAAAACAAGGTTTCAGACGGAAAGAAGCAGATAAAAAATGCAAAAGCAACGTTAGCGTCCGGGCAAAAAGAGATAAACAACGCCCGGAAAGAGTATCGGATTGGCTTAAAGAAATGGAAAGAGGGGAAGAAAGAATACTCTGCCGGAAAGAAAGCGTTTGAAAAGACAAAAGCCTCCGCTGGGAAACGTATCAAAGAGGGCGAGGCAGGGTTGAAAAAGTACCGTCAGCAGTTGGATGCGAAGCAGAGAGATTATGAGAAACTTCTTGGAGCAATTGCCGCTATGGAAGGGAATCCGCCGCAAGAGACGTCTCAGGAGTGGCTTGCAACCTTAGCGGTTATGAAACAACAGGCAAAAGAGGGGAAGAAAGCCCTGGGGACTGCAGAGGCAGAGTATGAAAAACAGAACGCCAAGCTTCAAAAGTCCAAGGAACAGCTGGCGGCGGGGGAAAAGAAGTTAAAGAAATCCAAAGCTTTGCTGGACAGCAACAAGAAGAAGCTGGATAAAGCGGCGACTCAGATTTCTTCCGGTCAGTCTCAGATCGACTCCGGGCGGGTCGAGATCGCCGCTCAGGAAAAGAAGCTAAAAGAGGGCGAGGCAGAGATTGTTAAAAATGAGAAAAAGTTAGAAGAAGCGAGAAAGGAATATCAGGACGGGAAACGGGAGGCGCGGCAAGAAATTGCTGACGCAGAGGAAGAAATCAAAGAGGCAGAACAGGACATTGCGGAGATAGAAACGCCGAAATGGTACGTCTATGACCGAAGTACTTTGCCGGAGTATGAAGGCTACGGAGAAAATGCAGACCGCATGCGGGCGATCGGACGGGTATTTCCGGTGATTTTCTTTCTGGTTGCGGCGCTTATCAGCCTTACCAGTATGACGCGTATGGTAGAAGAACAGCGGATCCAGATCGGCACGATGAAAGCCATCGGCTACAGCAAACGGGCGATCATTTCCAAATATTTAGGCTATGCGCTGCTGGCTACGGCAGGCGGAAGTGTGATAGGTGTGCTGGTGGGAGAGAAAGTGCTTCCGTATATTATCATCTATGCCTATGGAATTATGTATCAGCACATCCCGGAAATATTAGTTCCCTATAATTGGGCATATGCCATCCGGGCATCGTTGGCGGCAGTGGCGTGTACGATGTTTGCAACTTTGTTTTCCAGTGTCAGAGAGCTGGGCGAACAGCCGGCTTCCTTAATGCGGCCGCCGTCTCCTAAGATTGGGAAACGTGTATTGCTGGAATACGTACCGTTTTTGTGGAAGCGTCTGAACTTTACTTGGAAGTCTACCATCCGTAACCTGATGAGATATAAGAAGCGTTTCTTTATGACGATCTTCGGCATTGGCGGCTGTATGGCGCTGATGGTGGTGGGATACGGCATTAAAGATTCGGTGTTTGAGATCGCAGATCTTCAGTATAAAGAGATTCAGATCTATGACGGAAATATTATTCTGGAAGAAGACTTGACGGAGGAAGAAAGAAAAAATCTGGACGCCTATTTACAGCAAAATCAAAATCTGGACCGATATATGGAGTCTTATATGAAAAATATTACGCTGAAAAACAAAGAGCGAGAAAACGAGACTTACATTATGGTGTTAGGTTCTCCGGAGGAAAGCAAAAGTTATATAGATTTCCACGACCGAAAGACGAAAAAAGAGTACCGCCTGTCCGACGACGGAGCGATCATCAGCGAAAAGACGGCGAAACTTCTGAATGCGGGAGTCGGAGATTCGGTCTATGTAAAAGATGAGGAGACCGGAGATAAGGAAATCCAGATTGCACATATCTGTGAAAATTATATGGGGCATTATATTTATCTGACTCCGAAGTACTACGAGAAGGTGTACGGTGAAAAGCCGGAATACAACCAGATGATATTTGCCATGAAGGACTCCTATGGGAAGGCAGAGCTTGAAAGGGCAGGCGAGGATATTCTGGCAAGAGACGAGGTGTTAAGCGTCAGCTATATGCATGACATTGAGAAGCAGTTAAACGATATGTTAAAGAGTTTGAATCTTGTGATCATCGTGCTGATTATTTCGGCGGGTATGCTTGCATTTGTCGTACTTTATAATCTGAACAGTATTAACATTACCGAGCGGATCCGTGAGCTTGCTACGTTAAAGGTGCTGGGCTTTTATAACCCGGAGGTGGCGGCTTATGTGTACCGGGAAAATATACTTCTTACCTTGATCGGAGCGGCAGCGGGCGTAGGACTTGGCAAGGTTCTGCATCTCTTTATCATAGAGACGGTAGAAGTTCCGGCGGCAATGTTCGGAAGAAATATCAACTTCTCAAGCTATGTCTACAGTTTACTGTTTACCGTTGCGTTTTCCATGATCGTAAATGGTGTGATGTATTTTAAACTCAAGAAAATTAACATGGTAGAGTCTTTGAAAAGTATAGAATAGCCGTGATTTGCCGGAATTTATAATTTTTTTATAAATTTAATGCAATTATTAGCACTCTTTCGAAAAGAGTGCTAATTTTGTGTTGACTTTTAATTTCCTGCGTATTATCATTACTGTTAGATAAAACAGGCGGTCAGTTTCCGCTGAAATATATATAAAATTAGGAGTGATAAAAATGGCAGTGAAAAAAGGAAGTTTATCTATCAGCAGTGAGAATATTTTCCCGATCATTAAGAAGTGGGTATATTCCGATCATGATATTTTTGTGCGTGAAATGGTATCCAACGGATGCGACGCGATCACGAAATTAAAAAAACTGGATATGATGGGAGAGTATCAACTCCCGGATGACTTTAAGCCATGTATTAAAGTAGAAGTTAATCCAGAGGAGAAAACTTTGAAATTTACCGATAACGGAATCGGTATGACCGCAGAGGAAGTAGAGGAATACATTACTCAGATCGCATTTTCGGGAGCTACTGAATTTCTTGAGAAATATAAGGATAAGACTACAGAGGACGATATGATCGGTCATTTTGGTCTCGGATTCTACTCTGCATTTATGGTGGCAGATGAGGTGCATATTGATACCCTGTCTTATAAAGACGGAGCAGCTCCGGTACATTGGGTAAGTAACGGTGGTACAGAATATGAGATGGAAGAAGGAACGAAAGCAGAAGTCGGTTCTACCATGACTTTGTATCTGAATGAGGACAGCGTAGAGTTTGCCAATGAGTACCGCGTAAGAGAAGTAATTGAGAAATACTGTTCATTCATGCCGGTAGAGATTTTCTTATCTAAGGAAAATGCAGAGAAAGAGTATGAGACGATCGATGAGGCGGATTTAAAAGAGGATGATGTCGTTGTTGAGCATATTCACGAAGAAGCCAAGACAGAAGAGATAGAAAACGAAAATGGTGAGAAGGAAACCGTAGAGGTTTCTCCTGCCAAAGAAAAGGTAAAAATCGAGAAACGTCCGGTTTCTCTGAGCGATATTCATCCGCTTTGGACAAAGCATCCAAACGAGTGCTCGGACGAAGATTATCAGGAGTTTTATCGTAAGGTATTTCTAGATTATAAAGAGCCGTTGTTCTGGATCCATCTGAATATGGATTATCCGTTTAACCTGAAAGGGATTTTATATTTTCCAAGAATCAATACGGAGTATGATTCCATTGAGGGAACGATCAAATTATACAACAATCAGGTCTTTATCGCGGACAATATCAAAGAAGTCATTCCTGAGTTCCTGATGGTATTAAAGGGTGTGATCGATTGTCCGGATCTGCCGCTTAATGTGTCCCGAAGCGCTTTACAGAACGACGGATTTGTAAATAAGATCGCAGACTATATTTCCAAAAAGATTGCAGATAAGCTGTCAGGAATGTGTAAGACCAAGCGAGAGGATTACGAGAAATATTGGGATAATATCAGCCCATTTATTAAATTCGGCTGCCTGAAAGACGAGAAATTCTGCGATAAGATGAAAGATGCGATCCTCTTTAAAAATATTGAGCATAAATATTTGACACTGAAAGACTGTATGGAAGAAAACGGCGGAGAGGTTGTTGAGCCGAATGACAAGAAAGAAGAAAACCAGGATGAAAACAAAGTAGAAGAAATTAAGACAACGATCTACTATATCACAGATGAAATCCAGCAAAGCCAGTACATTAACCTGTTCAAGAATCAGGGTCAGGATGCGGTGATCTTGAATCACAACATTGATTCTGCGTTTATTACACAGCTGGAGCAGCACAACCCGACCATTCGTTTCCAGAGAATTGACGCAGATGTGACAGAGCATGTGAAAGAAGAAGTGGCAGAGGAAGATAAAGAAGAATTCAAAAAAGTATCTGACAGCTTGATTGAAATCTTCCGTAAAGAGTTGGAAAATGATAAGCTGGATGTGAAGATCGAGCGTCTGAAAGACGATAATGTGGCTTCTATGATCACACTGTCTGAGCAGAACCGTCGTATGCAGGAAATGATGAAGATGTACGGTATGGCAGGTATGGGCATGGATATGGGAGGTGAGAGCACTCTTATCTTAAATGCGAACCATCCACTTGTGAAATATGTGGTAGGCCACAAAGACGGCGAGAATACAAATCTCATCTGTAAGCAGTTGTATGACCTTGCAATGCTGGCGCACAAACCGCTGAATCCGGATGAAATGACAGCTTTTGTGCAGAGAAGCAATGAGATTATGATGTTGTTGACGAAATAAGACACAGGACTTAAAATGAGAGTAACATGGAGAAAACTTCATGTTACTCTTTTTGTGTGTTGAAGTACATGCTTTATTTGATTGGGAGAGGTATAGAGAATGTTTTATTTAATATTAGCAATTGTAAGTAGTGCGCTCGTTTCTATTTTTATGCGATGCAGTGAAAACTATACGAAAAATAATATCAGTATGTTAGCTTCAAACTATCTTGCCTGTTTTTTGCTGGCAGGTTTTTATACAGGATTCGGGAACTTGTTTCCTGGTGGGAGTGCGATTGGGCGGACTTTGTGTCTCGGAGCATTAAATGGTGTATTATTTCTGGCAGGATTTGTGTTGCTTCAGTTTAATGTACAGAAAAACGGTGTGGTACTGTCTGCAACTTTTATGAAACTGGGGGTATTGGTTCCTACGGTGTTGTCCGTAATTTGCTTTGGAGAAATGCCTACGGTCTTGCAAATCTGTGGTTTCGTGGCGGCAGTTGCTGCAATTATCTTAATAAATTTCGAAAAAGAACAGACGAATGTATCTTTTAAGGCAGGGCTTATTCTGCTTCTTCTCACCGGAGGCGGCGGAGATGCGATGTCTAAAGTATATGAGGAGTTGGGAAAACCGGAATTCTCCGAGCAGTTTCTGGTATATACATTTTTGGCTGCGGGACTTCTCTGTGTATTGCTTGCCGTTTATAAGAAACAAAGACTTTCTAAAGCAGATTTTTTGTGGGGATTTCTCATAGGAATCCCGAATTATTTTTCTGCAAGATTTTTATTAAAAGCCTTGCGAAGTGTTCCGGCGGTGGTGGCATATCCGACGTATAGCGTGTCGGCGATCATTTTGGTGAGTCTGGCAGGAGTATTTGTATTTCGGGAGACCATCAGTACGAGGCAAAAAATAGCGGTTGGAATTATTTTAGCAGCGCTTGTGCTGCTGAATGTGTAATCGGAGTGAATGAAAATGAGGAGAAAACGATGCAGAAGATTTTGGTGGTAGAGGATGACTATGAATTAAACCAGAGTATCAGTTATATGTTAAGGGAAGCAAACTACGAGGTCTCTTCGGCGTATTCTATAAAGGAGGCAAGGCTGTCTTACTATGAACAAAAGCCGGGACTTATTATCCTGGATGTGAATCTGCCGGACGGCGAGGGGTTTCGGTTTTGTAAATGGGTGAAAGAACAAGAAGATATTCCGGTCATATTTTTGACTGCCAGAGACTTGGAAGAGGATGCCCTAGCAGGATATGAGCTTGGGGCAGAGGATTATGTGACGAAACCGTTTTCTATGAAGATTTTATTAAAGAAGATCGGAGTTTTGTTAAAGCTGGTAACAGAAGAGCCGGAAGATCTATTTGACGATGGATATTTGAAAATAGATCTTTCGCGGGCAAAGGTGGAGGCAGGCGGCAGAGAATGTGCCGTAACTCCTACAGAATTTAAGATTTTGCAGGAGTTTTTAACACACAGGGGACAGCTTCTGACTTATAATGTGTTGCTGGAACGCCTGTGGGATATTGATGGACAGTTTGTGGATAAGCATACACTAGCGGTTAATATGAACAGACTTCGCGGTAAAATCGAAGATGCAGAGCATAAGTATATTTCAAATGTATATGGGATGGGGTATCAATGGGTGGATATAACATAGGGATTTTGTTTTTTGCATTGCTGACTTTGTGTTTATACAATAAGCTTTGGAGGCAGAAGAGGGATATTTATGATTTTACAGACCGACTGGAGCAGAATTTGGACGCTCTTCTTTCAGACAAAGAGATTGTGTGGGAAGAAGACACGAAGGATACGTTAGATGGGAAGATCGGTGAGAAGCTGGAACGTGTTTCTTATGTTTGGGACGCGAGAAGGCAAGAGGATAGGCAGGCAAAAGAGAGGCTGAAAGAATTGATCTCAGATATTTCACACCAGACAAAGACACCTGTTGCCAATCAGAAACTTTGTCTAGAAATTTTAAGACAGGAGATGAAGTCGGAAAGAGGGCAGGAGTATCTTGATAAGATGGAAAAACAGGTGGATAAGCTGGATTTTCTCTTTCAGACTCTTGTGAAAATGTCAAGGCTTGAAACAGGGGTTATAAAGATTTCAAAGGAAAAAGAAAATCTGGTGCAGACACTTTCTTACGCAGTTGCCCAGATCGTGCCTATTGCGGCGAAAAAAAGAATAGAGCTGTATGTAGATTCGGAGGAGGAATGCTATATATCTCATGATAGGAAGTGGACGGAGGAAGCGCTTTTTAATATTCTGGATAATGCGGTAAAATATACAGAACCGGGTGGGAGTATAAATATCTTTGTTAAACGACAGGAAATTTTTACGAAGCTGAGTATTCGGGACACCGGGAAGGGGATCGCCCAGGAACGGCAGGCGCAGATTTTTACAAGGTTTTACAGAGAACCGGAAGTGCATGAAAAAGAGGGGGTAGGTATCGGACTTTATCTGGCAAGGGAGATCATAGAATTGCAGAACGGCTATATTGAAGTTCGTTCAGAATTGGGCAAAGGTTCAGAGTTTCAGATATATTTGCCCAACGAATTATAAAAAATATGTTGTGAGACTACTTTGTGATTTTTCATCGGTATACTTTTCGTATGAAGAGAACTTCTTCTTTATTACTGACATAGGAGGTAGATAATATGGAGTCTTGGATTGTAAAGACAAAAGATCTGAAAAAGTATTATCCGTTGGGAGAGTATACCGTGAAAGCATTAGATGGGGTAGACTTTGCCGTAAAAGAACGAGAGTTGCTGGCAATTATCGGAAAGTCGGGAAGCGGAAAAAGCACGTTGATTCATATGATAGGGGGATTGGATGTGCCGACCTCCGGGGAAGTTTTTGTGGACGGCAGAAATTTGAGCAGAATGAATAAGGAACAGCTTGCTATATTCCGTAGGAGAAAGGTAGGATTTGTGTTCCAGAGTTATAATCTGGTGCCGGATTTGAATGTATATGAGAATGTAGTTCTTCCCATTGAACTGGACGGAAAGAAAATCGACCGTGCATTTGTAGATGAGATTCTGGCACTTTTGAAACTGGAAGAGAAAAGGCAGGCCCTTCCCGGAACACTGTCCGGCGGGCAGCAGCAGAGGGTGGCGATCGCAAGAGCCATTGCTTCCAAGCCTAGTATCATTCTTGCAGACGAGCCGACCGGGAATCTTGATACGGCTACCAGCCATGACGTTATGGGACTTTTGAAAATTGTGGCACGTCAGTTTAAGCAGACGGTTGTTTTGATCACGCATGATCAGGATATTGCCCAGATGGCAGACAGGATCGTGAGGATCGAAGATGGACGTATTGTAAAGGCAGGTGACGGATGTGCTTAAGAATAACAATGAGAAAGTCATCAGCCGTATGGCGAAACAGTCTTTGAAGAGTAACCGCAGGCGCAGTCTGATCATGGTCATAGCGGTCGTTTTGTCTGCTTTTATGCTGTTTAGCGTATTTACGGTGGGGATTACTTATTTTAAAATGCAGAAGGTACAGAATCTTCGGTTAAATGGCGGTGAGTATGATGCCATCCTGTACGGACTTACGAAAGAACAGCAGGAGATTTGTGAGAAATACCCGGATATGAAACGGACAGGCACGGTAGTAGTGTGTGGATTTGCAGAAGAGACAGAGAAAGACAGAACGCCCAACGTAGGTTTTGTGTGGGCGGATGATACCTACTGGAATCAGATCAAGAAGCCGGCAAGAAAATGGATGAAGGGCAGCTATCCGGTTCATGAAAATGAAGTGATGGTGACAAAAAGCGCGTTGGAAGCCTGTGGCTTGGAAGGTCTCGAAGTAGGCGATACATTTATGATGAAATATGCGGATGCCAATGGAAGTCATAGGAAAGAATTTCAAATTTCCGGTATGTGGGAGGGGTACGGAGATACAGAAGTGTTTTATATGTCGAAAGCATATTTCGACCGCTCAGGCTGGAGTATGTATGATGTGACGGCTGCAAGGTACTATATGGATTTTGAGCCAATATACATGCCTCAGAAAGAGCGGGAGGCATTTATCGAAAGTATGGAATTGGAAAAACAGCAGAATTTGTTCTTTTTATCAGATTATAGTCATGGAATAGAAATCCTGCTGGGTATATTGGGTATTGTGCTGATCACTTGTTTTTGTGCATATCTTCTGATTTACAATATTTTGTATCTTGCAGTATCCGGGAACGTTCGGTATTATGGTCTGCTGCAAACGGTAGGTATGACAGGGAAACAGCTTCATCGGTTTATGTACCGCCAGATGCGGTTTATTGCACTCGTTGGAATGACAATGGGATTAACGCTGGGAAGTATAGTGGCATTTTTTTTGATCCCGACAGTTGTGAAAACATTGGGCATAAGGGAGCAAGAAGTTACGGTTCTGTTTCATCCGGCAGTATTTTTGCTGACGATTGCGGTTACGGGATTCACTGTTTATATCGGAAGCCGTAAGCCTGTCAAAATGGCGGTGTCTATATCCCCGGTGGAAGCTCTTGGTTACCGGACAAATTCCGACAGAAAAAGTATAAGAAAAACGGGAAAAGGAAACGTGATTTTTCGGATGGCAAAAGAGCAGGTTACAAAGGACAAGAAGAAAACAGCGGTGGTAATTTTGTCTCTTACTATGAGTTTATTTGTATTCCTTGCTCTGGTTACGCTTCTAAAGAGTCAGGGCGCGAGAATGATTGTCGGAAATTTTATGAATCTTGATCTGGTTGTGGAAAATGACACACTTAAAATGGAAGACCGAAAAAATTGGACGCAGATTATGGATGAAAAAATGTTGGAAGAAATGGAGAAGACAGAAGGCGTGAAAGAGCTTCACACAGTTACAAGCGCAGAAATTATGTTTCCGTGGGAACCGGATTTTATAGATAGGTGGATGGAAGAGGAGTACGATATGTGGATGCGCTATCCTTATGAAAAAGACAGGAAAGAGCATCAGGAACATCCAGAGAATTTTGGTTCGTTTATGGTAGGGATAGATGAAACAGATTTTGATTATTTGAACAAATTGTTGAAAGAGCCCGTAGATAAAACAAAGTTTCTCGCAGGTGAAACCTGTATTGTGTATCGCAATAATCTGGAGTTCAAGGACAGTGAACTGACAGGAAAGAAGGTCACCTGTGCGGAATATGGAAAAGCAAAAAATATAAGAACCTTTGAGGTCGCAGGGGTTACGGATGAAAACTATTACACAGGAGCGCTTCTTGGAATGCCGCCTACACTGATTGTCAGTGAGCAGGTGGTGAGAAAATTTGCGGTAAAATCATTTGTTTCAAAGGCAGGCATTCGTTATGACGAAGAGTACGACGAGGAGACAGAAAATGCTTTGATGAAATTACTGGAAAACAGCGCTTATTCCAAAGACTTCTCCTACGATTCCAAGATTCGGGAGCTCAAAGAGGTAGAAAAGGCGCAGGGAAATCTTATGGGCGTAGGAATTGGTATCGTAGCAATCCTAGCGCTTATCGGTATATTAAATTATGTCAATACTGTGACCGGAAATATCCAGAACCGCCGGACGGAGCTTGCTATCTTAGAGAGCATTGGCATGACAGAAAAGCAAGTAAGACAGATGCTTGTAACCGAAGGGTTAATATTTGCAGGAAGTTCTCTTTTTCTGACTGCAACTTTTGGAACCGGGATTACTTATTATCTGTATCAGCCTATGAATTACAGAGGTGTGCCGTTTGAAGTGCCGTTTCTTCCGGTAGTTGCAATGGCGGCAGTTGTCATAATCGTGTGTGTAACCGTGCCACTTATTATACAGAGAATGATCGTGAAAGGAGGAGCAGTTGTAGAAAGGATACGAGGTGTAGAGTAGAAACAAAAATAAAAATGCCTAAAGCACCAGTTCTAAGTTCAGCAACATTTTTTGTGCATATGTATCCCATGCTTTTTCCAGTGTTTTGTCCATAGTAAAGGTTTTCAGGGAAATCCCGGTGATGCAGGTAAGGTTTGTTCCGTCATAAGATAGATTCAAATACATCCCTTGTATAGTTTCCGGGTGGAAACCGCTGACTTCGTATTCCTTTAAGAAATCTGCAAATTTTTCGGGTGCAAGAGACAGGATGAGCTTAAAGTAAAGCGGTGTCCGTTTTCCACGAATAATACCGAAGCAGAATTCCCGCACATCTTTCCAATGAGAATGGGTATCTTTTGGTGCTTCTTCGTAAAAATCTTTTTGTAGGAATCCATCTATAGTAAACTTGTTAAAGGTTGTAATTTCTCCTTCGATGAAAGAAAACGTATCAAAAGTGTCTTTCAAGAGGAGATGGGACATACAAGCTTTTGTTTTCAAAGGAATGGTGATCATATCTATGTAAACTCCTTGAGGTTGATCTGAAAATATAATTAGTGACTACGCGCCTATTATATCAAGAATGTAGACAAAATGCACCACTAGTTTTTAATTTTGTAGTGAAGTGAAAAGTTTATTTCCACTTCACTTTTTTAATTTTAATTTTAATTTTGTCCGGTTTTTTAAAGGCATGGTATTTGTTATCTACATAAAAATATGCTATAATATTAATTTAATCATTAGATTACAGTGGCTTGTGGAAATACAGTGCGCAGAATAATCTATGTGGTTTATATTTGAAAAATTATCATAATTTCATGGAGAAACAATCATGATAAGATTGAATAAATATTTGAGTGAAGCCGGAATCTGTTCCCGTCGGGAGGCAGACCGTTTGATTGAGAGCGGGCGTGTAACGGTGGACGGTAAAATAGCAGTTCCCGGTATGCAGGTTCGTGACGGTCAGGAAGTGAGAGTCGGAAAAAAGCAGATAAAATCCGGGAACGAAAAGGTTGTGCTGGCGGTCAATAAGCCGGCAGGGATCGTATGCACGGAGGATCGGCGCGAGAAGAAAAATATCATCCGGTTTCTGAATTATCCGGTGCGGGTGACTTATGCAGGCAGGCTGGATAAAGATTCGGAAGGTCTGCTTATTATGACCAATGACGGAGATCTGATCAACGCTATGATGCGCGCCAGATATGGACATGAAAAAGAGTATAAAGTGACCGTGGACAGGCCGCTTTCCGAGGATTTTAAAGAGAAGATGGAGCGCGGCGTTCGGATCAAAGATAAAGAAAAAGGATTGGATGAAGTGACCAGACCATGTCAGGTCAGGGTGTTCGGCAAGTATACGTTTTCCATTGTGCTGACGCAGGGATTAAACAGACAGATTCGCAGAATGTGCGGGGCTCTTGGATATAAAGTGAAGAAACTGGTCAGAGTAAGGATTATGAATATAGAGCTTGGAGACTTGAAGCCGGGAGCGGTGAGAAGATTATCAAAACAGGAGTTAAAGGAATTATATGAGCAGACAGAAGCAGGAAAGAATGCAGGAGCTGGTAGAACAGTTAAATAAAGCAGGGCGGGCGTATTATCAAGAGGCCGAGGAGATCATGAGCAATTATGAGTATGATAAGCTTTATGATGAACTTCTTGCATTAGAAAAGGAACTGGGAATTACGCTGTCTAACAGTCCGACAGTGAACGTAGGATATGAAGTGTTAAGTGAGCTCCCCAAGGAGCGTCACGAGAAACCCATGCTTTCTCTGGATAAGACTAAGGACGTGGAGGAGTTAAAAGAATTTCTCGGAGAGCAAAAGGCAGTGATGTCCTGGAAGATGGACGGGCTTACAATCGTTCTCACATACAGAGACGGTGAATTATATAAGGCAGTTACCCGTGGAAATGGAGAGGTAGGAGAAGTTATTACAAATAATGCCAGAGTGTTTCAAAATGTACCACTGAAAATCGCATATGACGGAGAATTGATCTTGCGGGGCGAGGCAGTGATCGGCTATAAAGATTTTGAGAAAATTAATGCAGAGATTGAAGATGTAGAATCAAAATACAAAAATCCAAGAAATCTTTGCAGCGGTTCTGTACGCCAGCTTAATAACGAGATCACGGCAAAGAGAAACGTTAGATTTTACGCGTTTAATCTGGTACAGGCAGATGGAGTGGATTTTCGAAATTCCAGACTGTATCAAATGGAGTGGTTGTCCGGGCAGGGCTTTGAAGTGGTGGAGCATTATTTGGTAACAAGGGATACCGTGGAAGAGGAAGTAGAAAAATTTTCTGCGAAAATTGCAGAAAATGATTTTCCATCCGATGGACTTGTGCTAGTATATGATGATGTGGAGTATGGAAGATCTCTGGGACAAACTTCCAAATTTCCAAGAGATTCCTACGCATTTAAATGGGCGGACGAAATACGACAAACACGGCTTACAATGATTGAGTGGAGTCCGTCAAGAACAGGACTTATTAATCCGGTGGCAATCTTTGAACCGGTAGAACTGGAAGGAACAACAGTGAGCCGCGCCAGTGTTCATAATATCAGCATTATGGAAGAATTGGAGCTTGGCGTGGGTGATGAAATCGAAGTTTACAAAGCGAATATGATCATCCCGCAGATTGCGGACAACTTAACGAGGAGCGGTGTGAAAGATATTCCGAAGCAATGTCCGGTGTGCGGCGGCGATACGAAGATAAAACAGGTAAGCAACGCCAAAGCGCTGTATTGCATGAACCCGGACTGTCAGGCAAAACATGTGAAGGCATTTTCGCTGTTTGTAAGCAGAGATGCACTGAATATCGAGGGGCTCTCGGAGTCTACGCTGGAGAAATTTATCGGGAAAGGTTATATCCGAGAATTTTCAGATCTGTTCCATCTGGATCGATTCAAAGAAGAAATTCAGTCCATGGAGGGATTTGGGGAAAAATCTTACAATAATCTCATAGCAAGCGTGGAAAAAGCACGCCATACAACGCTGCCGAAGGTAGTGTACGGGCTGGGGATTACAGGAATCGGGCTGGCAAACGCAAAAGTAATCTGTAAAGAATTTGACTATGATGTGGATAGATTGATCCATGCGGATGAAGAGGCGTTAAATGCTATTTCAGGAATCGGAACTGTGCTTGCAGAAGCATTTTCGGGGTATTTTAAGGAGGAGCTTCATGTAGAAAAACTCTATAGGTTGTTGGAGGAGCTTACGATTACGAAGGAAACACAGGAGCAGGGAGAGCAGATTTTTTCCGGTGTAAATTTTGTAATTACCGGAAATGTGGAACATTTTACTAACCGGAACGAGGTCAAGGAGCTGATCGAGAGGCTTGGAGGCAAGGTAACAGGTTCGGTTACGTCGAAAACGAATTATCTCATTAACAATGATGTGACCTCTACATCTTCCAAAAATAAGAAGGCAAATGAGCTTGGAATACCGATTATTTCGGAGGAAGATTTTATCAAGATGACAAAGTAAACAATTTTACTGATAGAAGAAAAGAAAGAAGGGGAAAATATGTCTGATCAGGAAAATAAAAATGTAAGTGAAAATGAAGTGGAAGTGATTGAAAAGGCAGAGGATGTTACAGTAGAGCCGACAGATGATAAAAAAGAGGATGAGTACGAGAAAGTATGCTTTGTCTGTCGTCGGCCGGAAAGTGTTGCGGGAAAGATGATCGATCTGCCCAATAACATTTCTGTATGTAACGATTGTATGCAGAAAAGCTTTGATGCCATGAATAACAGCCAGCTTGATTTGAGCCAGCTTATGAATATGCCCGGAATTCAGTTTATGAATCTGTCTGATCTGGAGCAGGCAATTCCGAAAAAGCAGAAGATCAAGAAGAAAAAAGAGGGAGAAGAAAGAAAACCTCTCGTGGATATTCGGAATCTTCCGGCGCCTCATAAAATTAAGGCAAGGCTGGATGAATACGTAGTGGGACAAGAACATGCGAAAAAAGCCATGTCTGTGGCAGTATATAATCATTATAAAAGAGTTGCCACGGATACGATGGACGATATTGAGATTGAGAAGTCAAATATGTTGATGATCGGACCGACAGGTTCCGGCAAGACATATCTTGTTAAGACATTGGCGCGCCTTTTGGACGTACCGCTTGCCATTACGGATGCAACGTCTCTGACAGAGGCAGGATACATAGGCGATGACATTGAAAGTGTGGTATCCAAACTTCTTGCGGCGGCAGATAATGATGTAGAGAAGGCAGAGCAGGGCATAATTTTCATTGATGAAATTGATAAGATTGCCAAGAAGAAAAATACAAGCCAGAGAGATGTAAGCGGAGAGTCTGTACAGCAGGGGATGCTGAAACTGCTGGAAGGAAGTGAAGTGGAAGTTCCGGTGGGGGCTAACAGTAAGAATGCTATGGTTCCGCTTACCACAGTGAATACAAAAAACATTTTATTTATCTGCGGCGGAGCCTTCCCGGATCTGGATACGATCATTAAAGAAAGACTGACGAAGCAGGCTTCGATTGGTTTTGGGGCAGACTTAAAGGACAAATACGATAAGGATAAGACCATTCTCGAGAAGGTGCAGACAGAGGATTTGCGTAATTTCGGTATGATTCCGGAGTTTTTAGGCCGTCTTCCCATTGTGTTTACATTAAAAGGGCTGGACGAGGATATGATGGTGAAAATATTAAAAGAACCAAGAAATGCAATCCTTAAACAATATCAGAAACTTCTTGCCTTGGATGAGGTGTGTCTGGAGTTTCATGAGGATGCACTTCGGGCGATAGCGAAAAAGGCAATGGAGAAGGATACGGGAGCCCGGGCGCTGCGTGCCATCATTGAAGAGTTTATGCTGGATATTATGTATGAGATTCCAAAGGATGACAGTATCGGACATGTGGTAATTACGAAAGAATATATCGAAGGAACCGGTGGACCGGTGATTACTTTGAGGGGACAGGAAGGTTAGGAGGAATCAATGTGAAAAAAATCATTGCGTTTTGTGGCGTCTTGCTCGCGATGGCAGCAGGAAGTCCTATGACAGTTTTGGCAAAGGAAGCAGGAAACGAGGCGGTGGCAGCATCTGTTCCGTTATGGATGTGTGTTCCGTTTGCAGGACTATTACTTTGTATTGCGGTTCTTCCTCTTGTAAAAGGCGAATGGTGGGAAAAATATCAGCCGATGATCGTTGCTGTGTGGGCGCTTTTGTTTGTTGTTCCGTTTGCATTGAAATATGGTGTCGGGCTTTCGGCAGAAACTGTATTAGAGTGTGTGTTTAACGATTATCTTACTTTTATTGTATTGCTGTTCGGTCTGTTCTGTGTGGCAGGTAATATTACATTGGAGGGAGACTTTGCAGGCTCTCCGCGCATTAATGTCGCATTACTAGCTTTTGGAACACTGCTTGCAAGCTGTATTGGTACGACAGGAGCCAGCATGCTTCTGGTCAGACCGGTCATTAAGATGAATGCCTGGAGAAGAAGAAAAAGGCATTTGATGGTATTTTTTATTTTTCTTGTATCCAATATGGGCGGATGTCTTACGCCGATTGGCGATCCGCCGCTTTTGATGGGATTTATGAGAGGAGTTCCGTTTTTTTGGAGCTTACACTTGTTCGGTATTTTGATCTTCAATATGGTTCTTTTGCTGACGGTGTTTTATTTTGTAGACAGGAGAGCGTACCGCAAAGATGTTGCCAGCGGACTGAAGCCGGATATTAGCAAACCGGGAACGGACGTCCATATTGACGGGGCGCATAATCTGATTTATGTAGTTATGATCGTAGGAGCTGTCATTTTAAGTGGTATGCTTCCGGGGCTACCGGCTTTTCAGGATGCTTCCGGGCATCCGCTGGGAATCCATATTATAGGTGAAGTGACACTTTCCTTTGCGTCTTTGATTGAAATGGCAATTATTCTTCTGGCAGCATTTTTGTCTTTTAAGACAACAAAAGAAGAAATTCGTGTTCGAAACCATTTTAACTGGGGGCCGATCAGAGAAGTTGCGGTACTTTTTATCGGTATTTTTATTACCATGCAGCCGGCGCTTATGCTTTTGAAAGCTCATGGTGCAAGTTTGGGTCTTACAAAGCCTTTTGAAATGTTTTGGGTGACAGGAGCTCTTTCAAGCTTCTTGGACAACACGCCAACCTATCTGGTGTTTTTGACAACAGCGGGAACCCTTGGTTTTGCTCACGGTATGACAACGACGGTAGGTACAATTTCGAACCAGATGCTGACTGCTATTTCCTGTGGAGCCGTATTTATGGGCGCGAACACATATATTGGAAACGCGCCGAACTTTATGGTGAAATCGATCTCGGATGAAAATGGTGTGCGTATGCCTTCTTTCTTTGGGTATATCGTGTGGTCGCTGGTATTTTTGATTCCTGTATTTTTGATAGATACACTGGTATTTTTTCTGTAGAGGAGGTGGGTAAGTTTGAAAGAGAATCTTGAAAAATGTGTAGAAATTGCAGAGCGCATGTATGATCTGGACACGGAAGTATACGAATGTGTAGGATCTTCTCTGGGACGTGTATTTGCGTCAGACCGCCGTACCTGTGTAGAAAACCTTGTGAATATTATGGCAGAACAGCCACAGGGACATTTGCTCAGAAGTGAGCTTGCCATGATCAGTAATATGGCGAGAACTATTCGGAACAAAGAAGATAAATCTCGTCTGATGCGGGAATATGACGCGATTTTAAAAGAAATCGCAACGCTGCCGACCAGCTTTGGAAAGGTAGATATTGTCAATGAGAAGAGAGCTAGACTGAATACCTCTAATCTGCATCAGAAGTTCAAAAAGGATGACCATATGGTTATCTGCATCGGGCGTACGCAGGGAAGCGCAGGAAATGATATAGGGTTTGCTCTGGCTGACGCGTTGAAGATCAATTACTATGATGTAGAGATCTTCAGTGAGGTTTTGAAGCGACTGGAGGTGGAGCGTGAGGAGGCGTATGGTATCCATGATCACGATAATCATAGATATGTGGTAATGGAAAACAAATATCAGAAGGGATTTGACGCACCTCATGGAATCCGTCAGCGGTTCAAGGAATTTAATCGTTATCACGGATTGACGAAAGCAGATGCGATCTTCTTTAATCAGAGCGATCTGCTCTGCCAGAAGGCGAAAGAAGAAGATTTTATCGTTATGGGACGCTGCGCAGATGTGATTCTGGCAAATAATCATATTCCGCATGTAAGTATTTTTATTACAGCCCCTTTTGAACAGAGGGTGCGCCGAATTATGGAAGTGCAGGGGATTACTTATAAGCAGGCAGCCCGTCAGTTAAAGAGACTGGATAAGAAACATGAGCGGTATTTTCGTTATTATACCGGGCTCGAATGGGGCGCTGCAGAGAACTATGATATTTGTTTTAACAGTGCAAGCTACGGAATCGAGGAATCCGTAGAGATTATCGATCGTATGCTGCATAAACACTTACATCCTGGTTCTTAAAGTCCGCGCATGGCGAAACAGAATACCTCATATGCTTATTAAAAAGCATATGAGGTATTTTTTGTGAAAGATAATGGTGAAAATAAGAAAGGCATATCCTTGCATGCCAATGCTATGTCTTGTCGTGAAATGATTTTGTCGGAGGATTACTGGGATTTTATTATACCGCCGTCCAGGAATTGGGATAATTATCAAGTGTCGTCGGACAGAATGTGTTTTCAGCAGATGGATTTTGAGTACCGGGCGGAGTATGTAGACAGTGCAGCATTAGAGCCGCTTACAATTGAGCGTTACTGGTACAATTCGATTCCGAACTGCTACGCCCTGCTGGATACGGATGCCTTGAATGACGCCGGAATTTCGGCAGTACAGAATTATCCTACGTTACAGCTTATGGGAGAACATGTAATGATCGGTTTTATTGATACGGGCATCGATTATCAAAATGAGGTGTTTCGGAATGTGGACGGAAGCACTCGTATTGCCGCTATTTGGGATCAGACAGTGCAAAGTGGGACAGCGCCGGAGGGAATAGAGTTTGGCAGCGAATATACGAGTGAGGATATTGATACGGCTCTTCGCTCTTTGAATCCGGCAGAAATTGTGCCAAGTCGGGATGAAAACGGACACGGCACGTTTCTTGCCAGTGTGGCGGCGGGAAGCGCCGATGTAGAACATCAGTTTTTGGGAGCGGCGCCGGAAGCCACAATTGCAGTCGTTAAATTAAAGGAAGCAAAAAAGTATTTAAAAAAGTTTTATGCCATTCGAGAGGACACACTCTGTTTTCAGGAAAATGATATTATGCTGGGGTTAAAATATTTGCACCGTCTTGCCGAGAAGATGGAGATGCCTCTTGTCATCTGTATCGCCATGGGAACAAATTTTGGAGGACATAACGGCACGTCTTTGTTATCCTCTATGTTGGACTCTTATGCGCAGCTATTGAACCGTTGCGTAGTGATCGGAGGCGGAAATGAGGCGGATCAAAGACATCATTTTTATCATACGTTTAACGGTAAAAGGGAAACAGTGACGGCAGAGATCCGTGTGGGCGAAGGTGTCAGCGGGTTTGTGACAGAACTTTGGTCTACGCTTCCGAATGTAGTAACTATGTCTATTACGTCTCCGTCAGGAGAGCAGACGCGACAGATTTCCCTGCGGCAGGGGTACCGCTATAATTTTGTGTTTACATTTGAGCGGACAGAGGTGGAAGTCGAATACAGGTTACTACTTGAGAATAACGATTCTCAGCTTATTTTTTTGAGGTTCCGTAATCCGGCTCCTGGTATCTGGAGGGTTCATGTAGAGCCGTTGCAAATGTCAGGAGGAGATTTTCATCTGTGGCTTCCGGTTCGTGAATTTCTGGACGGAGAAGTGTTTTTTTTGGAAGCGGATCCGGATACTACACTGACAGAACCCGGGACGGGAAGAAATTCTATAACGGTTGCATATTATAATAGCAGGGAAAATTCGGTTGATATTAATTCGGGGAGAGGTTATACTAGAGATGGACGTATCAAACCTGATTTTGCGGCGCCGGGAGTAGAGATTACAGGAGCAGATCCGGTCGGAAGGTTTGTTACCGGAAGCAGTTCCAGCGCGGCGACAGGCATTGTGGCGGGCGGGATAGCGCTTCTTCTGGAGTGGGTAGCAGGGCAGCCGGGGTCCAGGGGGATTACGACCAGCCAAGTACGGAATCTGATCATACTTGGGGCAGAGCAGAGACCGCAAATGCAATTTCCGAATAAAGAGTGGGGGTACGGAACGATGAACTTGTATCGCTCACTGGATACTCTGCGCCGATTGTAATAGTGATACAAAGAGAAAAAAGGAGATGGAAGCTATGGCAGATTTTTTTGAAGAATTGGGAAAACGGATTACAGATGTTGCAAGTGAGATAGGAAAAAAGACGGAAGAGACGATTGAAATCCAGAAATTGAAAAGCGATATTCGTTCGTTGCAGAGGGCAAATGATCGGGATCTTCTGGATATTGGGCGTATGGTATATGAGAAATTTTGCAACAGTGAGATTTCAGATATGGACTATATAGCAGTTTGTGAGTCTGTTGAAAAGCGTGAGGAAAAAGTTGAGAAACTCAAAGAAGAGATTGAGCACATCAGAGGAGCGATATAGTGGCGGTGTGGATGGGCGCGTTGCTGGTTTTCTTGATCTGTATTGATATGGGAGTCAAGCAGTATATTGAAGACACTTTTAAAGGAGAGGAAGAGCGGGACACCAGGATTCCCCGGATTGTACTTCGGAAAGTGCATAACAAAGGCTTTCTTTTGAATGTGTTAGAGAAGCGCCCGGAGATTGTGCGTATGGGCTCGGTGGCTGCCGGGGGATTTGTTGTGCTCTACGATATTTGGCTGTTTTGGAAGAATGGAAGATTCTTTCGGAAACTGGGCATGGTGTTCGTCACTGCCGGAGCGGTGAGTAATATTTATGACCGGATGATCCGGGGAAAAGTAGTGGATTATATCGGCTTTAAGAGTAAGCATTCCTTTCTCTCAAACATTACCGCGAATCTGGCGGATGTCTATGTGGTGATCGGTGCACTCCTGACGGAGGGGAGCTTGATATGTGCAAGAAAGAAGACAAAAGAAAGAAAACGAAGGAAACGTAAAGAAACGGCATAGACAGTCCTATGCCGTTTTGTGTTTCTTTTTAATTTTTTTCCACTTCTGCCATCTTCATAGCACGAACTTTCAGCGGTAATCCGAACAGATTGATAAATCCGTCAGCATCGTGGTGGTCGTAAAGGTCACCGGTTGTAAAGCTTGCCAGAGATTCGCTGTACAGAGAGTACGGAGAAGTCGTTCCCGCTTTGATAATGTTACCTTTGTAGAGTTTGAATTTTACTTCTCCAGTAACATATTCCTGTGTACTTTCGATAAATGCCTGTACTGCTTCGCGAAGTGGTGTGAACCATTTGCCTTCGTATACAATCTGGGAAAGCTTGTTGCCCATTTCTTCTTTTACCTCGTAGGTTGCACGGTCTAATACCAGCTCCTCTAACTGCTGATGCGCTTCATAAAGGATAGTTCCGCCTGGAGTTTCGTATACGCCGCGGGATTTCATGCCAACTACGCGGTTTTCTACAATATCACAAATACCAACGCCGTGTTTTCCGCCGAGTTCATTTAATTTACGGATAATATCGGAGACTTTCATTTCCACGCCGTTAACACTCTTTGGAACTCCTTTTTCAAAGGTCATAGTTACGTATTCTGCCTGATCCGGTGCTTTCTCAGGAGAAACACCGAGGACTAATAAATCATCGTAGTTTGGCTCACATGCCGGATCTTCCAATTCTAAGCCTTCGTGGCTGATGTGCCATAAATTACGGTCACGGCTGTAGCTGTGACTTGCATCAAACGGAAGGTCGATGCCGTGTGCCTTACAGTATGCAATTTCATCTTCGCGGGACTGCATCGTCCATACGTCTGTCATGCGCCACGGTGCGATGATTTTGATGTCCGGTGCAAGCGCTTTAATGCCGAGTTCAAAACGGATCTGGTCGTTGCCTTTACCTGTGGCGCCGTGGCAGATAGCAGTAGCGCCTTCTTTGCGGGCGATTTCCACGAGACGCTTTGCAATAGCAGGACGAGCCATAGAAGTTCCGAGCAGATATTTATTTTCATAGATTGCATGTGCCTGTACGCAAGGTACAACGTAATTATCGCAGAAGTCGTCAACAATATCTTCAATGTATAATTTGGAAGCGCCGGATAGTTTGGCACGTTCTTCCAATCCGTCTAATTCTTCTTCCTGTCCACAGTCTACGCAGCAACAGATTACTTCGTAATCAAAATTTTCCTTTAACCATGGAATAATTGCAGTAGTGTCAAGTCCGCCTGAATAAGCTAATACAACCTTCTCTTTCATAATAGTAAACCTCCTGTATGTAAAAATATTTTCGTTGAATAAATATGCAATTTTTGATTGCAAGGATTACTATACACTATAATTTATAAATATGCAAGAGAAAAATGGAAAAATGTTTAAAATATACAAAATATGCAATATAAATGTATAAAATGAAATGCTTGACATGTATAGAAGGTCTATGTATAATAATATATAGATGTTCTATATGTGAAAGGAGAAAAATATGGCGATTGATAAAAGTTTACTGTCAGGAAGTAATTCTATGTTATTGATGAAACTTCTGGACGAAAAGGATATGTATGGTTATGAAATGATTGAAACACTGCGGGAACGATCTATGAATGTGTTTGAGTTAAAAGCGGGCACTTTATATCCGATTCTTCATAAATTAGAAGAGCAGGAGTATGTGAGTACTTATGAGGAAGAAGTCGGAGGGAAGATACGGAAGTATTATTGTCTTACAAAGTCCGGGAAGAAACAGCTGCGGGAAAAAACAAAAGAGTGGAAAGAATATTCACAGGCAGTGGTTCAGGTGCTTGGGGGTGTTTGTTATGGATAAGAAAAAATATCTGGAAACGCTGACAGAACAGGTTCGCTATAAAAAGTCGCTGCCTTTGATTGAAAAGGAGTTGGAAAATCATATTGAGGAGCAGAAAGCTGATTTTATAGCTATGGGCATGGAAGAGACGGAAGCAGAAACCGCTGCGGTTTTGGAGATGGGAGATCCTGTGGAAGTCGGTGTGGATATGGATAGGATCCACAGACCGAAAAGTGTGGGAAAGTCGACGGGAATGATAGCATTTTTGTATTTTTTCTGCTTTTTTCTACGTATGATGGTAGAAATGGGACTGGCGAAAAATGCGTGGGCGTCTACAACGCCGGCAGGGCTTGGACATATTACGTTGTGGTCGATCACGGATGTTGTGTTCCTATGTCTGATCACGTTTGGAGTCTGCCGTTTGGATTATAGCAGAATCGGGAAATGGGCAAGAGAATTAACGGTTGTATTTTCGGTTTTTATGTTTGTGGTTATACAGACCATTGCAACGGTTATAAACGGTTCGCAAGGCTGGCTTGTTCTTGGGGGATATACGTTGGACTTGAGAGCTGTAGCATATTTATTTATTCCGTTATTCGGAGGGATCTTGTATTCCTATCGTGGGCAAGGGTACCTGGCTATAGGTAAATGTTTATTGTGGATGATATTTCCGACGTTTCTGATCGCGCATTATCCAAGCTTCGTTACAGCATTTTTAATGGTGATGATTTTTTTGATCATGCTGTTGTGGGCAATAGGAAATGGATGGTTTCAGGTTCAGAAAAAGAGAACTATGGGAGGTATTCTTGGTCTGATGGTTCTCTTTCCTGTAGTGTATGGCGCATATATTTGGAACTTTGGTTATGCATATCATAGGCAGAGGCTGCAGGCGATCTTAACCTTGAGTAATTCGGAATACAGTTTTTTCTTTGAATCCCTTCGTACGGCTTTTCTAAACAGCAGATTACTTGGCACAAGCGAGGAATCCTTGCAGGCGCTTGGAACATGTCCCGGTACAGATTTAGGGCTGGCGTATTTTATTTCCTTTTACGGAATGATTCCGACAGCAATTCTTGTAGGAGTGATCGTATTCATGCTCGTGAAGCTTTTAAGAAGTACATTAAGGCAGAAGAATTATCTTGGGAGAATTATGGGAGTAGGCTGTATACTGGCAATGTTCGTGCAAATGATCGTATACGTTCTGGGGAATTTAGGCATTTGCAATCTTTTCGGCGGTGTGTACTGTCCGTTTATCAGTATCGGTAGCAGCGGAACAGTTATTTTGGCGGTACTGTTTGGAATTGTAGTCAGCATTTATCGTTATCAGAACGTAGTGACAGATCCTGTGGCGAAGAAGTGGAAACTGGTTTTGAAAAAAGAATAAATCATAGAAGCAGAATTATTAATGATAAAATACTTGCATAATATACAAATTAGATGTATAATTATGCGAGTATTTTAATTTGGGTACACCCCATATGACAATTAGGTACAGGTCAAAATGCAATTGAGGACGTAGCCCTTTTAAACTTTACTACGTCCTCAACAAAAGGAGGTTGGCTATGATTAAGGTAGGTATTATCGGAGCAACCGGCTATGCCGGAGGTGAATTAGTAAGACTTTTACAGGGGCATAAGGAGGCGGAAGTTATATGGTACGGTTCCAGAAGCTACATAGACAAGAAATATGCGGACATCTATCAAAACATGTTTAAGGTTGTAGAGGACCGATGTCTGGATGATAACATTGAAGAATTAGCAGAGCAGGCAGATGTTATATTTACAGCCACACCTCAGGGATTTTGTGCTTCTGTTCTGAGTGAGGATATTTTATCCAAAACTAAGGTGATTGATCTGAGTGCGGATTACCGTATTAAAGATGTGGCAACCTATGAGAAGTGGTACGGTATTGTACATAAGAGTCCACAGTTTATAGAGGAAGCAGTGTACGGGCTGTGTGAGGTGAATCGTGAGAAAATAAAGGGCGCGCGGCTGGTTGCCAATCCCGGATGCTATACTACATGTTCTATTTTGACGGCATATCCGTTGGCGAAAGAAGGCATCATTGATATGAACACATTGATTGTAGATGCCAAATCGGGGACTTCGGGTGCAGGAAGGGGCGCAAAAGTTCCGAATCTGTACTGCGAGGTAAATGAGAATATAAAAGCTTATGGCGTGGCGTCTCACAGACATACGCCGGAGATTGAGGAGCAGTTGGGTTATGCGTCCGGGGAGAAGGTATTGATTAATTTCACGCCCCACCTGATTCCTATGAACCGTGGAATCTTGGCAACGGAGTACGCAACTCTCAATAAAGATGTGACTTATGAAGATGTGAAGGCTGTTTACCGAAAGTATTATGGAAATGAAACGTTTATCCGTATCTTAGAGAAAGATGTTTGTCCGGAAACGAAATGGGTAGAAGGCAGTAATTATGTAGATATTAATTTTAAAATTGATGTAAGAACAAATCGGATCATTATGATGGGAGCCATTGATAATCTGGTGAAAGGTGCAGCAGGTCAGGCAGTTCAGAATATGAATCTGATGTTTGGTCTATCGGAAGATGAGGGATTGAAGATGATACCAATGTTTCCATAGAAATAAAATAGTTTAACTCGGGTAAAAAGGAGGATGCAAATGATTAGAGTGATGACAATGGAGGATTATCCACAGGTGAGAGAACTCTGGAACAGCATTAAGGGATTTGGAATCCGAAGTGTAGACGACTCTTGTGAAGGTGTGGGAAGATTCTTGAAACGAAATCCTACAACCAGTGTAGTAGCTGTGGAAGACGATAAAATCGTAGGAGCTATTTTGTGTGGGCACGATGGAAGACGAGGATGCCTGTATCATGTTTGCGTTCACAAAGATTACCGAATGCGAGGGATTGGAAAAGCCATGGTAGGATTTGCTATGGAAGCGTTAAAAGAAGAGCAGATCAGTAAGGTTTCGCTGATTGCATTTACAAAAAATGATATTGGAAATGCATTCTGGAAAGAAATCGGCTGGACGAAACGAGAAGATTTAAATTATTATGATTTTACGTTAAATGAAAAAAATATTACAGCATTTATACAATAGGGTAAATAGACAGAAGAAAGGATGAGGATAGGATGAAAGAGATCAAAGGCGGAGTAACAGCGGCAAAAGGGTTTGAGGCGGCAGCAACAGCGGCAGGAATCAAATACAAAGACAGAACAGATATGGCATTGGTCTACAGTCAGGTTCCGTGTGAGGCGGCAGGAACATTTACGAAAAATGTAGTGAAGGCAGCTCCGGTAAAATGGGATCGGGAAGTGGTAAAAAGTGGCGCTAAGGTGCAGGCAGTGATTGTAAATTCAGGCATTGCCAATGCCTGTACCGGTGCCGAAGGTTTTGGATATTGTAAGGAAACAGCCAAAGCTGCTGCGAAATATTTACATATTTCTGAGGGAGGCGTACTGATCGGTTCAACAGGTGTCATCGGAAAACAGCTCCCTATGGAGAAAGTAGTGGCTGGTATTGAAGTGCTTGCAGGAAATAAAAACGTTTCTTTAGAAAGTGGAACGTTGGCAGCAAAAGCTATTATGACTACAGATACTTGCGAGAAGGAGCTGGCAGTGGAAATTGAAGCTGGCGGTAAGACGGTTACTATTGGCGGTATGGCGAAAGGTTCCGGTATGATCCATCCGAATATGTGTACCATGCTTGTCTTTATTACGACAGATGCAGTGATTTCGAAAGAAACATTACAGAAAGCATTAAGCGAAGATGTAGACGATACCTATAATATGATTTCCGTAGACGGGGATACCTCTACCAATGATACGGTTCTCCTTCTGGCAAATGGTCTGGCAGGAAATGAAGAAATTGTATATGGCAGTGAGGATTATAAGAAATTTGCAGAAGCGCTCCATAGGATTAATGAATATCTGGCAAAGAAGATTGCCGGAGACGGAGAAGGCGCAACGGCATTGTTTGAAGTGAAAGCGGTTGGATGTGAGAGTACAGAACAGGCAAAAATATTGGCAAAAGCAATCGTATGCTCTAATCTTACCAAGACAGCAATTGCCGGACATGATGCCAATTGGGGTCGTATTCTCTGTGCGATGGGATATTCCGGCGCGCAGTTTGAACCGGAGAAGGTAGATTTATTCTTTGAAAGTGAAGCGGGAAAAATTCAGATCATTGAAAATGGAACTGCGGTAGATTATAGCGAAGCTGAGGCAACAAAGATATTATCTGAGTCGGAAGTAACGGCAATTGCCGATGTGAAGATGGGGGATAAAGAAGCAACGGCATGGGGATGTGACTTAACGCATGGCTATATAGAAATCAATGCGGACTACAGAAGCTAATATTTCGATCCAGTGGTCAGAGTGTGGCAGTACCGTGAAATGGGAAGGAAAGAGGGATGAATAATGGATAAAAATATGCAGAAATATTTGGATAAGGCGGAAGTTCTTATTGAGGCGCTTCCCTATATCCAGCGTTTTAACCGCAGAGTAATCGTTGTAAAATACGGTGGAAGCGCTATGGTAGACGATACCTTGAAAGAGCAGGTCATTCAGGATGTAACCTTATTAAAATTGGTAGGATTTAAACCGATTATCGTTCATGGCGGAGGCAAAGAAATCAGCAAATGGGTAAGTAAAGCCGGTATGAAGCCACAATTTGTCAACGGACTTCGTGTGACGGATGCAGAGACAATGGAGCTGGCAGAGATGGTGCTTGGAAAAGTGAATAAAAATTTAGTGCAGCTTGTAGAGAGTATCGGTGTCCGCGCAATCGGGATCAGCGGCAAGGACGGGAACTTGCTGAACGTAAAGAAAAAACTTGCCGACGGCGAGGATATTGGATTTGTAGGCGAAGTGAAAAGCGTAAAGGCTGAGGTTTTATATGACCTTCTGGAGAAAGATTTTCTTCCGATCGTAGCTCCTGTCGGCATGGATGATGATTATAATACGTATAATATCAATGCGGATGATGCGGCATGTGCTATTGCAAAGTCCATGTGTGCGGAGAAACTGGCATTTCTGACAGACATTGAAGGAGTCTACAAAGATCCCGAGGATCCGGGAACGCTGATTTCTGAACTGAAGATTTCTGAGGCAAGAGAGCTTATGAATGAAGGCTATATCGGAGGCGGTATGCTGCCGAAGCTTCACAACTGTATCGATGCCATTGAACACGGGGTGTCACGGGTGCATATTCTGGACGGACGGATTCCGCACTGTCTGTTGCTTGAAATCTTTACACACAAAGGTATTGGAACAGCTATTGTGAACGAAGGTGAGCAGAAATATGACTAAAATTATTTGTTTACTATGGAGATTATAAAATATGAATAATTATGTGGAAATGACAAATCATAATCTGGTGCATACTTATAACCGTTTTCCGGTCGTTTTGGAGAAAGGAGAAGGCGTGTATCTGTATGATACAGACGGAAAGAAATATTTGGATTTCGCGTCAGGTATTGCGGTATCCGGTCTGGGATATGGGGACAAAGAATTAAACGAGACTTTAAAAATGCAGATAGATAAACTTATGCATACATCGAATCTATATTATAACACGGCTTGCGGAAAAGCGGCGGAAGCCCTTAAAAATGCCTGTGGTATGGATAGAGTGTTTTTCACGAACAGCGGGACGGAAGCTAATGAGGGGGCTTTAAAAGCTGTCAGGAAATATGCTTGGAAGAAAGGGACGGGGCGATATGAGTTTATTGCCATGACCAATTCTTTTCACGGAAGAAGTATGGGAGCTTTATCCGTGACAGAGCACGAGGCTTATCGTATCCCTTTTGAACCTCTGATCCCCGGGGTGAAATTTGCAGAGTTTAACAATCTTGAAAGTGTCAGATCACTGGTAAATGAGAAAACCTGCGCAATTATCTTAGAACCTTTGCAAGGAGAAGGAGGGATTCAGCTTGCTAAGCAGGAATTTATGGCGGGGATTCGAAAGCTTTGTGATGAGGAAGGTATTTTGATGATCTGCGATGAGATTCAGTGCGGTATGGCTCGGACAGGCAATATGTTTGCATGGCAGTCCTATGGTACGAAACCGGATATTATTACCATGGCGAAAGCGATCGGAAGCGGTGTTCCGGTGGGGGCATTCGGTATGACAGAAGAGGTGGCGTCATATTCCTTGGAACCGGGAGATCATGGGACGACATACGGGGGAAATCCATTGGTCTGCGCGGCAGTTGCAAAAACATTGGAAATCTATGCCAAAAGAGATTTGGTAAACCATGTGCGGGAGGTAGGCTCTTATTTGAAGGAAAAGCTGGAACTCTTAAAGGAAAATTGTTCCGGTATACTGGAATGTAGAGGAACCGGACTCATCCAGGGCATTAAATTGGATAAACCGGTGGGAGATACAGTGAAAAAAGCAATAGAGGAAGGGCTTCTCATCATCAGCGCCAGAAGTGATGTGATCCGTCTGGTTCCGCCTCTTGTCATAGAAAAAGAACATGTGGACGAACTGGTGGAGAAACTGAGGAAAATTTTGGGATAAAGAACGGAATGTAGATTGTTCCGCGTGATACACTCATACAATCCGATCATCTGGATATACTAGTAGAAAAAGTGTGGAGGTATAAAAAGGTGATTGGATTTTTTATTGCGATTTTATCCGGCGCACTGATGAGTGTGCAGGGAGTTTTTAATACGCAGGTGACAAAGACTACGGGGATGTGGGTGAGTAATGGCTGGGTGCAGCTGAGCGCATTTGCTGTATGTCTGATCGCATGGTTTATGATGGGGAGAGACAGTGTGACGACGCTTTCTAAAGTAGAGCCGAAATATCTGCTCTTAGGCGGTGTTATCGGAGCAGGGATTACATGGACGGTGATTAAAAGTATGGAGCAGTTAGGACCTGCCAGAGCGGCTCTTTTAATTGTAATCTCACAGCTTATTATCGCTTATATTATTGAACTTTTCGGAATGTTCGGGGTAGATAAGGAACCTTTGGAATGGCGTAAAGTTATCGGGATGGGAATTGCGCTGATTGGAGTTGCAATTTTTCAATGGAAATAGTAGAATAAAAATGTCTAGGCATAAGAGGGGTATTTACGGTTTGATAAACTGTAAAGGAGAAGGATTATGCGTAGAAACTTAAAAAGGATTTGTATATATATAGTGACAGGTTGTCTTTTGATGTTTACCGGCTGTGCCGGAAATGAAGAAGACAAGGGGGAACTTGTGGAAGTTCAGGGAGTTGAAGAGGAGGAAACTGTGACGCCGGAATCTGATAAGCCCGAGGAACAACCACAAACGATATTTGTATATGTCTGTGGACAGGTGGCTTCTCCGGGAGTGTATGAATTGGAGTCGGACAGTCGTTTGTTTGAGGCAGTGAAAGCCGCAGGCGGTATGACGGATGCGGCGGCGGATACCTATTTGAATCAGGCGGAAAAGCTGACGGACGGACAGCGTATTTACGTGCCTTCAGAGAAAGAGACAGAGAAAAACGAACAGACAGTACCGGAGCAGGAAGCGGAGGACGGAAAAGTAAATCTGAACACCGCGTCTAAGGAAGAATTGATGACATTAAGCGGGATCGGAGAATCAAAAGCGTCGGCGATCATCCGGTACAGGGAAGAAAACGGGGGCTTTGAATCTACAGAGGAGATTAAAGAAATCGAAGGTATCAAGGACGGAGTATATAATAAGGTAAAAGATTACATTAAGGTCTAATAAGGGAGAATCATATGGCAGGAAAAAGAGTGTTAGTTGTTGACGATGAAAAATTAATTGTAAAAGGGATTCATTTTAGTCTGGAGCAAGACTCTATGGAAGTAGATTGTGCATACGACGGAGAAGAAGCGCTGAAACTCGCCAGAGAGAATAGTTATGATATTATTTTGTTGGATATTATGCTTCCCAAATATAATGGATTCGAAGTGTGTCAACAGATTCGGGAATTTTCTGATGTTCCGATCATCATGCTGACGGCAAAAGGCGACGACATGGATAAAATTCTGGGGTTAGATTACGGCGCAGATGATTATATTACGAAACCGTTTAACATTCTGGAAGTAAAAGCGAGAATCAAAGCGATCCTGCGGCGTGTTGATAAGAGGAACGGCGGTTTTGAGGATAAAGTAATTGTTAAGGGCAATATGCAGATCGACTGTGAGAGCAGGAGAGTTGTCATCAGTGGGAAAGAGATCAATCTGACGGCAAAAGAATTTGACCTGCTGGAGCTTCTTGCAATGAATCCGAACAAAGTGTACAGCAGAGAAAATCTTCTGAATATCGTCTGGGGTTACGAATATCCGGGAGATGCAAGAACAGTAGATGTACATATCAGACGGCTTCGGGAAAAAGTAGAAATAAATCCAAGCGATCCGAAGTATGTATACACCAAATGGGGAGTGGGTTATTATTTCAAAGGTTAGTAAATATATTAAAGTTAATATGTTGAGAAGTCTCCGTTTTCGGATTATCCTGCTTGTTGTGGCAGTAGGGATCATTCCCGGAATTATTATGGAAACGGTGATTCTCAACAGCTATGAAAAACGTGCAGTAGAAGTACGAACTGCGGATATACAAAATCAATGTACAATTCTTTGTGACCAATTGAGCAACATGGATTACTCAAAGGGGATCGCATCAGAGGTTATCAGGACAGAACTTACTCAGCTTTCGGATATATATAACGGCAGAGTTATGGTGATTGACAATGGATACCACATTATTGAAGATACTTATGATATGGATAAGGGCAAAACGATTGTGTCCGGAGATGTGATCCGATGCTTTGAAGGTAAGGGCACCAGTTATTATGATGCCAAGAACGCCTACATAGAAGTAACTACTCCGATTTCCGACCCGGATTCCAGTTATGTGTCCGGTGTTATGTTGGTCAGTATATCTACAGATACGATTGCAGACAGTATTGCGGTTCTTCGGGAGAAGGGGATTACGATAGAGATTACCATGGGGATTCTTATTATATTGTTGGCGTGTTTTTGGGGATTTCGCATCGTGAAACCATTTGAGAGAATCACGCAGTCTATTTCAGCGGTCACAGAGGGATACGAAGATAATTATCTTCAGGAAAATACTTATACAGAAACGAAAGTATTATCTGAAGCGTTCAATAAAATGCTCGGAAGATTAAAAGTGCTGGATGATTCCAGACAGGAATTTGTATCCAATGTGTCTCACGAATTAAAGACGCCGTTAACTTCTATGAAGGTTCTTGCGGATTCCCTGTTGATACAGGAAGATGTTCCGCCAGAACTTTATAAAGAATTTATGAGCGATTTGTCGGAGGAGATTGAACGAGAGGACAAGATCATCAACGATTTACTTTCTCTCGTAAAGATGGATAAAACGGCAAATACAATGAATATCAAAGTAGAGAATATGAATGCTTTGATAGAAAAGATTTTGAAGAGGCTTCGTCCTATTGCGGCAACCCGTAATATTGAGGTGGTATTGGAGAGTTTTCGTCCGGTAACAGCAGAAGTTGACGAGATGAAGCTGTCCTTGGCGATTTCCAATTTGGTAGAAAATGCAATTAAGTATAACAAAGAAGGTGGATGGGTCCATGTATCGCTGAATGCGGATCATAAATTTTGTTATATTGAAGTGGCAGATTCAGGAGTTGGTATTCCGCAGGATGAGATTGAGCATATTTTTGAACGTTTTTACCGGGTGGACAAGTCTCATTCCAGAGAGATCGGGGGCACGGGGCTTGGACTTGCAATCGCAAGAAGTGCGATCGTTATGCACCGAGGAGCTATTAAGGTTTACAGTCAAATTGGAGAAGGAACAACGTTCACGGTAAGACTTCCGTTGCTGTATGTGTTATAGGAGGAAGGACAAGAATGAAAAGATATAAAATGTTTTGCATCTGTCTGTGCGCGTTTCTCTTGACATCATGCGGAGAGCGTAAGGAACCGGAAGTGGGGGAAACCTGTATTTATTATATCAATACAGAAGGAACGGGATTTGTAAGGGAAGCTTATGATATTACCGGAGATACGAAAGAGTCAGAGATAGAGAATCTTTTAAAGGCTATGCAAAAAGCGCCAGATTCTGCAGACTATGTAAGTCCTGTCCCGGAGGACATATCCGTGGATAAATGGGTCATGGATGATACGGCGGTACATTTGTATTTTAACAAAGCTTATGAAAAACTGAAAAAAGGACGTGAACTTTTGCTTCGTGCGTCTATGGTGCAAACTTTGACGCAAGTGGAAGGGGTAGACGCTGTGCGTTTCTTTGTGGATGACAAACCGTTGGCAGATGACACTGGACGGGAAGTTGGTTACATGAGAGCGGAGGATTTTGTGCAGAACACGGGAAGTTCTATTCACTCATATCAGATGGGAGATTTCCGTTTGTATTTTGCAAACAAAACGGGTGATAAACTGGTAGCAGAAGACATTCGTGTGCGCTATAACAGTAATATGTCCGAGGAAAGGTTAATAGTAGAAAGACTGGTGAAAGGCTCGTCGAAAAACGGGGCGCATCCGGTAATCTCTCCAGATACAGAGATTCTCGGCGTATCTACAAAAGATGGGATCTGCTATGTGAATTTTAATGAAAAATTTTTGGATACACAATATAAAATGGATCCAAAACTTACAATTTACGCTATTGTCAATTCCATTGTGGAAAGTGGTGTGGCAGGTCAGGTGCAGATTCTGGTAAATGGAGAGAAGGATGTGCGTTACCAGGGAAGCGTGGATCTTAGCCGGCCGTTTTCGGCAGATTCACAATATGTAGAAGGAGAAAATTAATTGAGAAACAGACCACTTTGCAGTGTGTGTCTGATTGTGTTTATTTTATTGTGTGTATGTATCCGGGCAGGGGGAGAGAAGATCGTGAAAGAACTTCGCCCCTCGCCATTGGAACGCAGGATACAGACAGATGAAACAATTCAATTTACCGGTCGGGTATATCAAAAAGAAATCAAAGACAAGTATCAAATATTATATCTGAAACATGTAAAAGTGACTTATCAAAAGCAATCGCTGATGGAATCCAAAATCATTGTTTATGACGAAACGAAACAAAAAATAGGTATCGGAAATGTGGTAAAAGGAAACGGAACAGTTTCTTTCTTTGAGCGTTCCAGAAATCCTGGTAATTTTGATCAGAAACTATATTATCAGAGACAACAGATTCATGCGTCTGTATGGGCAAAGTCTGTGAAGATTGTGTCAAAGACGATAGAGCCTATAAAAAACAGGCTGTACGAGCTACGGAGCCGATGGAAGATTATGCTTTGCAGGATTATGGGAGAAAAAGACGGAAGTACCTTTTCTGCCATCCTTCTGGGAGAAAAGAGTGGAATGGACAGAGAATTGAAAGAACTTTATCAGGTGAACGGGATTGCACATATTCTGGCTATATCGGGACTTCATCTTTCTCTGATTGGTGTCGGGATGTACCGGTTTTTGCGCAGAGCTACAGGATCTTATCCGGTAGGCGGGATTTTCGGTATCCTGTTTTTGTTGAGCTATATTTTGATGATCGGTTTTACAGTATCCGCAGTTCGGGCGCTTATTATGTTCTTGTTCCGGGTAGGTGCGGATATGACAGGACGACATTACGACAGTCCTACGGCGCTTTCTGTGGCGGCTGTGATCGTGATTTTTTGGCGTCCTCTCTATCTTTATGACGGCGGATTCTGGCTTTCTTTCGGTGCGGTTCTGGCAACGATTTTGGTTCTTCCGGTTTTTGAAGATCTGCCGCTGAAAGGGTTGGCGGCAAGTGTCAGTATTAATCTTATGTTATTTCCTATATTATTGTATTATTTTTATGAAATTCCATTGTACAGTGTACTGCTGAATCTTGTGGTGATCCCTCTGTTGAGCGTTTTGTTAGTTGCAGGACTTATAGGAAGTGCGTGTTGTGTGAGCTGTGTGCCTCTTGGGTATGCGGTGCTAGGACTGTGCAGTTTGATTTTTCGTCTGTATGAGTGGCTGTGTCAGATTACGATCCAGTTTCCGGGAGCCAGAATCATTACCGGACAACCGGAAGTGTGGAAGATATGTCTGTATTACGGATTACTGGCAGTAGCAGTAGCGCTGATGCGTTGGAATATGCGGGAAAAAGATGCGGAAGAAAACAGGAGAGCAGGAAGCAGGCGGAGAAATAGTATCGTATCGGGAGCTCTTGTGTGTGCAGGTATTCTATTGCTAGTGACAAAAGTAGGGAGAACGGATGAATTACAGATTACACTGTTGGATGTGGGACAGGGAGACTGCATTTTTATGAAAGATAAGACGGGAATGACTTATCTTGTGGACGGCGGCAGCAGTGACGTGCCTAAGGTAGGCGAATATCGTATCGAACCCTATCTGTTGTGGAAAGGAGTAGATACGCTGGATTATGTATTTCTTTCCCACGGAGACAGCGACCATGTGAGTGGTATTGAGGAACTGCTTGAAAGACAGCGTATAGGTGTGAAGATCGGGGCGTTGGTTCTGCCGGATCGATCTGTATGGGATGAGACAATTGTAAGGCTGGCACAAAAAGCTATGGAAAATCGCGTAAAAGTATTGGAGATGACAGAAGCAAGGGTGTTGAAAAATACGGGAATGGAAATTGCTTGTATCCAGCCGGGAAAAGAAGGCAGATTAGAACCGGGGAATGAAGCCTCTATGGTATTGGCAGTCAGGGACGGAACATTTGATATGCTGTTGACAGGAGATGTGGAGGAAGAAGGGGAAAAGCTCCTTATGAAGAAACTGGAAGAACAGTATCCGGCGACAACGTGGGAGGTTTTGAAAGTTTCCCATCATGGCTCCAAAAATTCAACGTTAGAACAGTTTTTAGAGATAACAAAACCGATGTATAGTATTATATCAGCAGGAATCGATAACCGATACGGACATCCTCATCGGGAAACTGTAGAGAGATTAACGCATGCAGGAAGTAAAGTGTATTCTACACAGAACTGCGGGGCGATAACGATTCGGGTGAAAGATAAACATATGTATTTGGAGGGACATCTGGAAGAGACAAAAGAATAGTTGTAAACGAGCGGCACAACCGATATAATGAAAAGCAGACGGAGAGGAAAATCAGAGGTAAGAACAGAATATGAAAAGTATAAATGAAGATATTAAAAACGGAGTATTTAAGCAGTTATATCTTCTCTACGGGGAAGAAGCTTACCTGAAAAAACAATATAAAAACAAGCTGACAAAAGCCATGCTTCCGGAGGATGATACAGTGAACTTTGCATATTATGAGGGAAAAGGGATCAATCCGGCAGAGCTTATCGATCTGGCGGAAACCATGCCGTTTTTTTCGGAGTACCGCTTAATTGTTGTGGAAAATTCCGGATTTTTTAAAAATGCTTCGCCGGAGCTTGCGGATTATTTGAAGAATATGCCCGAGACCACCCGTTTTGTGTTTGTGGAAAATGAGGTGGACAAGCGCGGAAAGATGTATAAGGCGGTAAAGGAAAAAGGGCGCGTTGTGGAACTGGGAAGGCAAGATGAAAAGACGCTCTTATACTGGATTGCAGGAAGTGTGAAGCGGGAAGGCAAGCAGATTAAAGAATCGGCGGCAAAGTATCTGGTTTCAAAGGTCGGAACAGATATGGAGAATTTGGAAAAAGAACTGGAAAAACTTTTTTCTTATACGATGGATAAAGTGGAGATTACAGCCGAGGACATTGACGACATTTGTACAACTCAGATTGCAAATAAGATTTTTGATATGGTGGAGGCAGTTGCTTTAAAACAGCAGAAGAAGGCGTTGGATTATTATTATGACCTGCTGGCGTTAAAAGAGCCGCCCATGCGTATCTTTTATTTGCTCGGACGTCAGTTTAAGCTGTTGCTGCAGGTGAAAAGTCTGGTGCAAAAGGGATATGACAAGGCGCAGATAGCCAAGGAGGCAGGGCTTCATCCGTTTGTGGCAGGAAAATATATGCAGCAGTGCCGGAATTTTAAAAGCAGGGAGTTAAGAGCAGTCATGGAAGAGTCCGCAGAGATTGAAGAACTGGTGAAAACCGGGCGTTTGGGCGACGTTATGGCGGTGGAACTTTTTGTTGTAAAACACAGTACGCTTGTGGTATGATTATGCATGGTAAAGGAGTGAATACAAGTGGCAGGAATAGATCAGAAAAATATTAGAAATTTTTGTATTATTGCACATATAGATCATGGAAAATCTACATTGGCGGATCGTATTATCGAGATGACAGGACTTCTCACCAGCCGCGAGATGCAGTCGCAGGTACTTGACAATATGGATCTGGAAAGAGAACGTGGAATCACGATCAAAGCTCAGACAGTACGAACCGTATACAAGGCTAAAAACGGTGAGGAGTATATATTTAATTTGATCGATACACCGGGACACGTGGACTTTAACTATGAGGTATCCAGGAGTCTGGCCGCCTGCGACGGTGCAATCCTTGTGGTGGATGCAGCTCAGGGAGTGGAAGCGCAGACGCTTGCCAATGTGTATCTGGCGTTGGATCACGATCTGGATGTTATGCCGGTTATCAATAAGATCGATCTTCCCAGTGCAGAGCCGGAGCGTGTCATGAATGAAATTGAAGACGTGATCGGAATTGAAGCAATGGACGCACCGCAGATCTCTGCAAAGAGTGGTCTTAATGTGGAAGATGTACTGGAACAGATTGTGGAAAAGATTCCGGCGCCTGTAGGAGATGCAAATGCTCCTCTTCAGGCACTTATTTTTGATTCTTTATATGATTCTTATAAGGGAGTCATTGTATTTTGCAGGATTAAAGAAGGTACTGTGAAGAAAGGTACGCCGATTTGCATGATGGCAACGGGAGCAAGGGCAGACGTTGTGGAGGTTGGTTATTTTGGCGCGGGGCAGTTTATTCCATGTGAAGAATTGAGCGCCGGGATGGTAGGTTATATTACTGCCAGTCTGAAAAATGTAAAAGATACCCGTGTGGGAGATACTATTACGAACGCAGAGAGACCGTGCGAGGAGCCTCTTCCGGGATATAAGAAAGTGAACCCAATGGTCTACTGCGGTATGTATCCGGCGGACGGGGCAAAATACCCGGATCTTAGAGACGCGCTGGAAAAATTACAGTTAAACGATGCCTCTTTGCAATTCGAGCCGGAGACTTCCATTGCTCTTGGGTTTGGTTTCCGATGCGGTTTCCTGGGACTTCTTCATCTGGAAATCATTCAGGAGAGACTGGAAAGAGAGTACAATTTGGATTTGGTGACGACGGCGCCGGGCGTTATCTATAAAGTACACAAGACAAACGGAGATGTGATTGAATTGACCAATCCGTCCAATCTGCCGGATCTGTCTGAGATTGAATATATGGAAGAGCCTATGGTAAAGGCGGAGATTATGGTGACTTCTGAATTTATCGGGGCGATCATGGATCTTTGTCAGGAGCGTCGCGGTGTTTATGAGGGCATGGAATACATTGAAGAAACCCGTGCAGTTTTAAGGTATCATCTGCCGTTGAATGAAATTATTTACGACTTTTTTGACGCATTAAAATCACGTTCCAGAGGGTATGCATCCTTTGACTATGAGATGGACGGCTATGTACAGTCTGATCTTGTAAAGCTGGATATTTTGATCAATAAAGAAGAAGTGGATGCACTGTCCTTTATTGTACATGCAGATACAGCTTATGAGCGCGGACGTAAGATGTGTGAGAAATTAAAAGAAGAGATTCCGAGACAGCTCTTTGAGATTCCTATTCAGGCAGCAATCGGAAGTAAGATCATTGCCAGAGAGACAGTGAAAGCCATGCGAAAGGATGTCCTTGCCAAATGCTACGGCGGTGACATCAGCCGTAAGAGAAAGCTGTTAGAGAAACAAAAAGAAGGTAAGAAACGTATGCGCCAAGTAGGCAATGTGGAGATTCCGCAGAAGGCATTTATGAGCGTATTGAAGCTGGATGATAAATAAATGAGACCGTTAGAGTTATATATTCATATACCATTTTGTATCAGTAAATGTAAATATTGTGATTTTCTGTCCGCCCCTTCCTCTGAGGAGGAGCGGACAGATTATGTGGAAAGACTTTGCGCAGATATTCGTTCTTATGATGATCTAGGGAGAAGTTATCGTGTCGTAAGTATTTTCGTGGGTGGAGGGACACCGTCTGTATTAAGGGCAGAGCAGATGAAAAGAATCTTTTGTGCTATAAAAGAAACTTTTGTGTTGACAGATGATGCGGAAATTACATTGGAAATGAATCCGGGTACTGTAGAAAGAGAAAAGTTAAAATGCTATAAGAGCATGGGGATCAACCGTCTCAGTATCGGACTCCAGTCGGCGAACAATGAGGAATTAAAGCTGCTTGGGAGAATTCATACATATGAAGAATTTTTACATACGTATGAGATGGCAAGGGAAGAAGGTTTTTCCAATATAAATATAGATTTAATATCAGGTGTTCCAGGTCAGACTGTGGATTCTTGGGAAAAAACCTTGAGAATCGTAGCAGAGCTTGATCCGGAACATATTTCTGCGTACAGTCTGATCATCGAAGAGGGAACCCCTTTTTATGATTTATATGGAGAGGGTGGGGAGTGTGCCCAACTTCTTCCGGAAGAAGAAGTTGAGCGCAAAATGTATCAGAGAACGAAAGAAATTTTGGAAGGATACAGTTATCACCGTTATGAAATCTCCAATTATGCCAAGAAAGGTTATGAGTGCAGACACAACCTCGGTTACTGGGAAAGGACAGAATATCTGGGGCTAGGAGCGGGGGCAGCTTCTCTTCTTGACAATCGCAGATGGACACAGTCAGAGGATATACAGACCTTTGCAAAGGAGAGCAAAAGACGTATGGAGAAGGGGGATGTATTATCAAAAGAAGAACAAATGGAAGAATTTATGTTCTTGGGTCTTCGAAAAACAGAAGGGGTGTCCAGAAAAGTGTTTGAGCAGACGTTTGGATGCACTATGGATAGTGTGTATGGGAACGTGATTTCAGACATGGTACAAAAAGATTTGTTAAAAGACGCAGGAGATTTCCTGCGCCTCAGTGAATTAGGTCTTGATGTCAGTAATTACGTGATGAGTGAATTCTTATTGTAAACATTATGAGAAATTGGTTTATTGTGTATCTTTGTTTTTGAGATTATAGTCTTCAGGAAATACTACAATTTCAAAACTGTTCCGGTCTCCTCGGTATCGGGCAAGAGAGTATTCAATAGGGACTCCGTAGGTGTTATAACCGATAGAAGTAAAATGCTGTATAGGCTTTCCGATTTTAATGTTTAAATGTTGGAGGTCTAAGCGATTGGCTTCTACTGCCTCAACAATACGTTTTACACGAAAGACAGCAGTTTCTGTATTTTGATTAAGAATACTATATAAACGCTCTTCTTGAAGGTTATGTTCCATAATGAAAGAGCAGCTTTCGTAAGGCAAATAAGTTTCAATGGTAACAATAGGTTCTGAATCGGCCAGACGCTTGCGGTGGAGATAGATGACGGGGTCATTTTCCTGTAACTCCAAAGCATTCGCGATTATATGATTGGATTTCATTACTTTGAGTTCCAGAACTTCTGTACTGGGAGTCATGCCAGCGCGAAGAATCTGATCGTTGAAGCTCTCCAGTTTTTTAATAAAATCTTGACTGATCTTCGGTTGTGATACAAAAGTACCCTTACTTTTTATTCGGTAAAGCCAGCCTTCCTGAACAAGTTCGGTAATGGCTTGCCGGACGGTAGTCCGACTGATTTGGAATGTTTCACTAAGCTCTTTTTCAGTAGGAATCGGGTTCCCTACTTTATAGGTTCCATTTTTTATCTCATCCATAATCAACGTTTTTAGCTGAAAATATAAAGGGATAGGGATGGATTTGTCAATTTTTGACTCTTTTGTTAACATAAAAAACCTCCTAATATGTGTTGTATGCAAGAATGTCAATATGACATAATGTTATATCATAAAGACAATATAGCAAAATATGAAAAGAAAGTCAAGAAAAGTGTTTTGAGGAATCGTTTTCTCATTAATACATTGAAAAAAGGAAAAAAATGGAATAATATATGAATATAAGAGAAAAGAGAGGATATAAAATATGAATCCATTTTCAAATGAAACGATTGATAAGAACGTACCGGTTCCTATGTATTATCAGTTAAAAAAATTGATACAGGATATGATCAAGGACGGAAGGCTGAAATCGGGAGATATGCTTCCGACAGAACTAGAATTAAGCGATATGTTTGGGATCAGCCGTACGACCACCAGACAGGCGATCATGGAATTGGTCATGGAGGGTGCACTTTATAGGGTGAAAAGTAAGGGAACGTTTGTGTCAGAAACAAAAGTTGTACAAGACTTTACGAATGTGATCCGTGCCTCGCACAATCTTTTGGAAAAGCAGAATGTTACAACAAAAACAAAGGTTTTAAAATTAGAGTTAGAGAAGGCAGACTTTCTTGTGAGTAAAATGTTACAGATCAGAGAAGGGGATGAGATTGTTCATCTCAAAAGACTCCGGTTTGTAAACGGAGAGCCAAATGTATTGGCAGACGCTTATCTTCCGATCCTTTGTAAAGACATGTTGGATATGGATATGAATACAACAGGTCTTTATCAGTTTTTGGATATGAAGGAGGAAACTACTCCGGCGAAAGCTGTCAGGGCGTTAGAGGCTATTTTAGCAGATGCGGAAGAGGCAAAAATACTGGGCATACAGGAGGGAGCGCCGATTCAGTTGACGACATCCGTTACTTATACAAAGAACGGAATGCCGATAGAATATTCTGTAGCAAAATTCCGTGGGGACAGTAATGTGTTTAAATGTGAAGTAGTGATTTAGATTTTTCTGAATCACTACTTTACATTTTGGTCACAATGTTATATCATTAGAATATAGTGATAATATTCTACAAAAGGATAAGGAGGATACTATGAATTCTATTGAAATTAATGGACTTGCTCACGTTGGCTTATATGTTAATGATGCGAAGAAATCTGTTGAATTTTATGAAGAAAAATTAGGATTTAAACTTGTACATGAAGCGGTTAATAAAATCCCGGAAGGGGATGTACTGGTGAAGTTCGTTCAAAATGGAACTTGTGTATTGGAACTTGTGCAGTTTCCTTATGCAATAAAACGTACAGATGGTTGGTTTGATCATATTTCTATTTCGGTGAAGAATCTTGACCATGTGATAGAAGTATTACGAGACAAAGGGATTGTATTTGAGGAGGGATCCTATACGGTTGCTCCACACGTTTTTCCGCCGGGAGGCTCAAAATGGGTGTTCTTTAGAGGTCCGGACGACGAACATATTGAACTGAACGAACGAATGTAGCACTAGAGAGAGATTGAAAAAATTCAATCTCTCTTTGCTATTATACAGAAAATATGAGAAAAAATTAACAAAAAAGAAAAAATATAAAAAAATAATAGTATATAATTGACAAAAAGAGAAAAGTAAGATATTATATGTCATAACAATACAACGTAGTAATATTATCACTAAAAAGAAATTAGGAGGGAACAAAAATGAAAAAAGCATTATCGGTTATTTTAACAGGCATGCTGGTCGTAAGTCTTGCAGCATGTGGAAAGAGTGGAGGAACGTCAGAAAAAGAAAGTTCAGAAGACGGAGCAAAAAAATATGATGTGGTTTATTTGTCACCGTCTACAGAATCTGAATATTGGCAATATGCAGAGATAGGTATGCAGAATGCGGCTATTGATCTCGCAAAAGAAAAGGGAATTGAGATTAATTTCTCAGTTAGTGGTCCCGCTACAGAGGCGGAGACAGATGCTTATATAAAAGCTTTTGAAAGTGTGATCGCATCTGGCCCGGATTCAATTATCACAGCAACTTTAGCGCCGGATGGAACTGTTCCTAAAACGCAGGAAGCTCAGCAGGCAGGAATTTATGTTAATTTTGTAAGTATGGGACTTGAAGACGGAGATTCTAATGAATATGGTGATTTCTATGGAGTGCATTACTATTGCGATAACAAAACTATAGGTGAAACAGCAGCGAAAGCTATGTTAGACGGATGGAAAGATGCAGGAATTGAGCCAAAAGGAAAAGTCGGAATGCACATGTCGGTTGTAGTGGAAAGTCTGGAAAAGAGAATGGATGGTTTTAAAGACTATATGGAAGCAAATGCACCCGATGTAGAGTTATTAGATACTTTGTATAATGAAAACGATGTTAATAATGCTCAGAGTAACGTAGAAACGCAGATTTCTACATATGGAAAAGAATTAATTGGTCTTTATGGCGGAAATAATGTGTCAGGTGATGGAATAGCACTTGCATTAAAAAATGCCGGAGAAGGAGACAATATACTTGGTATCGGCGTCGATTCGGATAGTATCGAGATCGAAGCATTAGAAACAGGAGATTTATATGCGATTGTTGTACAAACACCTTATGAGCAGGGGTATGCAGCAATGGAGAATGCTATTGAGTATTTGGAAACAGGAAAGAATACGGAAACAGAAAAACACACCAATTGTCCGTCACAGGCTGTAACAAAAGGAAATATGGATACTGAAGAAAGTAAAGCATTACTTGATCCGACAATTTTAAAGAAATAGTACAAGAACAGGCTGTCTGAGAAACAGGCGGCCTGCAATAAAAAGAAGGGGTGATATATATGGCAGAAGATATTGTATTAAAAGTGGAAAACATTAGTAAATCATACCCAGGAGTAAAAGCATTACAAAACGTCAGTCTGACAATTGGAAAAGGTGAAGTGCGCGCACTTTTAGGAGAAAATGGAGCAGGTAAATCAACGCTGATTAAATGTATTATGGGTGTTGAAAAAGCTGATGAGGGAACAGTAAGCATTAATTGTGACGGTGTGTGGAAAAATCCACAAAATGTTGCGGAGAGTAAAGAGTGCGGAATGCAGGCGAATTATCAGAATGTTAATATTGCAAAAGAGTTGAGTATAGCAGAGAACTATTTTCTTGGACACGCACCTACAACTAAATTTGGAACAGTAAACTGGAAATTGATGAATCAAAATAGTCAAAAAATTATTGATAAATTTGAAATGGGTGTAGATCCAAGGGAAAAAATCAGCTCACTTCCAATTGCAATGCAGGAAATGGTTACAATTAGTAAAATTTCTGTCAATGAGAATTTAAGACTTGTAATTTTTGATGAACCTACAGCTTTATTGGAAAATGATAAGGTAGAGATTCTGTATAGATATGTGAGAGAACTAAAAAGCCAAGGTGTCAGTATTATTTATATCTCCCATCGTCTTGAGGAACTGATGGAAATTTGCGATACAGTTACTATTCTAAAAGATGGACAATATGTGGATACTAAGAAAATTGCAGATGTGGATAAAGATATTTTAGTTTCATTAATGGTAGGAAGAGAGGTCGGAGATCTTTATAATATTGAACGTGCAGAGATTGGACAAGAATTATTGTGTGTAAAAAATCTTTCGGTTAAGAATATGTTTAGGGATGTGAGCTTTAAATTATGCGCAGGAGAAATTCTTGGGTTCGCCGGTTTAGTCGGGGCTGGTAGAAGTGAAGTGATGAGAGCTATTTTTGGAGTAGAAAAATTAGAAAGCGGAGAGGTTTACATAAAAGGAAACAGAGTAGAAATAAAAAGTCCTCGGGACGCAATAAAAAATGGAATAGGTTTCTCAACGGAAGATCGTAGGTCTGATGGTTTGGCACTACCTCTAAGCGTAAAGATTAATACGAACATGTATTCTTACGATGCGATTAGTAAAGCCGGAATAGTGGATAGAAAAAAGGAAAAAGAGCGTGCGGAAGAGTATAAAGAAAAAATAGGAGTAAAAACACCAAATATAGAACAATGTGTAGAAAATCTTTCGGGAGGAAATCAACAAAAGGTCGTAATAGCAAAATTGTTGTGTAGAAATCCGGATATTCTGATATTTGATGAACCTACAGTAGGCGTAGATGTCGGTGCAAAGCAAGAAATATATAAAATTATGGAAATGCTTATAAAACAGGGTAAGGGTATTATCTTGATTTCATCTTACTTGCCGGAAGTAATGGGATTATCTGACCGCATGATTGTTATGGCAGAAGGTCGTGTATCTGGTGTATTAAATAGAGAAGAAATAAAGGCAGTAGCGGAAGAAGATGTTTTGCGACTTGCGTCATCTATTGCTTAAGAAGGTCGGAGGTATCGAGATGAATAAAAAAAATATAAAAGGAACAAATATATATAAAGGTACTGAAGTTTCTCTGATTGTAATTATTGTTGCTATTTTTCTGGCAGCAACAATCGGAACAGACAATTTCTTTACAGAATATAACTTGATGAATATTTTAAAGCAGTGCTCTATTATTGGTGTGATTTCAATTTCGGCTACTTTTATTATTATTACAGGAGGAATCGATTTAAGCTGTGGCTCAATATGCGGTATGAGTACTCTCATCGTTGCAATGGGTCAGGCTAAATGGGGATATTCTGTTTCTATGTCTATTATTTTAGCTTTAGTGGTAGCAATACTTTGTGGTATATATAACGCATTTATCATTAATGAATTTAAAGTTGCTCCTTTTATTGCTACATTAGGAAGTATGACGATTTTAAGAGGATTGATCAAAGTAATAGGAAATGCAAGCACAATTGCGGGATTAGATAAGGAATTTGGCGCATTTGCAAGTGATTCTTTCCTGCGAATCCCCAAATTGGCTATCATATGGGCAGTTATAGTTATAATAGCGTTTCTGCTTCTAAGGTATACTACTTTCGGAAGGAACTTATATGTTCTGGGCAGTGGTCAGAATGTTGCAAGACTTTGTGGTATCTCAATAAGAAAAGTTACATATATGACTTATGGTGTTGCCGGTTTTTTATGCGGAATTGCAGGTGTTATGCTGGCATCAAGAATTAATAGTTCGGTTCCTACAGCAGGATCCGGATATGAAATGAATGCAATTGCAGCTTCTGTAATCGGAGGGGCCTCTTTATCAGGAGCGAAAGGTTCTGTCTGGGGAACTGCTTTGGGTACAATATTAATGACATTGATTGACAATGCGGGAATTCAGTTTGGTATCAACTCCTTCATTATGGAAATTAGTACAGGTGTACTGATTACAATCGCAGTTATTATTGATCAGTTAAGAAGTAAAAAAGCAAAATAGGAGGGAGCATTATGTTTGATTTTAGCACAGTAGAAAATCAAGAGATTGCAAAAAAAGTTTTCGAAGAAGCAAAAGAATTTTTATCTCTGTGTCATTTCGGACTTCAAGGAATCACAAGAACGGAAAACGATGTAAAGGAAATCGTGGAAAAATTAAAAAAGACTAAAATGACTCCATTAGCGTTTGACACAGAAATGCAATTTGTTCCTATGGTACGTGAATTATTTGAAGATTATTGTTGTAAGGTGAGATTACATTGCGCGGTTTCCTATCCAATGGGTAGATTCACATTTGCAACAAAGATGCATACGATTGATAAATTGCGTCAGATAGGGGTAGAGGATATTTGTGTATGTTTAGATTGGCAGGCGATTTTTTCGGGAAGGTACGGAGTTATTGAAAAGGAAGCAAGAAAAATTGTAGAGGAATTCCAAAATGATTTTTATAGATTAGCATTTGTAATCCCTGCGACATTAATGAGCGATACACAGATTATCAATACTTGTAAAGCGTTAGATGAGGCAGAAGTTGTGTCTGTAAAAGTGAATCCGGGAGCAAAACTGGGCGTATCTTTTGAGGAGGTGGCATTGATAAAGAGAATGTTTCCTAATAGGTTTGATATTCATCCTTCCGGAAATATCAGAACGTTGGCTGATGTTCTTCGTTATCGTGAGATGGGATGCAATAATATACATACTGCGGCAGCATTAGAAATTACAGATGATTTCATTGTAAGAAAATTAAAAGAGTATGGGGGGATAAAGTGATGACAGTAGAAGAGATGTATAAAAAAATTATATTGACCAACATCCCTAACTATTATATAACGGATGAAAATTGTGAAAACTTATATTATAAGGCAATAGCAAATGGGATTGAAAAAGTTTTGATCGGGCCATCCAGTATGAAAATAGGAGAAAAGTTTCAGGACAGAAATGTAAAAACAATTGTAAGTGTAGCTTATCCATCGGGGACGGTTTGCCCGGAAATAAAAGCACAGGAAATTGAAGATTGTGAACAATTTAGTTCTATAGCAGATATGTATTTTGTGACAGCTGCAGTTGGATATTTTATGAGTGGGCATGAAGATAATTTAGAAAAAGAAATGAAGATGTGCGTGGAGACTGCTAAAAAGCCAGTATATTTTATTACAGAAATTGCAGAAATGTCAGACAGTTATCTGGAGAAGTTTTGTAAATTGGCTCAAGAGAATAAAATAGCTGGAATCGTGATTTCAACAGCATTTATGCCCTATGATGTCAAAAGACCGAGTGTAGAAGACATAAAAAGAATCAAAAAATATTCAGGGAATAAGATAGAAGTTATTGCTGCCGGTACTTATAAGTCACTAGAAGATATAAACGATGCATTAGACGCAGGTGCAGATTTGGTCATGGTCAATGAAGCAGATAACATAATTGAAGCATAGGAGGATTTATATGAAAAAATATATTATAGGAACGGATATTGGAACGCAGTCTATTAAAGTACAGTTATACGATGAAAAACTACAATTAGTGGCAAAGGTTTCAACAGAGCAGTATGTAGAGACTCCAAAGCCGATGTGGATGACGCAAAATGCAAAAAAATGGTGGGAAATTATAACGGAAAATATTAAAGTTGTAATTGGAAAGGCCGGTATATCAGGAAGTGAAGTGGTGGCATTTGGGTGTTGTGCTCATATGCATGGGGCTGTGCCTGTCAAAATGGATGGAACAATTGTACAGGAAAATATTCAATTATATAGTGATAAAAGAGGGAGTTATATTTCGGATCAGATTACAGAAAAGATGACGGATGAGCTTTTTAATTTGTCTGCTAATATGCCTATTCCGTCTTGGCATGGAATAAAAATCAAATGGTTAAAGGAGAATGACCCGAAAGTTTATGAAGAGGCCGATAAGTTTTTGACTCCGAAAGATTTTATTAATTTTAAAATGACAGGAAGGGCATGTATAGATTATTCTGAGGCATCAGGTGTATTTGCCATGGATCAGAAGACTGGAAAATGGTCAGATGAACTTTTGGAAATATTAGGTATTGATAAAGACAAATTGCCGGAGATTCAGAATGCATATGATATTGTTGGAAAGGTTTCTGCAAAAGCAGCAGAGGAAACCGGACTTACAGAAAATACGGTTGTTATTACAGGTGGCGGAGATATGCTGAGTATGCTGTATGTTTCGGGTATGTACAGGAAAGGCACTGTTGTTGATACAACAGGAACAGGAGGAGTAATCTGCGCATATACAGATTCGCCGGTTATGGATAAAAGAATTATGAATCTTCGTCATGTTTTGGATGGATGGGTTCCATTTGGAAATATTGATGCAGCCGGTATTTCTTTCAGATTTTTGAGGGATAATTTGTGTAAATTAGAATACGAAGAGGCAAAAGCAAAAGGAAGAGATGTTTATTCCTATTTGTCGGATATTGCTGCTAAAACGCCGGCCGGAGCATCAGGACTTTACTTCCTTCCATACTTAATGGGGGAAAGAACTATGGGTAGTTCCGATTCCAGAGGATGCTTTATAGGAATGTCAATGGACAAAGAAATAGGACATTTTATACGAGCAGTTTTGGAAGGTGTTGCGTTTGAATTTAAACGTACGTTAGATGTATTTGAAGCACGTGGAAATAATTTCGATGCAGTGTACCATTGTGGCGGAGCTGCAAAAGGTGATTTCTGGAATCAGATTAAAGCAGATATATATGAAAAGCCAATTTATACATTAGAGACAGATGAAGGCGGAGTTCTGGGAGTGACTTTACTGGCAGCATATGCAGTGGGCATTATCGACGATCTGATTGAAGGTGCGGAATCAATTGTGAAGATTAGAAAAATATATGAACCGAACCAGACGAATTTTGCAGTATACAGGGAAATGGCAGATGTGTTTGGCGAATTACATGATACATTACAGAATTCGTTTAAACATATGGCACGAGTTCAGGAGAAATACAGATGATTTTTCCATATAAATTGATTATGTTTGATATGGACGGAACGTTTATAGATTCGAAAGACTTTCATACAAAAGTGTTTTATACATTTTTTAACAAATACGTAAAACCTGTATCTGTAGAGCAAGTTAATATGGGCATAGGCAATACGGTTCGGGATATTTTTGAATCTTTTCATGTACCGGAAGAAGAGTTTAAAATTCTTTTTTGCAAATTAGAACAGTTTTGCAGAGAAGAAATAAAGGATCTTATTTGTGAAATGAAAATTGCAAATGATATAGCAGGTGTTTTGGATAAGTTGAGAAAAGCAGGGATGCAAACGGCTCTTGTGACAAATTCTATGCATTGTGTAGCAGAGCAGATTTTAAAATATCATAGATTATCCGAAAGATTTGACTATATATCGGGAGCTGATTTTGCTTCACTGACTAAAAATGTTCGCTGTGAGAAAATAAGAAGGGTAGCGAATGCTAAACCCAGAGAAGTTTTGTATGTAGGTGATGCAGAGGCGGATATGATATTGGTAAATGATCTAAACTATGCAGGCTGTTTTGCAAATACAAGTATATCATGGTGTAAAGATCAAGATTATATTTTGCGTGTATTAAAACCTACATATTGTGTAAGGAACATCCGTGAACTAACGGAAATTATATTATAAAGGAGAAGATAAAATGGCAGATTTTAATGTAAATGAAAACAAATTTGATTATGTAAGAGGTTATACGATTGATTTAGATTTAAAAACAGGATTTTCAGAGATGAAAGAAACATCAAAAAGATATTTGAGTCAGATGCGTGGGATGTTTGCAGATGATGAGGCATATCAAAAAATGCTAGAAGAAAAAGGAGACGTTCTGGTGTATGAATTTCATGAGATGGGCGTTCCGGAAGAAGCAGGCAATCTGGCTTTTGGATGCAGTATTACATATCCGGGAAAAGTTGGAAATGAGTATTTTATGACGAAAGGACATTTTCATACTATTTTAGATACATCGGAAGTGTATTATTGCTTAAGCGGTCATGGATATATGTTGATGGAAAGCCCGGAAGGGGATTGGCTCGCATATGAATTGACACCGGGTAAAGCTTTGTATGTACCTCAGAGATATGCGCACAGAAGTATTAATGTTGATCCTGATGAGCCATTACGTACGTTTTTCGTATTCCGTGCAGATGCAGGGCATGATTACGGAACAATTGAAACAAAAGGGTATCGAAAACTGTTAGTAGAAGAAAATGGCGAACCTATTATCGTAGATAATCCTAAATGGAAATAGTCAGGCAATGCGTCAATGCGCTGAATGTCTGTAAAGCTATAACTAAGGTGTTTAAAAATATTCCTGCCGGTGGAGATTGTCTGCTGGCAGGTTTTGTGTGGCTTGCATGTGTATTTCTTCTTTTTCGATACCTTTTTTGAATCATAATATATTTTGTTAAAAAAATATCGAAAATATAGAAAAATAGGATGAAAATAAGAAATAGAACAAAAAACATTGTTAATTATTAGATAATTAACAGAAAATATTGAAAGAATTAATGAAGTGTGGTATTTTATTTCCATAAAATATTATTCTTATAGTAGAGTTGTGAAGAGAATGCTATTTTGACGAAATATTATAGAGCGCGAAAGAGAGGAGACGTATTTATGGGACATTTGAAAGGAAAAACAGCAATTGTTACAGGCGGAGGAAAGTCTGTTTTAAGTGACGGAAGATGCGGTTCTATCGGATACGGAATCGCAACAGCCTATGCAAAAGAAGGTGCAAACCTTGTGATCACAGGACGTAATGTAAAGAAATTAGAAGCAGCAAAGGAAGAACTTGAACAGCTTTACGGAATCAAGGTTTTACCGGTACAGGCAGATGTTTCGGCAGGTGGAGACAATGAGGCGGTTGTAAATCATGTGGTAGAAGAGGCGATCAAAGAATTCGGACGAATTGATGTTCTGATCAACAACGCGCAGGCATCTGCATCAGGAGTAACGTTAGCCGACCACACGACAGAACAGTTTGACCTGTCTATTTATTCTGGCTTATATGCGGTATTTTATTACATGAAAGCATGTTATCCGCATTTAAAAGAGACAAAGGGAACAGTGATCAACTTCGCATCAGGCGCAGGTCTGTTTGGAAATTTTGGTCAATGTGCTTACGCTGCTGCGAAAGAAGGAATCCGTGGATTGTCAAGAGTTGCGGCAAACGAATGGGGAGCAGATGGAATCAATGTAAATATCATCTGTCCGCTTGCATGGACAGCACAGCTTGAAAACTTTGAAAAAGCATATCCGGAAGCTTTTAAGGAAAATGTAAAAATGCCGCCGGCAGGGCATTATGGAGATACTGAGAAAGAGATCGGCCGAGTATGCGTACAGCTTGCATCTCCGGACTTTAAGTATATGAGCGGAGAGACATTGACGCTGGAAGGCGGAATGGGATTGCGTCCATAAGTTTAAACAAAGAAGCAGGTGTGACTCGTATAAGTCACACCTGCTTCTCTTTGGAATGTTCAGACCTTTCGGGCGTCCATTCCGGTATCTACTTATTCACGATATATTTACATTCGCTGCCGTTTAACATATCTATCAGATTATCAACAGCCATTATGGCCATTGTGTTTTTAGCTTCTGAAGTGTGTGCTCCTGTATGAGGAGTTAAGATTACCTGGTTCAATCCGAATAAAGGAGAGTTTTCCGGGGGTTCTTTTTCAAAGGCATCCAGTCCGAGTCCACCCAGCGTACCGTTTTTTAATGCTTCATATGCGGCAGATTCGTCAATAATTCCACCACGAGAGGCGTTTACGATAATTGCTCCTTTTTTTATTTTTTTAAGTATATCAGCATTGATCAAATGATATGTCTCAGTCGTGAGAGGAAGATGTAATGTGATTACATCGGAAGTTGTGATCAGTTCTTCAAGTGTCACAGAAGAAATGTTGTTTTCTTTACAATAATCTGTCTGTATAAAAGGGTCATAGGCTTGGACAGACATATTAAAACCACGGGCACAACGAGCTACAATTTTACCGATAGCGCCTAAACCGATAATGCCGATTGTTTTTCCGGAAAGCTCTAATCCATTTGCTCGAACCCACTCACCGCTTTTTGTTTTTTCATTCAAATAGGCAATGTTTCGGGCGAGAGCTAAGATGTGGGCAAAGGTAAGTTCAGCAACGGCCTCGGCATTAGCTCCGGGTGTATTAGAGACCGAAATGCCAAGTCTTTTTGCGGCGTCAATATCTACTCGGTCATAGCCTGCTCCATAGCGTGAGATCGCTTTTAAGTGTGGACAGCTTTTAAGCACATATTCGCTGACGGTGTCCAGACCTGCCAAATATCCGTCACAATCCTTGAGTAACGCAATCAGTGCGTCTTCTTCCAGAGGCTTTCCGGTTGGATTGAAGATAAGGTCATCACTGAAGGAAGAGAGCTTTTCTAATGCTTCTGATTTATTGCCGGGTTGGAGTGAAGTAGGGGTAACAAGAATCTTCATAAGTTATTCCTCCTTTGTAACAAGAGTCACGGCGTCTTTTGTCAATTCATAAATCTTTTCGAATTCATGATTGTTAATATAAGAGTCTTTAACCATCCAGCTTCCGCCACATGCAACGATTTTAGGAAAAGCAAGGTAATCCATAATATTGCCGGCGTGGATTCCGCCGGTAGGCATGAAACGAATATTGGGAAATGGTGCAGCTAAAGCCTTGATGGTATTTAACCCACCATATTGTTCGGCAGGGAAAAATTTTGCAATTGGCAGGTCATACTCCAAAAGCATCATAAGTTCTGTGGGGGTGCAAACACCGGGGAAAATAGGGATGTTTTTGTCGATAGCATACTCTGTCACCTTGCGGTTAAATCCGGCAGAAACAAGGAAAGACGCACCGGCATCAAGCGCTTGTTTTGCCTGTTCCACGGAAGTGACAGTGCCTGCACCAACCAGCATATCCGGATATTTTTGTGTCATAATCTTGATAGAATCTCTTGCCGCAGCTGTGCGGAAAGTTACTTCTGCGATCGGAAGTCCGCCGTTGATCAATGCGTCTGCAAGGGGAGCGGCATTTTCAGAAGAGTCTAGTTTTATTACTGGAACGATTTTCTTTTGTTCAATTTTTTCATAAATATTCATGATATAGAAAACTCCTTTCCGACAGTTAATCCTGAATGGATAGGATTTGTCTGCAATTCTTTTGTGATATTTTTTGGATTTGTTTTGTGGTTACTCCTTTTTGCCGAAGTATCGGAAGAAAAGTGTCTTTAATGTAATTCAGGCCAACACCTTCAGGGGTATAGGATTTGAGTCTTGCTCTTGTAGTATCTAAAGAAAAAAGCAGAAGATCTTCAAAGCCATAGTTTATGAGAGCCGTAAAGATACCGGCTTCTACAAGATCATCGTGATATTTTGGGCGCCCGATGGTGTCATATTCCAGGTAAATACCTCGTTCACACAGTCGTTTGTGTACTTCAAGATTTGCACATGCCCGGTCCAAATGGCAGAAGATCACACGGTGTAGATCCATTTTCTGTGCTTCCAGATAATCCGCAAGCATAATAGGGTCGGAACCTTTTTCTATATGTACCATTAAGGGGACGCCACTGGTGTTTGCTGCGATTATAGCGGCATCAAATAATTTTTTGTATTGTTCGTTCAATCCGCAAGTATCTAACGCACATTTGATCATTCCTGCTTTGGCTGAAATATACGAAGAAGGAGCAGCGTTATCGCAATCAATATACATTCCCTGATATATTTCATGGAGAAATATATCAGATAATCTAGAACTGTCATATTGAAAAATCCAGTGGTTATTCGGATAAAATATCATTTTGTGAAAGCCTGTGGATGCAATGATTTCTGTACCGGACTGCTCTGCTAACAGAGGCAGTTGTTCGCCCATGCGATTACAACCGATAGGTTGTGCATCAACAAGGAATGTGCCCGGATTTTGGGAAAATGATTTCAGCTCGTCCAAAGTTTTTTCGAAGTCATCGATCCATAGAACCGGATTTATCGTCCATGAAACTCCTTTGCTGATCATTAAGTGTTCATGGCAGTGGCAAAATAATAAGTGTTCCGGGGGTAATGCGCCGGATACGGTTTGTATATACGACATGAGCTGCTCCTTATCTGTTGGTTATTATGAACGTGCGATTTCACTGAGTTTCTGGATTAAACTTTTATCCATAGGAATATGGAATACTTCTGAGATCACTTGTGTCCAGCCATGAATAAAGTAAATCCATCCGTCTTCTATATGAAGGTTTTTCTCCTCAGCCTGAGCCTCCGCCTGTTCTTTGAAAATAAGATTGCCGCGATAATTGATTTCCCATACAAGGCTGTCTTTCGGAAAATCACATGCATCTGTAAGTGGAGAACCGGGGGCATCTTTTCCAAGTCCGGTAGCGTTTACGATCAGGGAATGTGGCTTTAACCCGGAAAGTGTTTTGTCATTGTCAGCAGGAGTTGGATTGTGAAGGTATTCCATTTTTGTCTTTTTTTCCAAATCCTTTAAAAGCTCATTTGCGGATACCAGACGAGGAACACTTCGATTGGCGATAATGATTCTTCCGGGAATATTATCGCCGTGTTTGTCGTCTGTAAGATACAAAGACATAGCGAGTGAGCTTCCGCCTGCACCCAGAAGCAGAACGTCTCCGTCGTGATCCTTCCAGTAGTTTTCCGGTACAAAATTCTCAAGTGCTAAGCCGCTGGAAATCGGATCTTTCGCATGTCCGCATAATTTGCCGTCTTTTTTACTGATAGAAGAAATTTCTCCCAGTTTTAAAGCGTAAGGATCAAGGTAGTCAAAAAGATCTTTTGCGGCATTGTAAAGGTCGATTTTATGAGTAGTGACAAGCGCACCTAAAGAATTAGGATCGTTTTTGATGTAATTGACAACCTTGCGATATTCATCGGCAGGAGAATGGGGAGCAAAGTCGAATCCCTTGATACATGCGTCAAGGTTCAGGGCTTCGGCCCATTTTGGGAAAACCTTCATGATGGAAGATTTGGAGGTGGTTACTCCGATAAAGTAAAAGGTTGGAGTTTTTGCTGGTTCATAACTATTCATCTGTCATCATCCTTTCTTATGAAGTTATAATATAATTATGTTATAACATAGTAAAAAAGTGATGTCAATAAGAGAAACAATAAAAGTAGGAATTGATTCTGAAAAATCAGCTCCTACTTTTAGTTTTTTACATTTTAAATATGATCCCAACCGCTGCCCCGACGATGATCCAGATTAGTGGGTGTAGTTTTTTTAACCGTTTGTTTTGCATAAGGACGAAAAATGCAATAAGAATAAAAACATTCAGGTAATGGATCTGTATTATGTGACCCGTATCCCCTGTGATTGTTACAAGTGCTATTTTTAAAAGCTCCCATACGGCGTATCCGATCAAGGCTGTGACAGTAGGGCGAATCCCATAAAATGCAGATTTTACAAGTGTATTTTCGCTGAAATTTTCCAAAAATCTTGCAATCAAGATGATGATGATAAGAGCCGGGGCAGTCAGCGTCAGAGTGGAAATGAGCGCTCCGGGGATTCCGGCAGCGTTATATCCTGCATAAGTTGCCATATTGATTCCTACAGGTCCCGGTGTACTTTCGCTGATTGCAACCATATTGGCAAGTTCTCCGGCAGTGTACCAGTCGTATTTTCGGGTTAAATCCATCAGGAACGGCAAGGTTGCCATACCTCCGCCAATGGAGAATAAACCGATCTTAAAAAATTCATAAGCAAGTGTTAAGTAGATCATGAAACCTTCTTACCTCCTACTTTCTTAGCAATCATACCTGTAATTCCGGAAAGCACGATAATAAGAGCTGTTGGAACAGGGGTGAAACATGCCAAAATAAAGCTGCATGTAAAAAGTACAGCGCCTAACTTGTCCACAATGCCTTTTTTTGCCATGGTCACCACCGTGTTTAGCATCAGCGCACATACAACAATGCGGATACCGGACAATGCATGGACAACGACAGGAAGGTCGATGAAGTTTTTTAAAATAGATGCGATCAGGCAGATGATCAGGATAGACGGAGAGATGATTCCTAAGGTGGCGAAAAGCCCTCCGAAAAACCCGGCCTGTTTATATCCTACATAGGTGGCAGTATTTACAGCAATAATACCCGGCGTACACTGACCGATCGCGTACATATCCAGCACCTCCTCTTCGGTACACCACCCTCTGTCTGTGACAACTTCTCTTTGAAGCATGGGAAGCATGGCAAGTCCTCCGCCAAAAGTCAGTCCGCCGATTTTAAAAAAGCTTACATAAAGTTCGCCTAGTTTTTGGATCTGCATAGAAATAAAACTCCTTTTATTAAAAACATTTTTGCGTGAGAATGGAAAACTTTTAAAATCACAATAAATTTGCCATTATAGACGCGTAAATTTCCTGGTTTTTCTTCGTCCAGTTATTGGCAATGGTTTCGGCTTCATCTTTCGTCGGAACGGCGAGGGTAAGGTCGATCAGAGCCGTGCCTTTTTCCATTACCTGACAGCGTACCGAATATTCGCCGGAGGAAGTTTCGTAAAAATCTGATTTTACAGAAACCTCATTCTTTAATTCATATCTTTTCTGTTTTAAAAATGTATGAATGTCTTCCCGGATGGCAGGGGAGATGTCATTTTCAAAATAGCGGATAGTGTCAGCGCCGTCTTCGGTTAAGTGATAAAATGTACGGCTGTGTGTACATTCTTCATGGACAAAGCCGGATTCGATCAATTCAGAAAGTGCCTGTTGCAGTTTAAAATATGTTGTGTATCCCTCGTCCAGAATAAATTCAGAGATTTGAGAGTTGGTGAGAGGGAAGTCCACGCGGTTTAACATATATAAAACAATCAGTTTATACAATTTAAAGGTTTCTGCCATGTGTAAACTCCTTTCCCTGCCAGAGGTTGTGTTCTTTTAAATATTGGTGAATGCCATTTAATACGCGACGTTTGTGACTGCTCCATTCAGGTTCTATGAGCAGAGCTTTCGGACCGTCTCCGGTCAGACGGTGGATGACAATGTCCGGACTGAGCTGACAGATACAGGCGCCAATCCATTCAAAATATTCTTCCATGGATGGAATGTGAAACGGATGCTGCATATAATAGTCCGCAAGGTCTGTATGTTTTAAGATGTGGAGTAATTGCAGCTTTATACCTTGAATGTTTCTGGTGTTCAAATAACGGATGGTATCTGTCATTTTTTCTATATCTTCTCCCGGAAGCCCAAGGATCGTATGGACGATTACTTCAATGCCTGCCTCGCGTAAAGCATTTACTGCGCTTTCAAATACCGGAAGATCGTACCCTCTGCGAATGAATGCCGCGGTGTCTTCATGGATGGTCTGAAGTCCGAGTTCCACCCATACAGGTTTTCTTTTGTTCAGCTTCGTGAGAAGATCGATGATTTCTTTGTCCAGACAGTCCGGTCTGGTGGCGATTGATAAAATCTTAATATCCGGGTGTTCCAGCGCTTCCGTAAATATTCTCTCTAAATACGAACAGGGAGCATAGGTGTTGGTAAATGCCTGAAAATATGCAATATAAGAAGAAACGCCATATTTCTTTTCAGACAACGGGATTCCCCGGTCGATCTGTTCGGTAATTGTCAGACGGCTGTCTCCTGCAAAATCTCCGGATCCGGCTTCGCTACAGAAGATACAGCCTCTGCTTCCAAGCGTCCCGTCTCTATTGGGACAGGTCATACCGCCGTTTAGTGATATTTTGTATATTTTTTTCCCAAAGGTATGCTTTAGATAATAGTCAAGAGAATAATATCGTTTTTCGTCCCAATATCTGCTCATATATTTCACCTACCTGTATGTAACGAATTGGTCAGTCATAACAACTTGATGAAACCTTGTGTCGGCTGTATCAGTGCATGGCTGAATAATTATAATTATATCATTCCTCCTCTTTCTTGACAAGGGAGTAAAACGTGTAGTATAATTGTACATATTTCAAAAAAGTCGAGTCAGACCAAAGTTCCCAAAAGATATTGTGAAAGGAAGATAGGATGAGAGAAAAGTATGAATCTCTGCCGTTAGCCACATTAAAGGATTTGGCAAAAGCAAGAGGAATGAAAGGTGTTTCTACAATAAAGAAAGCACAGTTGATAGAACTTATGTTGCAGGAAGATGAGAAAGAAAAGGAGACAAAACAGTTGACGGTGAAAGAGCTGTCGGCTAATACGGGAGATAAGGAATTAAAAGAACTTCACGATATTGATAAGCTGGACAGTGGAATGTCGGTTCGCGGTATTTTGGAAGTAATGCCGGACGGCTATGGATTTATCCGAAGCGCGAATTATCTGCCGGGAGAGAACGATATTTATGTTTCGCCATCTCAGATCCGAAGATTTAATTTGAAAACCGGAGATATTTTGGAAGGTAATACGAGAATTAAGACGCAGCAGGAGAAGTTCAGCGCACTCTTATACCTGACGCTGATCAATGACATCGACCCGATGGTGGCGATGAGGAGAAAGAACTTTGAAGACTTAACGCCGATTTTCCCGGACGAGAGATTAAAGTTGGAGTGTGGAAGGACAAGCACTGCCATGAGAATTGTAGACCTTCTGTCTCCAATCGGAAAAGGCCAGCGTGGGATGATCGTATCTCCGCCGAAGTCAGGTAAGACAACCTTGTTAAAACAGGTTGCATTGTCTATCCGGCAAAACAATCCGGAAGTTCATTTGTTGATCCTCTTGATCGACGAGCGTCCGGAGGAGGTTACAGATATTAAAGAAACCATTGAAGGAGAGAATGTGGAGGTTATCTACTCTACGTTTGATGAACTTCCGGAACATCATAAGAGAGTTTCCGAGATGGTGATTGAACGTGCGAAACGACTTGTAGAGCATAAAAAAGACGTTGTGATCCTGCTGGATAGTATTACAAGATTGGCAAGAGCATACAATCTTACGGTGCCGCCGTCAGGAAGAACGTTGTCCGGTGGTCTTGATCCTGCCGCGCTTCATATGCCGAAACGTTTTTTCGGTGCAGCAAGAAATATGCGTGGCGGCGGAAGTCTTACAATTCTGGCAACGGCTCTTGTAGATACCGGAAGTAAGATGGATGATGTTATTTACGAGGAATTTAAAGGAACGGGTAACATGGAGTTAGTGTTAGACCGTAAGTTGTCCGAAAAGCGAATGTTTCCGGCTGTGGATATTCCGAAATCCGGTACGCGAAGAGAAGATCTTCTTCTCACCCCGCAGGAGCAGGAGGCTGTGGACAATATGCGCCGTGCCCTCAATGGAATGCGGGCAGAGGAGGCTGTGGAAAATATTCTCAATATGTTCTCCAGAACCCGTAATAATGAGGAGTTAATGCAATTAGTAAAAAAGACAAAATTAATCTAGACAAGACGAATGTTTTATGATACAATAACAAAGCTGTTTAGAAAACGAAACATAATCGCGTATATCGCGTAACTAAAATAAAGAAGAGGTGAAAATCATGAAAGAAGGAATCCATCCAGCATATCATCAGGCAACTGTAACTTGTAACTGTGGAAACACTTTTGTAACAGGTTCTACAAACGAAGACATCCACGTAGAAATCTGTTCCAAATGTCATCCGTTCTATACAGGACAGCAGAAAGCAGCTCAGGCTCGCGGACGTGTTGATAAGTTTAACAAGAAATACGGCATGAACAAATAAGTTTACATGTATCGGGCTGAGGTTTGAAATCTCAGCCCGTTTTGTATGAATGATCAGACGACACTTAGAATACAAGGAGAACCTATATGAAATCATCAAATATCGGCGGTCAGGCAGTTCTGGAAGGCATTATGATGAGGCATAAAGATGATTACGCGGTGGCAGTAAGAAAGCCTGACGGCGAAGTGTTTGTGAAAAAAGATAAATGTCACAGTGTGATTCCGTGGAAGAAATTAACGGAGATACCCTTTGTCAGAGGGGTTTTCAACTTTATCGATTCTATGGTATTGGGGATTAAGACGTTGACCTATTCTGCCGGTTTTTATGAAGAAGAGGAAGAGGAACTGACGAAGGAAAAAGCAGAGAAAAAAGAAAAGCAGGAAAAATGGCTGATGGGCGCAACGGTTGCATTTTCTATCGTTGCAGCAGTTGCGATATTTATGGTGCTTCCTTATTTCTTGACCTCCTTTTTAAAGAATGTGGTTCCGTCATATACCGCTCGTACAGTCATTGAGGGCTTTGTAAGAATTGGGATATTTGTGCTGTATGTGGCATTGATTTCTCGCATGGAAGATATTCAGAGGACGTTTATGTATCACGGCGCAGAACACAAATGTATCAACTGCATTGAGCACGGGCTTCCTCTTACTGTGGAGAATGTAAAGAAGAGTTCCAGACAGCACAAACGTTGTGGAACCAGCTTCTTGTTTTTGGTGCTTGCCATCAGTATCATACTTTTACTGCTTGTTCGTGTAGATTCACCAATCATGCGGGTGGTGGTAAGAGTGTTGCTTCTTCCGGTGATTGCGGGGATTTCCTATGAGGTGTTGAAACTGGCGGGAAGAAGCGATAATTTTCTTGTGAACCTCATCAGCAGTCCGGGTATGGCGATTCAGAAATTAACGACGAAAGAACCGGAAGAAGCGATGATCGAGGTGGCAATTGCAGCGGTAGAGGCTGTGTTTGATTGGAGAGCATATGAAGCAGAAAACTTTGGAACTTCAGAAGCTGTATCTTGAGGGACAGGAGATATTAAAAGAGCAGGGAATCTCGGAGTATTCTATAGATGCCTGGTATTTGCTGGAATATGTGACCGGGATTACGAAAGCTTCTTATTATGCAAATCCGTGCAGAGAACTTACGGAAGAACAGGCAAGACGTTATCGAAACTGTATTGAAAAGAGAAGCAGGAAAATTCCGCTACAGCATATTACCGGAGAGCAAGAATTTATGGGGTACACTTTTCGGGTGAATGAGCATGTGTTGATTCCGAGACAGGATACAGAGATCCTGGTGGAAGAAGCGTTAAAAAAGATAGGATCAGGGATGCATATCCTGGATATGTGTACCGGTTCGGGCTGTATTTTACTCAGCCTGTTAAAGATGAAGCAAGAGCGATACAGTGTAAGGGATTTAAAAGGTACAGGAGTGGATGTATCGGAAGAGGCTTTGAAAGTGGCAAAAGAAAATGCAAAACATCTTTCGGTAGAAGCGGTGTTTTTACAAAGTGACCTGTTTACACAGGTGGAGGGAGTGTACGATGTGATCGTGTCTAATCCGCCTTATATCGAAACGGGAGTGATCGAAGAACTTCAGGAAGAAGTGAGGCTTCATGATCCGTATATCGCTTTGGACGGCAAAGAGGACGGTCTGTTTTTTTATCGCAAAATAATAAAAGAAAGTATTGCTTATATAAAGAGAGGCGGCTGGATACTGTTTGAGATTGGTTACGATCAGGCGGAAGCAGTGGCTGAATTGTTAAAGAAGTCCGGCTACGGACAAGTATCTGTAAAAAAGGATTTGGCAGGTCTTGACCGCGTAGTGAGCGCCGTGTATTATGGAAGATAGCGGGGAAAATCAGGAGGAAAAAATTATGTTTGATAAATTAGAGGATCTGCTCATTCGATTTGAGGAAATATTGAGTGAACTTCAAGAACCGGATGTGGCAAACGATCAGAATCGTTTCCGAAAGCTCATGAAAGAACAAAATGACCTGACTCCTATTGTGGAGGCATTTAAAGAATATAAATCCTGTAAGCAGGCGATTGCAGACAGCCTTGAGATGCTGGAGACAGAGACGGACGAGGAGATGAAGGAGCTTGCAAAAGAAGAATTGAATGAATCTAAGAAGCGGGTGGAGGAACTAGAACGCGAGCTTAAGATTCTTTTACTTCCGAAAGATCCAAACGATGATAAAAACGTTATGGTGGAGATTCGTGCAGGTGCAGGCGGAGACGAGGCGGCATTGTTCGCAGCAGAGATATACCGTATGTATATTCACTATGCAGAAAGCAGACGCTGGAAAGTAGAGCTTGTAGAGTGTGAAGAAATCGGTATCGGCGGAATGAAGAACGTGACTTTTATGATCACAGGAAACGGCGCTTATTCCGTAATGAAATATGAGTCCGGCGTACATCGTGTACAGCGTGTTCCCGAGACAGAGTCCGGCGGACGTATTCATACGTCTACCATTACGGTAGCTGTTATGCCGGAAGCAGAGGAAGTGGATGTTCAGATTGATGAAAAAGATATTCGTATTGATGTTATGCGCGCTTCCGGTAACGGTGGACAGTGCGTTAATACGACAGATTCCGCAGTACGTCTGACACACTATCCGACAGGGATCGTTATTTACAGCCAGACAGAGAAGTCACAGCTTCAGAATAAAGAAAAAGCATTTGCGCTGCTCCGTGCAAAACTTTATGACATTGAGTGTCAGAAGAGACACGATGCCGAGTCAGAGGCAAGAAAGAGTCAGATTGGTACCGGAGACCGTTCTGAGAAGATCCGTACTTACAACTTCCCGCAGGGACGTGTGACGGATCACCGTATCGGCTTAACTTTATATAAGTTAGACAAGATCATGAATGGAGACATCCAGGAAATCATTGATGCCTGTATAGCGGCTGATCAGGCGGCTAAGCTTGCAAATATGAACGAATAAATTATGAGTGTAAAACACGCAGGTGAACAATAGGACTGATTGCAGTTTCTATTGGTCATCTGTATTGTTTTATGTAAATGAAAACGATAGGGTAAAAATGCTATGAAAGAAAAACTGAAAAAATTATTTGGATACTACAAACCATATAAGTCTCTTTTTTACAGTGATTTGCTTTTTGCCATTTTAGGGGCGGCAGTAACGCTTATCATCCCTCTTATTATACGCTACATTACGAATGAGGTGGTGTACTTTGAGCCGACAGAAGCGAAACGCAGTGTTTTTGTACTTGGAATCTTTTTGATAGGACTTGTTTTGCTGGAAATATTCTGTAATTTTTACATAGCTTACTATGGGCATATGATGGGCGCTAAGATGGAATCGGATATGAGAAGAGATATTTTCGGACATTACCAAAAACTGACATTTGCCTTTTATGATAATCAGAAGGTCGGACATTTATTGTCCAGGATCACAAGCGATTTGTTTGACATCAGTGAGCTGCTGCATCACGGTCCGGAAGATTTGGTTATTTCCATTATAAAGATCATAGGTTCCTTCAGTATTTTGCTGATGGTAAATGTGAAGCTTGCTTTGGTGGCATTTGCATTTATTCCATTGATGGCAATTTATGCCTTTTATTATAATGGAAAGATGAAGAAAGCCTTTAAACGCAACCGGGAGAGGATTGCAGATATTAACAGCCAGATTGAGGACAGTTTGTCGGGAATCCGGGTCGTAAAATCGTTTGCCAATGAAAAAGAAGAGATGAAAAAATTCAAAGTGGGGAATGATAATTTTGTAGCGGCTAAAAAAGTAAGTTATAAATATATGGGTATTTATAATTCCGGTCTGGGAGCCATGAGCACATTGATCACAGTTGGAGTCTTGCTTGCCGGAGTCAGGATGATGCTGAACGGGACGGTAAACCTTGCAGATTTAATTACATTTATTTTGTATATTACAAACTTTACCGATCCTGTGAAAAAGCTTGTGACGTTTACCGAACAGTTCCAGAATGGATATTCTGGTTTTGAGCGTTTTTTGGAAATTCTTTCGATTGCACCGGATATTGCAGATAAAGAGAATGCCTTTCCGCTTGAAAAGGCAAAAGGAGAGATTGAATTTCAGAATGTATCTTTCCGGTATGAAGAACACGCGGAGAAGGTGCTGGATCACATCAATCTGAAGGTAAATGCCGGAGATTATATGGCTTTAGTCGGTCCCTCCGGCGTGGGAAAAACGACGCTTTGCAGTCTGATCCCAAGATTTTATGACGTTTCAGAAGGGCGGATCCTGGTAGACGGCGTGGACATCCGAGATTTGAAATTAAACGATCTTCGAAATAATGTGGGAATCGTACAACAGGATGTATATCTGTTTGCAGGAACGATCATGGACAATATTCGTTACGGGAGACCGGATGCTGATGACGAGGAGGTTATCCGGGCGGCGAAAAATGCCAATGCGCATGAGTTTATTATGAGTTTTCCAGAGGGGTATTATACCGATATTGGACAGCGAGGTGTGAAATTATCGGGAGGACAGAAGCAGAGGCTTTCGATTGCCCGAGTATTTTTAAAGAATCCTCCGATCTTGATATTTGACGAAGCTACGTCTGCTCTTGATAACGAGAGTGAGAAAGTGGTGCAGAAATCTTTGGAAAACCTTGCGAAAGACAGGACGACATTTGTGATCGCCCATAGGCTTACGACCATCCGCAACGCGCAGAAGATTCTTGTTCTCACAGAAGAGGGGATCGTGGAGCAGGGAAGCCATGAGGAGCTTTTGCGAAAGAAAGGCATCTATGAATCCCTGTATCATATGGGCGGTCCTGTATAAGGGGTTATACTCGAAAGTATAAGAAACAGAAAAGCAAGATAATAGGAATAAGGGGAAATACTATGAAGTTTACAAAAAGAATGAAAGCAGCCATGCTGCTCATAATGCTTCTTTGTGTATTATGTGTCAGTTCTGTACTGGCAAAAGAGGCAAAGGAAAATCAAGAAAAAAGCGAAACGGTAAAAATTCTGTTTACTCATGATATGCATTCTCATCTGGATACTTTTAAGGCGAAAAAGGAAGGTGAGAAAACAAAGGATGTGGGCGGATTTGCCAGAATGAAAACCATGATAGAGGAAAAACGTGCCGGGCATTCAGGCACTCTGGTCGTGGATGCCGGAGATTTTTCCATGGGGACATTGTATCAGACCATTAGTGAGACAAAGGCGCCGGAGCTTACCTTAATGGGAAAGATAGGGTTTGACGTGATAACGCTTGGAAATCACGAATTTGATTACCGAAGCAAAGGTATTTCTAATATGCTGAACACAGCGGCGAAGAGTAAGAAAGAGAACCCGGCGCTGCCATTCCCGGAGCTTGTAAGTTCGAATATCGATTGGGGAAAAAATACAGATAAAGAGGATAAGGAGCTTCAGGCGGCGCTAAAAAATTATGGAAGCAGATCTTATGTAATCCTAGAACGCGGAGGGGTAAAAATCGGTGTTTACGGAGTTATGGGGCAGGAAGCGGAAGACTATGCGCCGGAAAGCGGGATTGATTTTGACAATATTGTAGATACCTCTAAAGAAATAGTAAAGCAGTTAAAAGAAGAGGGGGCAGATATGATCGTCTGTCTGTCTCACAGTGGAACAAATGAAGATAAGAGTAAGTCTGAGGACGAAATCTTGGCAAAAAAAGTGCCTGAGATTGATGTGATCGTCAGCGGGCATAGCCATACAAAACTGGATGAATATATTAAAGTGGGAGACACTTACGTGGTTTCCAGCGGGCGTTACGGAGAATTTCTGGGCGAGATCGACCTGATTCCCTCCGGCGACAGATGGAAGGTGAAAGAATATAAGCTGAACCGATTGGATGAGACTGTTTCGGCGGATGAAGAAATTTTGGCAGAACTGGACGGCTACAAGAAAGAAATAAATGAAACCTATCTGAAACGGTTCGGTTATACATTTGATCAAGTGCTGGCAAAAAATGATGTGGAATTTACGCAAATGGATGACTTTGGGCTGGAAGTGGAAGAAGATCCGCTGGGAAGTATTATTGCAGATTCTTATATTTACGCAGTGCAGCAGGCAGAGGGAAGGAATTATGAGACAGTAGCGGCGGCGTTTGCTCCGTCCGGAACAATTCGAGATACGTTGCAAAAGGGAGAGATTACGGTATCGGATGCGTTTAGCGTATGTTCGCTTGGAATCGGCGCAGACAGAATTGTAGGGTATCCGTTAGTGAGTGTGTATCTGACGGGAAAAGAATTAAAAACGGCGGCAGAAATTGACGTGTCGGTTTCTCCGATCATGACAGTTGCGCAGCTTTACCCAAGTGGGATCCGCTGGACCTATAATTCTAACCGTATGATATTAAACCGCGTGACAGATGTAAAACTCGTATCGGATATTGAAAACACAGGAGAGAAACTTTCGGAAAAGATTGTAGATGAGAAGCTTTACAGAGTTGTGGCAGGCTTATACTCTGCGCAGATGTTAAGCTCTGTAGAAGACGCGTCTATGGGTCTTTTGAAAATCACGCCGAAAGATAAAGACGGCAATGCGATAGAAGATTTTGAGAAACACATTATTTATGATGAAGGCGGAGCTGAGGTAAAAGAATGGTATGCGCTGGCGTCTTACCTGGATTCTTTTGAGAAAAACAAAGAAGGGGTTTCGGAAATCCCTCACAGATACGAAAAAGCAGAAGGGCGAAAAGTCGATACAGACAGTAAAAATATTGTAGAGCTTTTGAAAAATCCGAACAAGTTTTTCTTTATCATCTGCGGCATCGCTGTGCTTTTGATCGTCATCCTTGTGTTGCTTGTAAGATGGATGATAAAATGGTATACTCCCATCTTTGACAGTTGGAAGAACAAAAAACGGCTATAACCCCAGTAAATATGG
>CAUWLL010000010.1:0-77131 GCA_963559605.1 uncultured Lachnospiraceae bacterium
AGCAATGGGATTCTGGAAGTATGTTTTGGGGACACCCCGAAACTATGCGCTTACGCCAAAAAGAAATCCCATGCCCGGCGCCTCCTGTATTATGAACTATTTTCAAAAACAAACAAGCGGGACTTTCTTGTCCCGCCTGCTAAAATTCTACTATTCAATAGGTTCTATTTCTACTTTTACAGATTCCCGCTTTGTTTCATCAGAACCATTCTCTTCCGAATCCTCTGATGATTCTTCATCAGATCCTTCATCGGATGCTTCGTCTGAATCCTCTTTTTTTCTGGAAAACTCGTCCTCTACCGCTACCCTCTGTCCTACTTTCGCTTCTATGTTTGAACTGATGTCATTCACATCACTGGACGGCTCATACTCTTCTTCCTCTTCTCCGTAAAGGAAATCGTGAAGCTCAATTACGTTATCCTTTAAAGTTACCGGAATAACGATACTTCCCAGACCGGAAACCGTATCCGTTGTCTTCGCAAATGGGAATCCCGAAGATTCTCCGATCTTATACTTTGTAAAATCCTTGGCATAAGATAAAATCTCCGCTGTAGACAAACTTGTCTTAATTGTCGGAAGCAGTTTGTCGATCATCTTATTCAGTGTTCCGAGACTGGACTTCTGGATCTTAGCGACAACCTTCTCGATCACGATCCTCTGTCTCTCCGCACGTTTGAAATCGCCGCCTGCCGTAGAACGGATACGCGCATAGGTAGTAGCCTGCACTCCGTCCAACACCTGTTTGCCCGGTTCGGAAATCAAATTCGCTTCTTTATCCGCCACTCTTGCCGTCTCACCGATATATTTATTCATTGCTTTGATCTCTTCCGGCTGAACATCAATCTCCACACCGCCAAGCATATCGATTGCATTTGCGATCGCCGCAAAGTCAACCGTTGCAAAGTCCTTAATATTCAAGTCCAAATTCTGGTTCAGCATATTGATCGCCTGTGTAGGACCGCCATAACTGTATGCCGCATTACATTTTGCAAGCTCGCCGTTTCCTACGTTCAACAGAGTATCTCGATATACAGACGCCATACGTACTTCTTTTGTCTCGTTATTAAGACTCGCGACAATAATTGTATCACTTCTTGTTCCCTTATCCAGTTTTCCGCTTCTGGAATCAATACCAAACAGGGCAAAGTTTGTATATCCCTTCGCGGATTCCTCTGCCTCTTGGTTTACGATCAGATCTTCTGACTTAATATCCTCCGTATCCATCTTTCCAAGCTTTGCGGCTACAAATATAACGCCGCTTGCTATAATACAGAGAAAGAAACTTCCTACACATACACCGATTTTCCCGCCAAGACTCATACGGGTAAACCAATTACCGTTTTTTCTTCTTCCACGTCTCCGTCGACTGTGGCTTCTTCCTTTTCTTCTGGACATAACCTGTTTATTTCCTCTTTTCATCCTATGATTTTACTGTTACTCAAATGATTACCTTCCATATAATACACTATTATATCCGTTCAGACAAGTAGAAATTAATGTATCTTTACATATTTCTTCAATATATAGGCTTTTCTCACTTTTCCCTTGATCTTTAAAGACACCTTGTACCAATTGCCTTTGCTGCCGATCACTTTCACCTTTGTACCTTTGTTTAATTTTTTTAAACTCTTATAAGAAGTGCCTGCTCCTTTTCTCACATTCACTCTCGATGTCTTAATCTTAGCCCTTTTAGCGCCTTTTGTCTTTACTTTTCTCACAGTTGACCAAGAACCGTAGACTTTCTCACTTCCTGATTTCTTATAAGCACGTACACGGTATTTATATGTTCTGCCTGCATTTAAGCTGCCGTTTGTATAGGAAACCGTCGAACCTTTCTTCATCGTTTTGACCGTTACATACTTTTTCCCAGAAGAATCATAACGCTGGATCTGATAACCGGAAGCGCCGGACACCTTCTCCCAAGTCAGCTTGATCTTATCAAAAGACGCTGTTGTTTTTCGAATCTTCGTACTGCCGGGTTTCGTCACCTTGCTTACAGTTGTTGTTCCCCCATCCTTTTTCTTGAGTCCATAATGCTCTGCAATACCCGCCGCGTCAGCCTTTCCAAGTTTTTTTAATTTGGCGTTGCTTTTCAAATAATTGGACGCGTCACTTTTATTTGACAGATATGCATGTTCTATGATGATTCCCGGAAAACCTTTCCTTTGTGAAGCATGTATCACCATATAGGCTTCATTATTTTTAATCCCTCTGTTATGAAGCCCCAGCTTCTTCAGCTCGTTCTGTACTTTCTGTGAGAGTTTCTTCCCCGCAGAATTTGATTTGTGATAGTATACCTCCGCTCCCTTGAAGGCTGAACTGGTCCAGCTATTCAAATGAAAACTGATAAATGCATCTGCATCTTTCTTAGCCGCTGCATATACACGTTTTTTAATATCCAGCAGATTTCCCGCTTTCTTACCGACCGTCTCCGGGTATGGACATTTTTCGTCTCTCGTAAGAAACACCGATACGCCTTCGTATTTTTCCAACTCTTCTTTGCAGTAATTTGCAATTTTTAAATTTGCCTCTTCTTCCTTTATCCCATTTCCCCTTGCGCCTACATGCCCGGTGTCATGTCCCGGGTCCAGAAACAGTACCAGTTCTTTTTCAGGATCTGCTGATACCGCGCCCGGCGTGGAACTTCTTGCCGTCCTCAACGCATGTTCAATATTTGCTTGTGCGTTATCTCCGTCTTCATTAATTTCTGCCGTAGACGCTTCTACCATTTCGGTCTCATCTGCGCCTGCCGCAGGCTCCATCTCCATGTGATCGCTTTTATCGTCACCGGTATATTCTTGCCCGACGCCGAAATACGCTTCCACTCCGAGGTCGTCTGGTGAGAATTCTTTTTCACCGCTGTCTGTAAATATTTTCAGTCCTTTTACATGATAAATACCCTGATCAAAGCATTCCTGAAATAAAAAAACGCCTTCAGCCTGCTTTGCCGGCGACAGTCTTTTGTCTGCTTTACCGGAACACTCTAATACAAGTTCTGCATCGGAAATCTCTTCTTTTTCCTCTCCGTCTACAGAGACTACAATATACTGTGTATCTCCCGGCTCAACATAAGGCTGATCCACATACAGATAGTTCAGTTCCGGCTTTTCTATTTCTTTCCCTTTTCCCTCTGTTTCGGCTTGTACCAAATCAACCGGTACAAGAGTCGCAATCAGGATGGCAGCCATAATAGCTGCCATCCTCTTTTTCATTTTATTATTTTTTCCCATGTTTTGATATTAAAAACTCCTTAGTAAAACTTTATGTATTTGCTTAACACATAACCTTTTTGGGTCTTCCCCTTGATTTTCAGAGACACCTTATACCAGCCGCCTTTGCTTCCGATGACTTTCAGCTTAGAACCCTTTTTTAATCTCTTCAGGCTCTTATAAGACGTCCCTGCGCCTTTTCTTACATTTACATCAGACGCTTTGACCTTAGCCTTTCTGGAGCCTTTTGTCTTCACCTTTTTCGATGTTGACCAGGAACCGTACACCTTTTTGCTGCCGGATTTTTTGTAAGCGCGCACCCTGTATTTGTAAGTCGTACTTGCGTTCAGGCTTCCGTTTGTATAAGAAACCGTAGAACCTTTTGTAATAGTCTTCACTGTTACATACTTCTTCTTAGCAGAACTATATCGCTGAATCTGATAGCCTGATGCCCCGGATACTTTCTTCCAGGTCAGCTTCACTTTATTAAAAGCCGCCGCTTTTAACTTAACACTTGTCTTTCCTACCTTTGAAGAGGACGAACTTGAACCGGAAGAAGATAATCTTACATATTTCTTCAAGATATATCCGGTTCTCTTCTTACCTTTTACCGTAACAGAGGTACGATACCAATTGCCCGTACTTCCTGAAATAGACAGACGGGTACTTTTCTTTACTTTCTTCAGAACTTTATAAGATTTTCCCGCTCCCTTTCGAACATTTACATCATTCGACTTTACAGTCCCTTTCACAGCGCTCTTTGTCTTGATGCTGACAATCTGGGAATATGCGCCATAAGTCTTCTTACTTCCCAAATCTCTATACGCGCGCACTTTATATTTATACGTTTTTCCTGCATTCAGCCCCTTGTCTGTATAGCTTGTAGAAGAGCTTCCCAGCGTCTTTATCCGGGAATATGTCTTTTTGGCTGAATCATACCGATACACTCTGTATCCTGATACTCCGGGCACTTTTCCCCAAGTTAGTTTTACCGAATCAAAAGTACTGCTCTTACTTGTTATATTAGTTCCGCCAATCGGTGTGTTCGAAGCATTCTTAATATATCTGAAGTTCATGTCCACATTACCGGAAATACCATCCACTTTGCCGGTTGAAGAATACTGCCAGTAATTATAATCTCCCGCATAATTTGTCTGGGCTGTATAATGCGCCAGCCAGATCTGATATTTACTGCTGATCTGGTCCGCATACATCTGCCGGCTGAGCATTCCCGAATTTGCATACAGCATCGGTGTATAGCCACGCGCTGTTACTCGTTCCATAAACGCTAGGCATACGTTTGTCGCTTTAGATCTACTCAGCTTCGCGTCATACAATCTTCCGCATAAGCCCTTGGAGTCATCGGCATATTCATAGTCCATAACGACCGGCAGAGAAATCTTATATCCTTTGATCGCATCGAGGATATAATCCGCTTCCTCAACAGCTTCCTTTTCTGTGATTGCCTGTGAAAAAATATAAACTCCTACCGGAATACCTGCTGCTGCCGCACCTTCCAAGTATTCATACGCCTTTGGATCCATATTCAAGCTTCCGGTTTTACCGTAACCCCTATATGCCACACGGATAATGGCAAACTGGACACCGTCTTTCTTTGCTTTCTCCCAGTCAATCTTACCATTGTACTTGGAAACATCAATTCCATTTTGAATCGTATAACCACTGTCAAACCTGCTGTCATGTTTATATGTATCAGCCGCCCTGTTTTTGGGCATAGAACCATAAAACTCCGATGAAGGGTTCCCGCTTAATCGTCCCGCTCCCGGATCATCCTCACCCGGAGCAAACGACTCTTCCGGTTCCTCTGCTTTTTTCTCGGACGAAACTGCCTCTTCTGTCCCAACGTTATTCGTCTCCTCCACTGCCAATGCTTCAATGGGCAGTAAAGAAACACTCAGACAGAATACCAAAACCGCAACTAATACATTCCATCTTCTTTTCATCATAATTCCCCTTTACCTATTATATGCTTACATAAGACTACATAGTTATTTTTATAGTACTACAAAAACAAACAGGAAACAAGATGTAAAAATATGCAGTTTTCTATTTTATTACTTGAGATTTGCAATATGTTTTCGATATGAGCTTTTTCACAAAATTGCTACACAAATGCAATAAAATCCCTGATATGAATGTAACAATAAGTATAGCTAACACTTCTACAATGAACGAACCCAACTTCCCTATAAGTGATAAACACCCTTTAACAAAAATCATATGTACAAGATAAAAGTCATAGGATAATATATCTGTTTTATCAAAAATATGTTGCGTCCAAACAGGCCAATCAACATTCCGTAAAAATATTACGATCGTCAAAAACAAACTCAATCCTAAAAATAAATTGGCATAGTTATATAAAAATTCAAGAACTTCTGATTTAATACCGGTAAAAGCCTCCGGTGTCCACACATACATATATTTATAACGAATAATATTAAGCACAATTGCAATAAATACAGATATGTTCCATAAGACAAATAGTTTTTTAAAAGATTTTATTTCAGGTAAAAAATAACCTATTATGTAACTTATAATTCTCATCGGCATAAAATACGAATTATAAGTATACAATAAAATTTCAAAAGCTATTATAAAGATAAGAAAACCAGAAAGTATGTTTCCCCCCCCCCCCGCTTTTCAAATATTTCTTCAAATCATAAAGCAGCGGGGTGATCAAGTAACACATCAAACAATAAGGAATATACCACAAATGATGAATACCGAACCACGCACTTTTACATAGCAAAATATCCCATATGCTTCGTAAGTTAATACACTCCGGCTGTACAAAATAATAAACGACAATAAAGATAATTACACAGATATAATAATCCACCAATATCTTATAACAATTCTTGAAAACAAATTTAATTCTGCTTTTAGAATCCTCAAATTCTTTGTGGCTATATAAATATCCGCTAAGCGGTAAAAAAAGCTGCACACCTACTGCCAAATAATTTCCCAATATGCTATACGACGTTAATTCGAAAATATGACAAAATATCACAAGGAACAGCGCCAGAATCCGAATTAAACTTAAAGAATAATTTTTTCTCATCTTTTTTCCTTCCAAAAATCACCAAAACCAATACCCGGTCAACGCTTACATGCTCACTTTTACTACATATCCACCGCTTTCTCTCGCCGCTTTTATTCCCACCTCAGAGTCTTCGAAAATTATTGTTTTTGAAGCTGAAACTCCCGCTTTTTCCATGGCGCGGATATAGCATTCCGGATCCGGCTTCAATTTCGATGTATCCTCCTGGGTGATCATAAAATCAAACTTACTTTCCAAATCAAAAAACGCGAGAATATCTAAAACATTTTTCCTAGAAGCAGTCGTAGCCAAGGCTATTATATAGTCTTTTTTGATTGACTCAATCAACTCAAATAAAGCTTCATTCTTCTTAACTTTCCCTAAAAATTTTGGATAATATTCTTTTTTTAACTCATGGATTTTATGCAATTCTGCGCTTTGGATAATACCAAATTCCGGAAGAAATTCCTTATAATTTTTTCCCACAAATATTTCCAGAAATTTTTCTCTATCCAGCTTATATCCTAACTGTCCGGCAGCTTCGGCATAAGAACAATAATTCACCTCCGCCGTATCAAAAAGGGTTCCGTCCATATCAAAAACCGCCAGTTTTCTCTTATTGTTCACTTCCAAACATCTCCTCAATATCTGCAAGAACCATTAGCATTCCCGCGTAAAAAATTATTGCATTTTTAGGATTTTTCTCAATCTTATAAGGCATTAATCGAAGCCAGTGAACTGCTTCGTGAAAATAAATGCTTTGCACTTCTTCCTTAGAGTAATTCTCTGACAACCACCCCTTAAAGCTTTCATACAAATTTCGATAAGCCATGGATCCTGTAAACAAAAACTCTATCACATTTTCGCTAATCTGCACCTTATTCACCAACATAAGAAATTCGTACATCCCATGTAGTGACTGAAGTAACTTTGCATAATCCATAAAAGGAGTATTGTATATGCTTTTTGTATTTGGATCGATCAAATACCAATTATGAGATACATTTCTATTTATACAGATTATATTTTCAATCGTAAGATCCCCATGTATACGCGACATTTTATCTACCGAAAAAATTTTTATCAACTTTTCTTTTTGTAAAAGCTGTTCGTATTCTGAAAGATTTTTATATTCTTTACCATTAACAACAACACACTTTGACTGCTCCATGTTAGGATAATATTTTTTCAGCCATGTATGGCATATTTTAAGATTATCTGCCACTTTCGTATCCACATATTTCTGAATCTCGTTTCCATTTATACAACAAGGGCTTGAATCATATAATTTTTCATTCAGGCACTCCAAAACATTTCTCAAAATGTCCCAATTATCTTCATCACTTTTAGAGTGTATGTAATTGAAATACGTTACTGCCTCACTACAATATTCCATATCAAAATATCCATAGTTCTCTCTTCTTTCTGAATAGAGAATATTTGTCACCGGCAATACATTTTTAAACTCTTCAATCCATTCTATCTGTTTCCAGAGATCATCTACGTATTGGTCAAACGCATACTTGCGGTAAACCGTTTTCCCTTCTTTTATGCAAAGTATCGTCGTTGCATGTGAACCCGCCGAACAATCTCTTATAACACTTACGTCACTATTGATTGAAATATAATTATTAAAATATTGGCGATCTTCATCTGAAAAATATCTGGTAAGAAATACAAGTTTTTCTCTCGCATTTAATTGTGGCACAATCCTAATACATTTCTTTTTTCTCTTCCCACCCGGTCGAATTTTTCTATAAATGAACACTATCATCAATATACAGAAAAGTGGAAGAAATAAATATACCAAAAACCATACCATCCAAGACAAATTATGGCTCGTCTTAATCCATTCTATAAAAAGAGCATTACCGCTCATAGAAAAAATTGTACCGAACACACTTGTCAAGGTAAAATCATACCCTATTTTCTGCAAAAAATCTGCAAAAAAACCATAGGAGAGAAAATAACTACACCATACTCCTACCGTATATAATAACAATCTACATATATTTTTCTTTTTAAAAACATCTTTAATGCTGACCAGAATCGTATATGAAACCGTCAAGATACGCCTTTCGATGGTTTCATTAAATAAACCGGAGATTTTTTTAATTAACTTCTTAACACCTCTTTTAAACTTCAACAGAAGAATCGATAAAGAAACTACAACCAACGATAAAAAGCCATATCCAACTGCCAAACCGAAAATTTCCTGCTCATGGATCTCCAGTACATACAGTGTCAGAAACGCCAGCCCTACCGTAATGGTATCTATAAACAAATCTACTGTCACAGACGCCAACGCTAATATGTACCCATTTTCAAGGTAATTCTTCCCCGTACGCCAGACACGAACTAAATCTCCTACACGACAAGGAATAACCATATTAATTCCTTGTCCTATCATCATTTCATTTACTAAATCTACTCTGTCTACTTCTTCATATACGGACAAAATCTGTCTCCACCTGCATGCCTTAAAAAAATGCCCAATCACCTGTAATACAATTGCAAGCAATAAAATTACAATTATCATAATAATTCCTCAAATTTATCCGATTTTTTTGCCTCTTCGTACTCTTGCGGCACACCATAAGGAACATGATAGTCTGTCTGAAAAGCTTTAACAATTTTCCCTTCTTTTGCCATTACATTGTATACACCACTTACAAAGAACTCTTGATATTTACATTCAGTTAGATAAATTTTCACTGCATCTTCAAACATTTTCTTATTTTTAAAATAATAGCAGCCACAGATTGCATCATGGCTAATCACCTGTTTCTCTACTGTCTCAATCACATTCCCTTGTTCATCAAAACGTAAAAAACTGTACTTATCTTCATCCGACCAGAACGTCAATAACGCGCCGTCCAACGTAAGCGTTCCCTGTAAATACTCTTCAAACTTTTTACATCGAAACATATGATCGCAATCATTAAATACAATCGGGGCACTATCTGTAATATCCCGAATTCCCTCTAAACAAGTCAGCACCGCACCATTGAGCACTTCCGGAATCACAACAATCCTTGCTTCAGGATAATATTTTCTGATTTCACAATCTATAAAATACTTCGTAACATGCTCTTGGAGTACAACAAATGTAACATCCAGTACTTCAACAAATTTTTCTATAGATCTTGTACTCCAATAAAAAAAAGGTTTTCCGCTTATCTCAATCAAAGGCTTCGGAAAATCAAATCCCTTATCTAAGAATCTTGATCCTTTTCCTGCCATAGGCATAATCAAATGTATTTTTTTCATCCTCTATTCCTTTCAAAAGTTATATACGTTCCAGAATCACTTAATTTTCCAGACCGGCTAATAATTCACATTCATTTTCAATAACCCGGGAAAGTCCTTCTCGTATATCTATTTCCGGTTTCCATCCGTATTTCTTAAATGCGTAAGAATTATCACATAAAGAATACTTATTTATTTCATCCTTCAATATAGATTCTTTGATACTATAACTTCCTTCAAATAAATCCGGATATTTTTCCCAATAATGACTATCGGAAGCATATTGGGGACTGATTGATTTTCCCATAATTTCCGAAGCTATCTTATACATCTCATTAACAGAGTAATTCTTCATGGAGGAACAATTAACAGCGTCAAATCCTTCTCCCCTCTGTACTGCGATTGCTAAATTGATCAAATCATCCACATAAACATAGTCTCTTCTTTGATTACCGTCAGAATGAAAGACAGGAGTGCGCCCATAATATAATTCTCTAATCATATATGCTACAAATGGAGGCTGCTTTCTAAGACAGTCAATATGAGGACCATATACATTTGCAAAGCGAATACAAGTCACATTCATACCATAAGTATCACAAAAAGACTGCGCAAAACGTTCTGCACAATATTTGGTATTGGGATAAATAAGTGTTGGTACATTAAACTTCATTTCTATTGTAGGAAACTCCGTTTCATTTTCATAAATAGCATTTGTGCTTGCCTGAATAACTTTTTTGACCCCATATTTCCTTGCATTTTCCAATATATTTACAAATCCTGTCAAATTTACGTCAATAGCTTCTGTAGGATTTGATTGGCAATCTGGAAGGGGAGCAATGCCTGCAATGTTATAAATATATTCTATCGACCCATCTTTTAATATCTCTGCTATTCCTACCTTATCTCGAATATCCATATTGATAACTTCGGAAGAAAAATCATGGTCTTCAAACACCAAGTTATCCTCTTTCCCGTATGAAAAATTATCAATCAATACCAGCTCACACCCCTCTTTCCACAATCTGTAAGCTAATTGTGAACCGATAAATCCTGCCGCACCCGTAATAAGTACTTTCATATTTCTTTTCCTCCTTCACTAAACACAAAAAATTTTTGCATAAAATAATTTGTAACAGATGCAACTCCCGTTGCACAGACCATTCCAATCACTTTACTTCCTAATGCTTGGTAAAGCAACATATTACTTCCTGTATTAATTCCTATATTAATAATCTGTGTTCCTATATACTTTAACAGTAAGTTTTTAGATGACTTTTCTTTTCGCCTGAAAGTAAATAATTTATTCATAAAATATGAATATATGCATGAACAGGTTATTGAAATGCCTTTTGCAATGTTAATATTGACCTCCATGCTTAAAAACCAATAAATAATATAGTCTATAAGAGTTGCTGTTCCTCCTACTATTATAAATCTGATAAATGAATGATTAAACAATTCTTCTATTTTTTTCATTATCTAACTTTGATACCTTTTCTTATTTTTATAATATCAGACATAATTACTTTACTTTGTCGAAATTTAGATAAAATACCCTTGTTCCAGGAAGACTCCCCTTTCATTCTCTCTTTCATCTTGATCTTAAATCTCTTAATATTCATTCCACTTCTCTTCGCCTGATAATAAACATATGTCTCAATAGAAAAATCATAAGGTGTTTTGCTCCCCAGCCGTTTTAGCAGCGATCTATGGAATAATACAGGAATAGCTCCAATATCATATAAATGACATTGAAGCATCAATGTTACAAAAACTGTCATTCCACCAGTAAAAATATGATCGATCAGATTTCTTTTTGTTCGAATACCTTTCATAAACAATTCTGTATCTTTTCCATATCTTTCAACATAATCAACAAATTTCATCATTTCATTTGGTGATATTTGCAAATCTGCATGTATCCAACCAATGTAGTCTCCTGTAGCTGCTCGCATTCCCGAAATTATTCCATATCCATATCCACGATTTATATCGACCGGAACAATTTTGAATAATGCTTTACCTGTACATGCATCTTCTAATACTTTTCTTGTATTGTCTATCGACCCATTTTCAACAAGTATAAACTCGACATTTCTCTTTCCCGCAACTTTTTCTAAAATTCCAACCAAATCATAAATATTATCCTCTTCATTATAACATGGCACAATAATAGAATATTTCATTTATAGAACTCCTTTACTCTGTTATTTCAATCTGTAAATACCTGCAGCTGCATTTTTTACAACTACTTCAAACTCCCCGGAAGACTCTATTGTTTCAAACTGCTCCGGAAAAATCAGAACATACTTTAAATCAATCGCCCTCAAAAGATCTGAAACCTGTTTTCCATACATTTGTGGCAATCCGGAAGTTTCTTGTATTCTGTCATACCATTCTATAACTGCTGCCTTTGAAGATGGCATACATTTATGAAGAGCATAACAATTCCTCTGAGAGATGATCTGGACCCAGCCGGCCATACCATTATAAGGATCTGCCAAAAATACATCCTTACTATTTGTTACCTTTTGAAAATCCAAAGACAGCTGATACAAATCATCTCCTGTTGTATTTTTCAAGCATTGTATTCCCGATATTCTGCTTACACCCTGCGTACTGATTTGAAATATCTTCCCATTCAAAGAATATAAAACTAAAATACAAGTCACGACACACAACACGTACTTCGACAATTTTTTTGAATTTTGAACTATATAAGGATAAACAAATTTAATAAGAAAAAGAATTGCACAAAAACAGATAATAAAGAACACCTTATCTCTATCCATCAATACAATTCCAGACAACACTCCTATCCAGACAAACATCTCCATAGTTTCTGAAAATCCTTGTTTTCCCATATCCCAAAGCCTTTTTTCTATTCCCGACACAGTTAAAGCAAGGAGCATGATCACCATGATAAATGTCCATTTATAATACGGTTCTCCACATATTATAATGCCACATAATAAAGCCATACTAACATAGGACTTATTCTCAAAACAATAATCCGACAGCTTTAATATAAGCAATGCAGAAACAAATATCACAAATTTAAAACATTTTGTAATATACATCGTAATTATAGTAGCATTAGGATTAACAACAGTTGCGTAAATCTCTAAAATCAAAATGCCTGTCCACAAAATAGCCATAGAAGTGCTGATGTAAAATTCTTCCTTTAATAGTTCTGAATTTTTGCGGTTCAAAAGCTTAAATAGAACTACCAGTATCATCGGAAGTGCAATTAACCCAAAACAGATTAAAATCGGTTTTATCCCCCATGTTGTAGGCACTAAATGATGTGGAGTTCTGAAAAAAGCATAAATATCTACAAAAGCATTGTTATCTACTACTTCCTCAGATAATAACGCAGGAACAACAATAACAAGCATAGTAATGATATAGATCGGAAGTGCAAATAAGGATTTCCATTTTATTTTCTTTTCACATAAAACTTGAGCGAGCCATATAACTCCGACTACACATCCTCCCCACATACCTTCATGGACATGCATAACGCCCGCCAACGATGCAAGAATCCAGGCTGCTGTCCAATTCTTGTTTTTTCCAACAACAAAAGATATTGCAAGCAGCGCCAATGGAAGCCCTGTTCCCAGAAAAACATCCATAGCCCCGCTTGTGCCAAAACCAACACTTCCCATAGCAGATCTCTGAAGCATTGAAACCAGCAATACACCGTATAAGATATAGTTTTTAGAGGAAATTCGATAAGCTGCATTTGCCGCCGCTATACCATATAATATATAGTTAAATCTGATAATGACTGTTGCCGCACCCTCCCAGCTTAATTGAAAAACATTCATCATAAGGCTGATAATACTATTAGCCAAATATCTTGGGGAATAGCCGTTATCCAATATTCCGATATTATTTTCAAAAATAGATGGATTAAAATGATGGATTTCTTCTATTGCATAATTCATATTATCTTCCGATATATTTGCAGTATAATACAAAAAAGAAAAACCTACACATATTAAAAACGTAATAATAATATGCATATCAATATCCAATCTCTTTTTCATTCTTCCCCTCCTTTTATTCTTCCTCTACTCTATTATCTCATATACTCTTTAACTGCCTTAACAACCTGCATCTGTTCTTCTTCCGTCAAATATGGATGCATTGGAAGTGATAAGACTGTATCGCATAACCTATTTGTATTAACATAATCTTCTTCATTAAACTCAAGGTTTGAAAAAGCCTGCTGTTTATGCATCGGTTTAGGATAATAAACCATACTTGGAATTCCCATTTCTTTCAAATGATTTTGAAGTCCGTCTCTCATTGCTCTATTTTTCAACTGAATCGTATATTGCGCCCAACTGGAATAATATCTCTCAGGAACAACAGGTATTTTCACAATACCTTCTAAAAGCTCTGTGTACTTGTCAGCCACCTTATTAATATCTGACACTTCATAGGTTCTAAATGCTTTTAACTTCACCTGAAGAATCGCAGCCTGCATTGTATCCAGTCTGGAGTTTAATCCAATCCTTATATTATCATATTTCATAGTTCCCTTGCCGTGAACACAAATGGAACGAAGCAATGTTGCCATCTCGTCATCATCCGTAAATATCGCACCGCCATCTCCATAGCATCCAAGTGGTTTAGCCGGGAAAAAAGAGGTTGTACTAAGATCGCCAAAACTACACGCCATCTTATCTCCTATCTTTCCTCCGAACCCTTGTGCGCCATCCTCAAGAACCAAAAGTCCGTATTTATCTGCAATCTTCTTAATGCTTTCATAATCTGCCGGAAGTCCGAATAAATCTACCGGGATAATCGCTTTAGGTGTTAATTTTCCTTCTGATAATGTCTTTTTTATCATCTTTTCCAGACTATCAACAGAAATATTAAAAGTATCTGCATCTACATCTACAAATACCGGAGTTGCTCCCGCAAAAGATACAATCTCCCCCGTAGAAAAAAAAGTAAAATCCGGTACAAAAACCGCGTCTCCCTCGCTAATTTCCCACGCCATCATAGCAAGGCTAAGTGCATCCGTACCATTGGCACATGTTACACAATACTTTACGCCTACATATTCTGCCAGCTCTGCTTCTAAATCTTTCACTTGTTTCCCACTGATAAAATTACAATCTGAAGCCACTTTTAACATCGCTTTATCAATATCCTCTTTTAACACCTGATACTGATGTTTTAAATCCCTGAATTGCATACTTATCTATCCCTTCTTCTCATTTCTCTTCTAAGGTACTCTTATTTATACATAATCTGGTCATATAATTAGTGAACATCATTAAACTTATAATAAAATACTCCCAGAGTCTCCATAATTCAGATGTCTAAAAAAATAAAAAAAACCTTTTATTTAACGCCTTCCTGTATTTTTTCTAAGTTTTTATTGAAATATTTATAGATTCTAAAATAAGGTTTACGAACCCCTCCATATCCTCGAAAAGCCTTTTCTATAGGTCTGATAACGCTGCCTTCAAAATCAAATTTTTTCCCCATAGTTCCTGCCAGCTTTATACTTTCATGTATTAAAAAGCAATTAGCCTGACTGCTCTTATACTCCGGATTCGTCCCGTTTAATAGATAATAAACAGATTGTTCATCCCATACTAGCAATGCAACGCTATGAATGATTCCATTTTCATCTTCTGCTGCCAACATCTTAACAGCATTATTTTTCTTACCGGCATCATATATTTTTTTTACAAACTCCAAATCATATGGAATCTCCTTACCTTGGCGTTCAAAGCTCATTTTGTTAATTGCAAAAAAATTTTCTACATCAATCTCATTTTCTTTCAAATGTACAATTTTTTCCGCTTTTCTTAATTTATTCCGAACCTCAGCTGTGTAATTCGATACCACTTGATTTATATCAGAAGTGTCTTCTATTACATATGTATATCTAGTAATCTCTTTATAATAATTCCAAAAAAAAGGCAGCCAGTTCTGAAAACTATAATGATATTGTTGTTCGTATTTATCGATTTCTAACTGCTCAATGAATCCAATTACTTCTTCAATTATTTTATCCTCATAATCTAATTTAGATGTGTATTTTTGATTTTCCGGATAACTGATAATTATACCGTTATTCTGGGTATTTTTTGCTTTTGTTATTAACCTATACCCTTCCCTTTCTTCCATATAATATGGCATTGCGGCAACATAGTTGCCATTTTTTTCTACTACATAAACATCCCAATTTTCAGTTCCACATGCAGCATCCATCCACCAAGGTTGGGAAAATATCGGAACATATACATTTGCACTTTCACAAAATTTTGTATATTTCTCTTTATTTGTCACAGTTCCTTCCTCCTACTCTAATATCTCTTATTTTCTTTGCCGGTACTCCGGCATAAACACTATATGCTTCAACATCATCTACCACTACGCTTCCGGCGCCAATAATTGCACACTTACCAATTTTTACTCCCGGCAATATTGTCACATTTGCTCCAATCCATACATCGTCGTCAACTCGAATCTGCTCAGTCTTTGTCAGCTTTTTTTTAACATAAGAATACGTATTGATTTCTTTTCCATTATTCGCACAACTATCACAAATACAAGTCACATTTGGCGCTATTGACACATATTTTCCGATAAATAGATTGGATAAGTCATTATTAGGTGTAGCAACAAATCCTGTATTAAAAAAAGACCCTTCCCCTATTGTTCCTCCAAGTACTTGAAAATATCTTTTCCGTACCTTGGCATTCGGATAGTAGGACATAATAAACTTTTGAAAACCAGCCGGCATGATAATTGCTTTCTTGTACAAAAAATTTGTAAGACTTTTTTCAGTCCACTTCAATATTTTCTCGGATAAATCTAACATGAAAACTCTCCTGCCATATCCGTACTTGCAAACTCTGTGAGTGGAAGTTTTACGGCCTTTCCTTCTTTCTGGCTCTTATAAATTGCCAATACCAACTCCAAGGCATTTTTCCCCGCCTGAGCATCTACATAAGGCGCTCTGTCGTTTTTTATTGCATCAATAACATCTGCATAAAGACTGGTGTGACCATTTCCATATACATTACTTGTCTGTTCTTCTAACCCCTTTTTTGCCTGATCTGCTTCTGTCTCATCTGCAAAATTCCATACGTCGATATTGTTCGTAGATTTTCCGCCGATTTTAACAGTTCCGTTTTCTCCAAATAAGTATAATGTTTCTTCCAAATTCTGTGGATAAACATTTGTCGTACCCTCAATAGTAGCCACCGCTCCATTTTTGAACTTTACGACCGCCATACCAATATCCTCTGCTTCCAGATAATCATGAAACTGCTGTCTTGTGACCCCATATACTTCCTCGATTTCATTTCCCATCATCCAGCGCAATAAATCTATGCCATGAATACACTGGTTCATAAGCGCGCCACCGTCCTGCGCCCATGTCCCTCTCCACGGCGCCTGTGTATAATAATTCTGGTTACGATTCCAACGTACATGAATAGACCCATGAGATAATTTTCCAAATCTTCCGCTTTCTAATGCTTTTCGCATCTCCTGAATCGCCACATTAAATCGATTTTGATGACATGCCGATACTTTTACCCCTTTTCCCTCTGAAAGTTTAATAATTTTATCTGCATCTTCAATGCTCATTGCCATCGGTTTTTCGATAATGACATGAATGCCGTGCTCAATACAATATAACGCTATCTCTGCATGAATACCACTTTCTGTCGCAATACCTGCAAGTTCAATTTCATTTTCTTCAATCATTTTTTTATAATCTGTGTAACGTTTAATTGTATTGTCGCTCTTTAGATCGTGTTTTTCCAATAAGTTCTCCATATTTTCCGGCAAAATATCACAAACAGCTACAAGCTCTAACTCATTATTAATCACAGCTTTGATATGATTTGTTGCAATCCTTCCACAACCGATAAGTGCATATTTCATTTCTAACTCACTCCATTCTACAAGACTTCTATATTTCCACGCTCTTCTATATTTTTCATAACATTTTTTGTATCAAAAATTGCTTTTGCATTCTTCTGAATCATATCGTAATCAACATTTGTATGGGCTGCTGTTACAACAACAATGTCATAGAATGCAACAATCTCTGGACTGATTTCTTTCATTCCTTCTTTCACTTTTCCATGTTCACAGTAAAATGGAATATATGGATCAAAGAAATCAACCTCTGCGCCTGTTTTCTCTAATTCTTCAATTACTCTGAGAGCCGGACTTTCACGATAATCATCAATATCCTGCTTATAAGCTACGCCAAGCACCAATATACGAGAGCCATATAATGCTTTCTGGAATCTATTCAGAATTTTACCTGTACGCTCTACACAATATTCCGGCATCTTATCGTTAACCATCATGGACGCCTCGATCATAGAGGTATGAAAACCATACTCTCTTGCTTTCCACGATAGATAATACGGATCAAGCGGTATACAATGCCCCCCTAATCCCGGTCCCGGATAAAACGCCTGAAAACCATATGGCTTAGTCTTGGCTGCATCTACTACTTCCCAAAGATTAATATTCATCTTATTACAAAGAATTGCCAATTCATTTATCAAGCCTATATTAACATTACGATAGGTATTCTCAAGAATTTTTTCCATCTCGGCAATAGCCGGACTGGAAACTTCATGAACATCCCCATCTAATACTGCCCGATACATTGCTGCAATGACCTCAGTTGCGTCCTTTCCTATCGCTCCTACAACCTTTGGTGTATTTTTGGTTTTAAATACTGCATTTCCCGGATCCACGCGCTCCGGTGAAAATCCAAGATAAAATTCTTCTCCGCACTTTAGCCCGGAACCTTCTTCAAGAAGCGGCCTGATCAGCTCTTCTGTTGTTCCCGGATAAGTAGTAGACTCCAACACAACCATTGTATCTTTCGTAAGATATTTAGCAATTTCAATTGTTGAATTTCTCACATAACTAATATCCGGCTGTTGATGCAGATCTAACGGCGTCGGTACACAAATAGCAATAAAATCAACATCTTTAACAAAGCTAAAATCTATTGTAGCAGATAACATCCCTTTATCTACAAGAGCTTTCAAATCGTCGTCTATAACATCCCCAATATAATTGTGTCCTGCATTTACCAGATCGACTTTTTCTGTTTGCACATCAAATCCAATAGTTTTGAAACCTGCTTTTGCTTTCTCCACCGCTAATGGCAACCCCACATATCCCAATCCGACAACACCGACTGTAATTTGCTTCTCCTTAATCTTTTTTAACAATTTTTCTTTCATTTTCATCTTCATCTGAACCTTTCTCACTTATGTTTTACATGCTTTTCTTTTTACATTATCTTAAAATATACTTCTATTTTTACTTTTTTGACCCTGAATCACAAATGACATCACATTTCCTTTTCTAAATTCAGGAATTTTATTCCTAAAACCAAAACTATTCCCCATATTAAATATGGTTCAACATATATGTTTCCACTTAACATCATCCTTAACGCCTCGCTTAAACTAATAACGAGTATGACCAGCATATATATGTTTTCTTTTGCCTCTATAAATAGCCTCCAAACAAGATATATTAAAAACAATAGAAAAATTATTGCTATAGGATAACCAAAATCTGCCAATACTTCCAATATTATATTGTGCGGGTAAGTCATGTATTTTGTTTGGTAACCCAACACTCCCATGCCGGACAATGGCCTTTTATTTGCCTCAGAAATAGCTAATCGATAAAGATAAATTCTCGCACTGTTTCCATTGGTAATATTATACTGTTCTTCCGTTAGATTTGTATTATCTTCATTGCTCTTATCTTCACTACTCTTATCTTGGTCTTCTAATCCGTGTACCCCTTCTTGGAACCCCTCATCTCCCTCCATGAGTTGATCTACAATCTCTTGACTTTCCGGCGAATTTACACTGGATTTAAATTTGTCCTCTTTTACATCAGAAGCCAAGCCCTTAATTCTATTTGCCCCGTTATCCCCTTGTGGAAGAAAAAACAAAGAACCAGCCATAAAAATTGGTATACATACTAATAAACCTATTAGATACTTCGAATACAACTTCTTCCACATCATTGCTATTATAAAAAATAAAATAAGACTTATTTCAACCCCAAAGGCTCCTCTCGCTCCGCATGAAACAATCAACAAACTACAACATATGCATAATACTATATTGATTATATAATTTTTAATATTTATGCTTTCTTTCGTTGACACATTTACAAAAGTATCTGCAAGACAAAAGGCTATAATAATTACTGCTGTATACGCTAATGATAAATATACAATACCTCCGACACTATCAATATATAATCCTTTATGCACTGCCTGATTAAGTTTTAAAACAGCAAACATATTAAATGGCAACAGGATCACTCCTAACCATTTAAAACTGGCAATAAGGTATATCATTTTTTTCTCTAATAAAACATATAAGGCAACTGTCACCATAGGCATACAATATAAAATTGTTAATATTGCCGTCTTTATAATGAATGTGTCTTCATCTTCAAATAGAATCTTCACCATATACATCAGAAAAAACAAAAGTGCAGGAGTAGCGCAAATTACAATTCTTTTTCTTTCTTTTTTATTTCTTTTCCATAATATCAAAAATTCTAAACCGGCTATGCAAAAAAGTAAGGAAATAATTCCCCATGAAATCATCCATCTCAAATGCTCATTTCTATTTCCAGTTAAATAAAAAGATATAATATTAGCAAAAACACTGGAACAAAAATATGTAGGTAAAACACACTTGAATATTTTTTCAAATTTTTCATCAATACCTCTCATAATTTCTCTCTCCCTTTTCTTTCATAGACTATTTTCATTTTAGATTAATTTCCTCTTATTTTTACACCGTTATGACCAATAACCAATAAGATGATTACCTTAATTCCATTTACTAATAAATTAGCAATACAAAATCCATACAGCCCATATGCAGATAAAAGAACCATTCCCATTCCAAAATATAGAACAATATATACCAGCTGTATGATCAGTTGCCATTTAATATCAGCATATTTTAAAATAGCCGGTGAAATCACGTTTCCAAGAACACCTATCAATGCGGAACCATTGGCTAATAAAAGATAAGGAATGGCTTTTGATATAATTGTCGGATACAGCAGACCTGTTATCCAAGGCGCACATAAAATTGCTGCCCCACCTAAAACTACGCTGCCCAATAACATTATACAATTTATCATCCAATATCGTTTTATAGTCATCTTAAAATTTTTTTGTGCATAGTAACTCAAAAGTACTCCCGAAATAGGTGTAACTAAAATTCCGACACTTTTCCCTACAAAAGAACTCACAGTAAACACTGACACTTGCGCTCCACCTAATATCGGATACAATACCAACCTGTCCAAATAAATAATAACATTTCCTATTAAAGTATTGATAATAAGAACGATCAGTATTTTCAGGCTTTGATTAAATAACGGAGTTCTGACATATCTTTCTCTATATAAACTAGTTGTAAAATAAAGATATACAACTCCTATTAATTCTGCTATCAGAAACGGCAGAACCCACAGTGAAGTCCATTTAAAAATAACAACTCCGACTATATATCCCATTGAAATAAATAGATTTAACTTAAAGTTCAAAACATAATCTATTTTCAAACGATACGCAACACTCCAATATCCCCTAATTATCCCCAGGCCCGTATAACCGATAAGCATAATTAAGTTCAGCGTAGAAGATTTAAAAAAAGAAAGTGAAATTATCAAAAAGGAAATACATCCCAATATTGTCACTATTCCAAGAAATAAATTAAAGTCTCCTTCCGTACCATCCTCATACTTTTCTTGCTGAATTAACCTGGTATTATTCAGACCCCCGCCAGCAGAAACCACTACAATATTGGCTACTCCAATAATCGTCAATAGTTCTCCATACTCTTTCACAGACGTATATCTTGCCAAAAACGGATATATCAATAATTGCAGTACAGCTGTTCCCAATGCTGTGGCTGCTATATTCCAACTAAAATCTTTTATTATTTTAATCACTTTTTCCTTCATGCACATGTATAATATTCCTTATTGATAAATCTTTGCCGCTAATTTCTTATAATCCAAGTCTTTTTCAGCTATTTCTTCTGATTTCTTTTGCATTTCTACTAACATATCTGGATTCACACTAATTTGTTTCAAACCTTCTTCAATATCTCCTTCGTCTTTAACAAAAAAACCGTTACCTTTTAAGTAATCCTGATGACTAGAATAAGGATATATCATAACTGCACATCTACAACACATTGCATTTTGCAACGTAGCCGACTGCGTACCCGGCTGTAAATACATGTCTGCAGCACACAAATATTCCAAAAGCTCTTCACCTGACTTCCACCCCAGATAAGAAATCCTATCATCTGTTTCAATATATTTTCTGACATCTTCCCATACTTCATCCGGGAAACTCCCAATCAATGCCAGTCTGAACCTTTCATCCTTTACATTCGTAAATGCACGTAAGATATTGGAAGTTCTTTTTAATTTATCCATTTTCCCGGAATGAACAAAAAGTATTTCTTTTTCACCTATACCGAGAGACTCCCTAATTTCCTCTCGATTCTTATTATAAACTTGAGGTTCAAAAATTATCCCACCTAACGGATACCATTCTAATTTTTCCTCTGTAATATTATACATTTCTTTTAGGTACTCTTTTGTTTCTCTCGAAATATAAAATATTTTTTTCGTATATTTTAGAACCTTTTTCAAAAAAATCCCTTGTATATGTTTATAAAAAAACTTGCTTGGTATCGTTCTTGCTGTATTATTAAAATCCTCATGTGAATCTAAGTAAAGTGTTACTCCACTATTCTTTTTCATATATTTAGAGATTGTGTTTAACTCACCTGCTGCAGTTCCATGAAAAAAAATTATATCCGGCTTAAATCTCTCCAAATTATATCTTACATTTTTATAAAACCGGAGCTTCCTCATTATTCTATGCGGTAAAAACTTTTTATATGGTACTCGCGTAACTTCTATCTTGTCTTCATTTATATACCTGCCTTCTGACACATATCCTAATTCTCCATCAATAAATGTTTCTGTAGATGCTAATATTTTGACGTCATGACCGTCTTCTTTATTTTGCCTAGGTAGTATGTTTTCTTGATAGTTAAAATTATCTACATAAAAACAGGATAAACAACAATGTAATATTTTCATTATTCTATTCTAACAACGATTAGTTGTTATTTTCTCCTTTTATTTCTTCACATGCTTTTAAAAACTTATCGGGCTCTTGAATGTATTTTGCCACTTTTTGCAAGTCTGACTCTTTGAGAGCCCACCATCTGCTCTTAAGCAGTTGTTCAATAACAGGCTCCTCAAATCTCTTTCTAATACAACGTGCCGGATTGCCTGCCCATATTTCATATGGCGGAATATCTTTCGTGACAACACTGCCCATACCTATCACTGCACCATGCCCGATTTTAACTCCTTGTTTTATCAATACATTATTGCCAATCCAGACATCACATCCGATACATGTTTTTTTGTCTTTTTCTCTTTTAAATGTACTGAATTTCTTTTTTACACTATCTCTTCCGTCATAAAACACCGGAGAAGTAGACACCCATTTAATTGGATGAAATGCACCGCCAATGATGACACCACTTGCAATCGAGCAAAACTTTCCTATTTCACAATTAACAATTTCACAATTGTACCCACAGAAGGAGTATTTCTCCATTATAGAATTTACCACATGACTGCCTGCTTCTACCTTGGACTCCTTAGCAATTGTACTATGAATAATAGCTGCCCCCTGTATCCGCTTAAATATTTTAGCCCATACATACTTAAACATTCTCTTCACTTCTCCTTTGCTTTCTACATAAAACTTTTTTCATGAATTATTATATGATTGCATGTATATCAGCCAAGCTAAGTACTCATCGGCAATTTGCCCATACCCACTTTCATCTGGATGAACGCTTCCATTTGCCGGAACTTCTTGCATGATTATGTTACTTTTAGAATTAACAGGTCTCTTTTCCATTCCCATATTATATTCTGTGTCAATTCCTAAATATATCGGAATAATATGTATTCTTTTTTTACTTTCAAATCTATTTATCAACATAGAAGATAAATATAAATTATTCTTTTTATACCTCCACTGTGTTTGCCATTGATATGCTTTTCCAAACGAACTTTCACTATTTGCAGGAGGAATTGGAATAGAAATTCCTATAGTTATATCTTCATCATAATTCTTTATATCTTCAATCAACTTCATGTAATTATTATAGAACTGTTCAACTTTTTCTTGTAGTAAAATATCATTTTTTTCTCCAAAAACATCATTAATTCCCAAATTTAAAATCACATAATCGGGAGATTTTAACCCATTCCTTCTAATATATTCTTTAAAATTTAATTCTTTATCAAAGATAAATGGACTTTCTGAATCTGTCAAATATTTTTCAATAGTCCATCCGCTTCTCCCCTCATGATATACCTTGTCACCTTGTGTTCCTATAAAATTAATCTTTAAATTATTTCGTTTGCAATTACGATCTAATTCTTCAATCATTATGCCATTTGCCGTTATACTGTCTCCGATAATCAAAACGTCAGTTTCTTTAGCTTTTCTTTTTGACTGCTCTAGATTACTCACAATAACATTCGCTTCTTTATAAGCCACACATGTACCATCTAAATACACAGATACTCTAAACAAAAATTCTCCTTCTTTATCAGGCGTAATACGGACGCGTCTATCTAATTGCTGTTTTTTTCCACTACCATTATAATCTATAACATAATTCTCCCCCCCCCCGACAAACCTATGTTTTTATAGTAAATATCAAATTCTTTTCCTACTGTAGCATAAATATTTTTAGGTAAAACGATTTCTGGTATTTCTCCAATATGATATATTTCTCTATTGTCAATATACCCATAAGGCTGATATTCTGTTTCCTGCTTTCCTTTTTCTAATTGAAAATAATCGGCATTCTCTTTTGAAACAGAAACCCTAACGTATTTTCCTTTAGTTGGAACAACAAATTTTCTTGCTTCATTTGGAGTATCTGAAAGACCTTTTCCTGAAATAAAAGTTTTATGTTTATCATAGAAAGCTAAATATAACCCCTCTGTTTCCACATAGCTCTCACCACTCTCAACTTCTATAAAATTGCTTACACAATAATCATCATTCCGGTATATTTCACCGGTATTTTCATTCACTACAACTCCATATTCTGCAGTATCTTTATCAAATAAATTTTTCGATAAAATTATATTTTCCCGATAATCACTTTTAGCAGAACTTATATTTTCAATAGACAAAAGCATATTTCCTGCTAGAAGAATAATAAGTATTATCAATAATATATGCGTTATTGTACTTTTACTAATTAAACTTTTTTTCATTCCAAGTCCCTTCCTTGAGTAGAAATGATTCTATTCATGATAACAAAAATCAAATTTTTCTCCACACCATCTTATTAACAATTCCTGTATAACTCTGGATCATTTTTACAACTTTCACACTTACATTCTCGTCTACATAATTAGGAACATCCACTCCAAAATCACCGTTCTTCTGCATTTCTGTTGCGATCTCTACCGCCTGTAACACCTGCTCTGTTGTAATTGAGCCAATAATAAAATTGCCTTTATCAATAGCTTCCGGACGCTCTGTAGAGGTTCTCACGCATACTGCCGGGAACGGCATCCCTTTCGAATTAAAATAAGCGCTCTCTTCCGGTAGCGTTCCGCTATCTGAAACTACGCAAAACGCATTTAACTGTAAATGATTATAATCTGAAAAGCCAAATGGCTGTAATGTTCTTACCAAAGGATGAAACTCAAACTTTCTAGCCTCAATGAACTTTCTGCTTCTTGGATGAGTTGAGTAAATAACAGGCATCCCGTAAGTTTCTGCCATTGCATTTACTGCATTCATTAATGCAAAAAAGTTTTCTTCATTATCAATATTCTCTTCACGATGTGCTGAAAGGAGAATGTATTTTCCTTTTTCTAATTTTAATTGCTCCAAAACCTTACTTCGTTTTATCTTTTCTATATTAGCGCTCAACACCTCTGCCATAGGAGAACCTGTCACATAAGTCCGCTCTTTAGCTGTTCCCTCTGCATTCAAGTATCTTCTGGCGTGTTCGCTATAACACAGGTTCACATCTGCAATATGGTCTACAATTCTGCGGTTCGTTTCTTCCGGAAGGTTTTCATCAAAGCATCTGTTACCGGCTTCCATATGAAAGATAGGTACTTTTAATCTTTTCGCCGAAATTGCAGACAACGCTGAGTTTGTATCACCCAAGATCAACAATGCATCCGGCTTCACATCAACCATTGCTTTATAACTCTTGGAAATAATATTACCAATCGTTTCTCCAAGATCCTCTCCCACTGCATCTAAATACAAATCCGGTTGACGAAGTCCTAAATCTTCAAAAAAGACCTGATTTAATGTATAGTCCCAATTTTGACCGGTGTGTACTAACACTTGCTCAAAATATTTGTCGCATTTTTTTATTACTTCTGAAAGACGGATAATCTCCGGTCTAGTCCCAATAATTGTCATTAACTTCAGCTTTTTCATATTATTTATCCTCATTTACTCTCATAAAATGTGTGTCCGGCCGCTCCGGATCAAAGCACTCATTACACCACATAAAAGTAACTAAATCTGTATCTCCTTCATTGATAATGTTGTGTGTATATCCAACAGGAATATCTATTACTTCTATCTTATCTCCACTGACATGGTAATCAATAATTTCGTCACTTCCTACTTTTCGGAATTGGATCAACCCTTTTCCGCTAACTACCACAAATTTCTCATTCTTTGTATGATGCCAATGATTTCCTTTTTCAATGCCCGGTTTGGAAATATTAACAGAAAACTGTCCCCTGTCTGCTGTCCGAATAATTTCAGTAAAACTTCCTCTATCGTCTATATTCATTTTCAGCGGATAAGAAAACTTATCCTGTGGCAAATAACTTAAATAGGTACTGTATAACTTTTTAGTGAAACTGTTTTCTGTCATATCCGGGATACTTCGCAGCTCTCTACTATCTTTAAAAGAGTAAAGCAAATCTACAATTTCTCCCAGTGTAACCGTATGAACAGTTTTCACATAGCAGTAACCATCCTGCTCCTTATTTGCATGATTCTCTAATGCTGCGATCAATTCGTCAACCACATCATCAATATAAACCATATTCATAACTACGCTTCGGTCATTGACCTGTATATCTAAATCCCGTGCGATATTGTAACAAAATGTTGCTACCGCGCTATTGTAATTAGGTCTGCACCATTTTCCAAACACATTCGGGAAACGATATACCAATACTTCCGCACCTGTTTCCCTTGCATAGGAAAACATTAAGTCTTCACCGGCTTTTTTACTTTTACCGTATGGATTATCAAGCGCTGCCTGTATAGAAGATGAAACCATAACCGGACAAGTATTATGATATTTCTTTAATGTATCTAACAATGTCGAGGCAAAACCAAAGTTCCCTTTCATAAAATCCTCCTGATTCTCAGGACGATTTACTCCTGCCAGATTAAATACAAACTCACACTCTTGACAGTACTTTTCCAATAACTCAGGTTCCGTGTCTGTATCATATTCATAAATGTGTTGATAATTTCTGTTTTTCAACTCCACTATAAGGTTCTTACCTATAAATCCTCTTGCACCGGTTACAAGAATCTTCATATTATCTTCCCTCCCATGCCGCAATTTCATCTTGGATGTATTTTAAAGTAAGTAATTTTCTCTTCACTTGTTCTACATCCATTAATACCGTATTGCTGGAATTAAACTCCGACAACTCAGAACGCTTTACATTACCATCCGTAAAATACTTATCATAATTCAAATCCCGCTTATCTGCCGGTACACGGTAAAAATTCCCCATATCAATAGCGTTTGAACACTCTTCATTGGTCAACAGCGTCTCGTACATTTTTTCACCATGCCGGATACCAATTACTTTGATTTCGTTATCTGCATGGAACAACTCTTTAACAGCTTGCGCGAGAACTTCAATAGTACATGCCGGAGCCTTTTGAACCATAATATCGCCGCTTTCTGCATTTTGGAACGCATAAACAACTAACTCCACAGCCTCTTCTAGGCTCATAACAAATCTAGTCATAGACGGTTCTGTAATCGTCAGCTCTTTCCCCTGCTTAATTTGATTGATAAACAGCGGTACAACCGAACCCCTTGAGCAAAGTACATTGCCATATCTCGTACAACAGATACTTGTCTTTTCCGGAGAAATGGTTCTTGATTTGGCAACAATTACTTTTTCCATCATTGCCTTTGACGTACCCATAGCATTTACCGGATATGCCGCTTTGTCCGTAGATAAACAAATTACTTTCTTCACTCCCGCATCAACAGCAGACTGCAACACATTCTCGGTACCTAACACATTTGTTTTCACCGCCTCAATCGGAAAAAACTCACAAGACGGCACCTGTTTTAAAGCCGCTGCATGAAAGATATAGTCAACGCCATGCATCGCCATATCGATACTTTGACGATCACGAACATCTCCGATATAAAATTTTAATTTATGACTATACTCCGGAAATTCTCTTTGATAAAAATGCCGCATATCATCCTGCTTCAATTCGTCCCTTGAAAAAATACGAATTTCCGCAATATCGGTTTTTAAAAATCTGTCCAATACTGCATTTCCAAATGAGCCTGTTCCTCCGGTAATCAGTAGCGTTTTTCCAGTAAACATTTCTTTAATATCCTCCGCATAATTTAAATCAAAACTATAGCTTTTGTCTTATTTTCTAATTCTTTTTTCTATTCCCAGAGCCTCATATAATCGAATCCCCATATTATATAGCTTTTCCTGACTCTTAAATTTCTCTGTACATTCCGGCATCTTATGAAACGCCATCAATTCATCCTCACTGATTTCAAGTCGTTTTGCCACTTCTGAAAATAATTCTTTACTTTCTTCTTCCGTAACCGGTGGATTTTCTAAAATACGCAATGCTTCATCTCGTGTCATTTGTCCCGTGACTACCAGACTGGACAACTGGGCTCTACGCATATCGTGACCAAATCTAGTAGGCATCCACCAAGCTTCCAAGAATTTTGTGAGTAAATCCTCAAAATGTTTTTGTCCATATGAAACATAACCATATTCTTGTGATAGTGTCTGTATCATTTCTTCTTTTGTCACAGGAACAAGATTCAAAGGTTTTATTGTCTTAACGCCTAACACATATGGAATCCAAAACTTATGTTTAAATCCATTCGTGAATGTATAATGCTTAATCGGAATGCGACAATACTTACGAATAACATCTTTCATATATGTCCCGTCTCCTGTTGGACCTGCACCTTTCCCCCATGATTGTGGGTCAGCAATAATCTCCGTTGAAATGTTATAGCCGTTTAAAATATACTTGACTCCAAGTTTACGAGAGTATTTATCAATCACCGCAATAAAAGCGTGGTCTTGAGGTGCATCAAGGAGCTCTAACCCTGTGCGAAACCAAGCCAGCTGCATTTCACGCATTTCATCCCAATCCATTTTTTCAATGTGAAGTTTTACTCCCATCTTGTCAGTCAAACGTCTTATATTCTCTTCTGCAACCGGCAAATTCCACCCTGCATCAATATGAAAAACAAATGGACGAAGTCCCCATTCTTTTACTGCAAGGTGAAGCATATATGAGCTGTCTAATCCCCCACTTAAACCAAGAATACAGTCATACTTCTTTCCTTTGCCTTTACGTTTTATCTCCTTAATAAGATTTTCAAGTTCTTTTTCATGACCTTTGCCGTAATTCCACTCTGGAAGAATTCTATTTTTGTATTCATTACAGCGCATACAAACACCATTTTCATCAAAAATAATATCTTCATCTGAAGTGTCCATTACACAGCATTTACAAATCTGATATTTTCTGTTCTTCATCACGTTATCCTCCAAATCATTTTCCTAGTATTTTACGAAACAATACAACATACTCCATAGTACACACTTTTTTTGTGTATTTTTGCATAAATATTTGTCTGGAATTTCCTCCCATTCTCTTGATTTTATCTTCATCTCCATTAATATCCACCAAAAACTCTGCAATTTTCTGACTTTCTCCATTACTAACAGTTATTCCAGCCTTTTTCTTCTGGATTTCACGTACAATATCAGAATTTCCCATAATTACAATTAGTGGACAACCAGCACTCATATAGCCATACGTTTTACTTGGAACACATAACCCCGTCAAACCTTCAAGCAGACTGACAATCGATACATCACTGATTTCTAATGCTTCTTGGTAATCGCGTCCCAACAAAAAATCATATATATCTACATTTTTTATTTGTTCAGCTTGAATAACCTTTTTCAGTTCTTCTACTTTACATCCGTGTCCTGCAAGCATAAATTGGATTTTAGAATTATCCTTTAAGATTCGCATTGTATCCAATATCGTTTCCATATCTTGACAGACACCCATATTCCCAAAATAAGAAACAACTAATTTTCCTGCATACTTTTCCGCAAATCTATTATTTGATTTGTTTTCTTTTTTATCATCTAAAACATCCTCATACCAGTTAGGAATGACGACCACTTTTTTTGATTTTATGTTTCTATTCTCTATTATAAATTGCCGCATCTCATTCGATAAAGCAACTACACAAGTAGCATTTTTATAAACTTTTTTATTTATAAACTTCATCACTTTTGAAATCATTCCAGATTCAGAAGTAGTACCTGTACGCACTGCCAATTCAGGATATAAGTCATACGCCACAAAAATCAATTTAATACCATAAATTTTCTTTGCCAAATAAGCTAAATACGGCAAGATTGGCGGATTGGAATACACAATGACAGATTTATATTTTCCAAGTTCTCTAAAGTGTAGTAATACAGAAAAAGTAAATGAAAAATAGTTTATAAGCCTTCCTATAAAACTTCGTCTTCCTATTTGCAAATACTTCAACCTATGGATAAAAATATTATCTACTTTTTCCTTTATCGGAACTTTTCCTTTATTATTATATTCTTTTGGATAACCACACAATGCTCCTACTGAAAACCCTGAGTTACTTAGTTTTTTTGCGGTATCAAATGGCAATGTTGCTGAAGAAACATATTCGGGATAAAAAAATTGGCAAAGAAACAATATATCTTTCTTATCTTTACACATTCTGTCTTGAGCTCCTTTGTTTTCATTTCTTATGAACTATAGTTCGACTTTTTTCATGATTTCCTCAAATGTCATGAGACCAATCGTATCAACTTTTTCATACGTTAAACTTCCAAAAACTTTCTCAAAAATAGGAATTCTAAACCTCAAACTTATTTCCACAAAAGGATTAAATAATCTTATCATTTTAATATCACTGTGATTATTCTCTGCAATTTTACGAACCATGTGTGTTGTCTTTACATACTCTGTATCCTGAGGAAAATACAAGCCTCCTGCCTGCTTGTCTATCACTCTCTTAACAAACTCTGCTAAGTTCTCAACGAATATCATACTTCTTTGATTCTCAAAATCCGGAAATACTGGAGATTTCAAAGCAAATTTTCTTAATGTTTGATAGTTTCCTTTGCAATTTTTCCCATAAACCATAGGCGGTCTTAACACTGCAACTTTAAAGCTTTCATCTGCCAATCGCTCTATCACTTTATCTGCCTGCCATTTTGCTTTTCCATAATGATTCTGAGGATTCGGTTTATCGCCTTTTTTTATTGTTCCTACAATTTTTCCATATACACTCATCGTTGACAGTATGATAAATTGCTTCACTCCTGATTCTTTTGCTTTTTTTGCCGTCTCAATCGCCAAATCTCTATTCACTTTATAATACAATGACGTATTTTCTTTTGTCTCCTTTTGATGCGCAATCCCGGCCACATGAAATACTATATCATATCCCGCAAAACTTTTTTTTCGCCACATCTCTCCACTTAAATCCACAGTATCCACTTGAAACTCTTCAGGATATTGTGTATTTACCCACTTTTCAAACGAAGTCCCTATATAGCTGTTTGCACCAGTTATCAATATTTTTTTCATCCGCCTACTCTCCATGACTATTACGTTCCAGTTCTCCTGTGCCACCTTCCACAACTCCCTCTGATTTTAATACAGAAACAATTGTCCCGACAAAACATTTTATATCCATTAAAAGTCCTATATTTTTGACATATACCCCATCAAATTTTGCTTTAACGGGTATCTCCAATTCATCTCTTCCATTAATCTGAGCCCACCCTGTAAGCCCGGGTTTCACATCATTTGCCCCGTATTTATCTCTTTCTTTTATCAAATCATATTGATTCCATAACGCCGGTCTTGGACCTATAATACTCATATCACCTTTCAATATATTAATAATCTGAGGGAGTTCATCTAAAGATGTTTTTCTTAAAAATTTCCCTACACGAGTAATATATTGTTCTGGATTTTCCAACATGTGAGTTGGCATATCTTTCGGAGTATCTATCTTCATTGTCCTGAATTTCAAAATATCAAAGTGTTTTTTGTATATTCCCACCCTTTTCTGCCTAAACAAAACCGGTCCTCTGGAGTCGACTTTGATTGCTATAATCAAAACAAAAAAAAGTGGAGACAATATAACCATAGCAAACGCTGATAATATTACATCTATATAACGTTTTACTCTAATATATTTCGATTTTTTCATTTCCCCAACTCTCCTCTAAACTTTAATAAACTTTCCGATTATAGGTTGTGCAAACCTTAGCCAACTCACTTTGTATCTCATCCCCGTTTGTCGCACTAAGCGCAATCAAGTCGTCCAACTGTTCAAAGAACTCTGACTCATCCATAGAAATCGGATGTCCCACAAAAATCTTCTCATTGGCAGTCTTTGTAAGTCCCTCTTCATCCATAAGTAATTCTTCATATAACTTTTCTCCCGGACGAAGCCCCGTCACTTCTATCATAATGTCTTCATTCGGTTTATATCCTTTCATCCGAATCAAATTCTCTGCCATCTCATAAATCTTCACAGGCTCTCCCATATCAAGCACAAAAATCTCACCGCCTTTAGCAAACAAGCTTGCCTGCAAGACCAGCGAAACTGCCTCCGGAATCGTCATAAAGAATCTGGTGATCTCTCGATGTGTAACTGTTACTGGACCTCCCTCTTCAATCTGCTTCAAGAAAAGAGGGATTACAGAACCGTTGCTTCCCAGTACATTTCCAAAGCGAACCGCCGCATACTGTGTATGCTTTGCAATTTTAGCATAGCTCTGAATGATCATTTCGCAGACACGCTTTGTTGCTCCCATGACATTCGTCGGACGAACGGCTTTATCTGTTGAAATCAAGGTGAATTTTTCTACATGATAAATGTCTGACAGTTTTGCCATATTTAACGTACCAAGACAATTGTTTTTTATTGCCTCATTCGGAGAATCCTCCATCAACGGCACATGTTTGTGTGCGGCCGCATGATAGACAATCTGCGGATGATACATTTCAAACATCTTCTCTAATCGGTCATAATCTCTTACCGAACCAATTAATGTAATAATCTGCTTCTCTGGATACCGTCGTTTTAATTCCTGCTGAATCTCATATGCATTATTTTCATAAATGTCAAAGATAAGCAACTCTTTGGGATTATACTTGATGATCTGACGACATAGTTCTGAACCGATAGAACCTCCTCCGCCGGTCACCAGTACTGTTTTTCCTTCCAGAAAAGCGCCGATTCCTTCCTGATTTACACGCACCGGAGCTCTGCCAAGCAAATCCTCATATCGCACTTCTCGAACCATGTCAGATAAGGACTCTGTAAATCCGGTAGCAATCGCGGGAAGAATCCGAACCTTTGCCTCTGTTTCCTGACAAACAGATACGATGTCCTTAATTACTTTCGAATTTGCAGAGGGAATCGCAATAATAATTTCGTCCACCTTGTATTTTTTTACGGTTGCCGGAATATCTTCCCTTGTTCCTACTATCGGCACATTTTTAAGATATTTTCCTTTTTTATTAATATTATCATCTACAATACATACAATATCTCTTGAAGACGTATTCTTCCTCTGTGTCTCATGAAGCAATATAGATGCCGCCGAACCCGCACCTACAAGAAGTGTTCTTTTCCTTCCTTTTTCCTCTATCTTCCCCGGAAACAAATATTTTTGGATCCTACGTCCAAAACGAAGCGATAAAAACAGCAAAAAAAGCAATGTCACGTCGAATACATAAAAACTTCTCGGCATTGCTATTTGTAAGAATACCCGGTAAAACACATATATTATTTCTATACAAACTACAGCTTTTAAAATCGCCATACTTTCTTCCATAGAAGCATATGTCCATACACGGTTATATAGTTTAAAAAATCTCATTACGACAATTGCGATCACAATATCTATAGGAAGACAATATAAAACAGGCTGCAAATATTGAGCCGGTATACTCTCAAAATTAAATCTTAATCCCAATGAAAATAGTGCGCTGAATATAACAATCAATGCATCCAAAGTTCCTATCGCAATCGCTCTTCTTCTTCCCAAACCTATCATCTATCCCAATCCTCACATTATTATTATGACTCTTTTTTACATACTTAGTTTATTATACCCCATTATTCTACAAAAATCTACCCCTATGCTCCAATAATTCCACAAATTGATTTCTGCCAATAAATGTCAATAAAGTAAAAAAACTTCCAATCATGAATTCTTTTTGATACAATAAATAAACATGATATATTACGATTGAGAGTTCTAGGGAGGAAATACGAATGAAAACCAGACAATATAATATGGATTATTTAAGAATTTTCGCCTGTTTTATGGTCATATTTTTACATGTAGCCGCGCAAAATTGGAACGTGGCAGATATAAACACCTGGGAATGGAAAGTTTTCAATCTATATGATACAGCTGTAAGAAGTTCTGTTCCGTTATTCTTAATGCTAAGCGGAAAACTTCTGCTTTCCACTAGTAAGGAGCTTTCTATAAAGCATTTTTATACGAAAAACATTTTGAAATTAGTAATCGTATATTTTTCCTGGGCTTTTTTTTATGCAATAGATACCATCGGAATGAAAAAGATTTTTATCAGCAATTCGTTCGTAACAATTTTCGAAAAAATCGTGAATGCGAAATTCCATCTTTGGTATTTGCCAATGTTGATCAGTATTTATTTTCTTGTGCCTGTCTTTTTTAGTCTGGTAAAGTATAAAGACGGAATATATGTTCCTTATGCATGTATCATGTTTATCCTTTTTGGCATCGGCGGTACTTTAACGGTTATGCTATTTCCGGAAAGTGAAACCGTTAAAACTTTTTTGAATGATTTTAATTATGCATTAAGCGGTTATAGCGGCTATTTTTTACTGGGATATACTCTTGATAAATATAAAGACAGGTTCCACAAAGCAAAGATACCGTATATACTAGCTTTCCTTATTCTCACTATTTTGGCAACTGCCAAAAAATCAGAAATAGATTCTATCTCTGCCGGAGAACCATTGAGTACATTATGGGGAGATTTTACGGTACCGACTTTTTTAGAAACTGTGTTGATTTTCATGATATTTTTAAAACTACCGGAGCAAATTGAAAATCATAAAATAGCAGTCATCATTAAAAAACTGTCTAAATATACTCTGTTTGTATATTTATTACACCCTTTTATATTAGAGCACTTAAAAACTTGGTTTAAAATCACAACTTTGTCGTTTAACCCATGGCTCTCCGTGCCGTTTCTGACATTATTTATATTTTTAATCTGTATGGCAATAGCTTGGATTGCCGATAAAATTCCGGTTCTCAATAAATGGCTAATGTAATTTAACAGCAAAAATTGCGAGGTCGCAACAAAATCTGTCTTTTGATTTTGCTGCGACCTCTGTAAGCTACATCTCGCACAATTCACATTTTTGTTCTTCCTTATCTTCACATGGGAATACATATCCCAGCATAAAATAGAAAACGATCCACTCTGTAAGCCATAAAGGTTCTTCCGAATTTTCCACTAAACCAAACAATATTGCAATAATAGCTACACAAAATGCAAAGAAACAATATACTTTGTCTCTTCTTTTATAATTATATTTTATAAAACTATAATAAACAGCGCTCAATAACAGAAATATATATGGTATGCCTGAAAACACTCCATATCGATACATAATTGCCAGCATGCTATTATGAGGTGTTGTCGGTATTGTATACCCACATACCCTTGCCATATCCTTATGTCCTACTACGTTCATTATCCTAAAATAACTGGACCAGAACATATTTCTGCTGTTCGTAAAGCGCGTCATAGCAGGTGCATAGATCACCTGTTCCAAAACATTTTCTTTTTCTGCCGCTTCTACTTTTGCCATATCTGTCTGCTGTGGTCGTTTATAAATATCTACCGGAAATTCAACCTCTTTTCCAATCATCGGCGGAACATGTTGCACCGCCCATCTCAAAGTCATATGAACCGGTAACAACAAAGTACATAAAATGACCATCATCAAACCAATCTTTAACAGTTTCTTTGTCTTTATCACATCCATCCAAAGATGACGGACAAATAAAAGAACAGCCAGTACTGACAATCCTATCCCTGCTGATGAATGCGTCATATAAGTAAAAGAAAGAGACATAAGAAGCAATACCGTATCTATACAAATCTGCCTTTTCTTTTTTTCTGAAAACAGTATTTCTATTTCCACCAAAAGCGCCAAATTTACTAAAATTAAATGCGCTGAAAATGTATTTGGGTTTGCTGATGGTCCCGGATACGACATTTCATTCAGCATTGGTCTGAAGCATATACTGAAAATGCAGAAAATAATAAAGGTTCCCTTCAGTGAAAGCATTAATTCTTTTATAAAAACCTTTGGTTCTTTCATATTATTCCAAACAAAATATAGAAAACCAAAAGCCACTAAATTAACTACTCCCATCAACATATGCCTTTTAGAAATCATATAATCTGATACACACATGACTATCGAGAGTAAGAACCAATAAAATACTAACGTTCGATTCCAAGAAACCCTTTTAAGCGGTCTTTCCAACATAGAAATTGCAATCACGAAAATAATCCCTATTGCAGTTGCAAGAATATACTTATAATAAACAGGGGAACTGTAAATCAGTACATTTTTCAAATACGCGATCATTACCTGCCAGAAGATCAATAAACTCACTCTGCATATATGTTTCTGTCTGGAAGAAAACGCATCAATCAGCCAGAGAAGGGCATTCCCGACAGATATATATATATCCTGTAAAACCTCTATTATCTTGTATATACGAAGTTTTCTCTTTCTTATGACAATTGAAACAGCGAATACAACTCCAGAATATATTAGCATACTGATTACAAAGTACATTACATGTCCAGCTCTAAGTTCTATCTTCTCTTTTTCACGAATCTGTGTATTTTTCAGAGTAAATGTAACCTTATCCGGTGATACAACATTCGCCACAAAATAAGAAAATGATTTTCCCGGAAGAGAAATTCTATTAATTCCGTCCTCTATCATAGCGTTTCGCTGAAAAACAAGTTCATGATTCACAGAATAAAAATCTATCGCACATTCTATCTCTGCTTCAGTGTCCACATCCATATACAAATATTTCCATTTCCCTGCAGCCCAGTCAAAATTCACACGAAAGGCTGAGCCACTCAACTGCATGTCCTTTATATTATCAGGGTCATTTGTATAGGTACCTACTCCATATGGCGCCTCACACACCTCGCCGAATTTCAGCCCATCTGTCAAGGACTTAGAACCGGTGGCATACATTCCCGTAAACAATAAGGAAATCAAAATGCCATTAAAAAGCCAGAACCACCAAATTCCTTTCTTCAAAAACGAAAACCTTTTCATTCTCTTTTTTATCCTCCATCTCGGAACAAACCGTTATTTTTTTACATCCATCATCCGTTCATAATTTGTCCTGTGCTGACCTTTCATTTTGTCTTTTACCTTAGCCGCCAGACATCTGGCATCATTCTTTATGGAAGATTTATCAAGCATTTCTTTCTTTCGGTTACATTCTTTCAAATCTGCCTTTAATGTTTTTATCTCTTTTTTCTTTTCCTTCAATTCTTCTTTTTTATCTAAAATCTCAGAATCAAAAATCTTTTTCCACCGGAGCGCCAATTCTTCCATTGACAGAAGCGCTGCCGATTGCACCTCACCCGGTAAGTGGATTTTCTCAACAGCCCGATCTAAAGGCGCCTCCTCAACAGTTTCCGCATCCTTATATATATGCTTGATACCGTTCTGATCCAAAAAAGATATAAACCGTTCGAAATTCTCTTTATGCTGTTTGTACATACTGTCAAAATCCACATGTTCTATAAGATCGTATAAGCTCCAATTTTCTTTTACATCTTGGCCCATAATATGTGGGATCTTGTGATAATCTGTCAACTCTTTCATGCGCGAGTCATGCGGTATCAATACGCATGGTGTCCCTGCCTGTATAGCGGCAATGTTTCCATGCATTCTTCCGCCTACGCTCAAATCCATAGTCTTCAAAAAGTCTATCCAATCCTTTGCATGTAAAAAATATTTCACTCGATTCTCTTGATATATTTTATCGGAAATACGCGTCGGATACATTGGTTTATTCTGACCGTGTTTATACGGTACACCCATGTATAGTGTCCATAGTTCGTCTATCCTCTGCGGAAGAAAATAACTGTTAGGCACTTGCTCCAACACATTATTGAGGAAATTTAACGTATTGCTCGTTGATAATACCGAAGAATTTATACTGACCTTTAAATTGTCCGTAAGCTTTAACTCTTTTCTTTTTAACTGTCCTCCCTGTCCATACATAGATGGACAGCCGATCACCATATAATCCTTGTCCTCTTTATATCCCAAGTGGGTTAAATACTTTCCGGTAATTTCTCCTCTGACACCAACAATAGCAGATTTTTCCAGTACTGCATCTATAAAATTCTTAACGGTATCGTCGAATGGAAAACCTTTCGATAAATCATAATTTAGAGGCGCTCGGACTCCCACCCCTGCAATCACACACGGAATCTTTAACTTCTTCACCAGTTTTGTCATATCTTCCATATGTTTTACACCATTATCCCGGAACATATCCGCCAGTGGTATAATAAAATATTCGCAGTTTTCATTGATCCAATCTGCTTGATCAAGCCAGGCTTTATAACGATTCGGAATAAACTTTGTATCCTCCGATACCATTAACGTACGAAACACTCCGTAAGCATATACAAGGTTTCCCACATTATTTCCGATCAGATTTTTACACATAACCTCTTCTGTACTTAATGTTTCAAAAGGAGTAAGTCCTGCACGTATAAATATTTGTTTCATCATGATTCCTCCTGTCATTTATGAATTTAACATTTTAACTTTCTTTTACCTCTGTCCCCTTAGAACCCCCTAAACAATGTAATATTGTCCTATCCATATAGCCTATTACTCTTTCAAAGATAACTGCCAGAGCAAATAGCGCTATAATACTTATAACCAAAAACAAATATGGAAATTTATTCAAACCTGCTTCTGCCAAAAACAGCATAGGGATTCTTTGTAAGATATACAGTTCAAACGTATGGTTTCCTATCCATTTTAAAACAGAGTTATGAATGCGGATTTTCATAGTTATAAGTACAATCACAACTACAAATATGCATTCCCAAGCCTCGTATATGAGGAGACGTGTAATAAACGGACGCAGCAAAAATATCAAGCCACTTCCGATAATCAGTGCACAATAATATAAATTTACTTTTTTCTGCAACAATGAATCTATTTTATCCTTCAAAACAGAATACCACATTCCCCCTACATAACAGAATATCGTATTAAACCACCAGTCTTCTTGCGGGCGAAAATAATGTAAGACTATTACATATATTCCTGACAACATCGTTACAGAAAGAAGTCCCAAAATATATTTGTTTCTAAAAATCAGAAAACTAACCCATGTAACAATATACATTACCAAAATTGCAAAAATATACCAATTACTATTTCCAATACTTGTCCACCCCGTAAATGCCAAAAGAGTCGTTCTTAAATCATAGCTTTTCCCTAATATAAGATTCACAAGTATATATAGACAAACTGCAACGGAAAAATTGAACCATGTAATAAATATTCGTTTCACGGGCATTTTCTTGACATATGAAATCCCTTTGTTTTTTATTGCTTCCTGTATTCCGTAACCAGAATAGAACAAAAACATAATAACAACTGTCTGTCCTAAAAAAGAAGCAAGACGCAAATAACTTTGGTCATATACGCTATCCAAAGCAACATACTGTTTAAAATGTGAGGCAATAATAAGCAGCATAGAAATCCCTTTTATGGAAGATGTTGTATCCCTCCCCATATAATCCGGACAAAATAGTTGTCCTTGGTACGCTTTTACTTGCCATATGGATAATACGACCATACCCAATAAATAAAAAATCATAATCGTTTTACTCTCTGTCTGCTTATTTTTGAATTTCTTTACATATTACTTCTGAAGCATCTAAGCCGGAAGGAAAAGAAAACTCTTCCCAAAAACTTTTAAAATCCTTTTCTTGTAAATCTTCTAATGAAAAATCTCCCAAATCGTTTATAAACAGATCCGGATAATGCTTTTTCATATATTTTTCAAAATTATTATTTCGATAGTTCAGACAATATACCGGCTTTTTCCTCATGGAGTAACATGTCGCACGCATGCCGTCATTTGTGATCAAGGCATCTGATATATGAAGTAAATGACTTTCTTGTATTAATTTGCCTGTATACCCCAGTTTATCTTTGTATTTTGATGACAGACTGCTGCATACTTCCAATATATTTCTATTATTCGTAAGAACAAACCAGTCGTTTTCTAATTTATCCAGCATATCTTTCAATCTTTGAACATCTAGCATTTCTTCCTCATCTTTAAATGCCCCTACAGTTATAATTGTAAGTATTTTTTTCCCCTTCATTTCCGGATAATAAAACTGTAGATTTTTTAAAATTCTCTTCTGCTTTTCTTCATGACATATATCCCATCCTAATGGCAATGTTACATTTGTAATAACTTTTTGCTTCCCGGCGTCATAACACTCTTCCAATACTTTTTCACAAAAAGGTGAGGTAACTAACAGATGCGTAAATCCTATGAGCTTCTTTTTTTGTTCAAGTGTTTTCTCCTCTGCTTCCATTTTATTTTTGAACATATAGTCATAACAGTTCATTAACAAAAAACGTTTCCCTTTAATCCTTTGTTCATCTTCTCTTTTAATAGAATTGTCCTGACAGATCACATGCTCGATCGTTTCACAAAAATCTTTTTTTGCCGCTTTGATTTCCCTTTTTTTCCATGAGTCACTACTTTTTTCATTTTGAACAAAATATTGAAAAGTCACATCTTTCATACGAGATAAAAGCATATCCTTTACCGCTTTAAGATTGGGACCCATCCCTCTTCCACAGGTACTCATGAACGTGATATTTATATTAGACACTACGTTTCCTCCATATAAGAATTGATTATATTTGCTATTCTTTCACAACTATGTCCGTCACAAGCTGACATATACTTTTGTAAAAACTTTTCGTATTTAGAAGTAATCCTATGCTTTTCGGAATCCCTTAGGTATTCTTCCAGTTCTTCCTGAGTCTCACATATATCGCAAGGCAGATCTTCCGGATATTTCAAATAGAATCCTCGATCATACGTTACCAAATCATAACAATAAAGCGCAATTGGCTTTCGTAATAATGCATATTCGAATATTACCGATGAATAGTCTGTAATTAACATATCAGACACAAACATCATCTCATTCGTTGAAAAATCACGGATCACTCTGATGTTATTATATTTTTTTTCAATAATGTCATTTTCCATGACCGGATGCGGACATATAATAAATATTTGATTCGGCAGTAAACGCTCAGATAATCTGTCAAAATCAATCCTCGGTTCAAATATTGTTCTTTCCGTATTTCCCCCACGGAAAGTCGGCGCATATATGATCACAAATTTTGTTGCCAGATCCGGATATTTTTCATATACCTTCTGCTTTTTCTGTTCTATTAAATCCCGGTTAAAAAATTCATCTGTTCTTGCACTTCCCAATGCCTTAACCTTGTTAATATCAACATCAAATGCATCTGCATAAATCTTTCTTACATGTCTGCCGCTCACAGTTACCAGATTGTATTGACTATGTGTAGCTCTGTCAGTTCTTAATGACAGGTGCGTACCTCTTTGTCCGAATTTTTTAAATGCACCGCATGCATGCCACAGCTGGATCACTCTTTGTTCCGGTTTTAACTTCACATATCTCAAATATTTCACGTAATCATCCGTTATAATAACTTTGCTTGTAAATATATAATAAAATATTTTCAACTCTGTAAATTTATCATGTGGCAATCTCTTGGCATATATAATCTTTTTCCCTTTGATATAAGGATATAGCGCTTTAGCGTTTCCTTCAAGTTCTCCGTCTTTTCGGATCGTAAAAAAAAGCACTTGATCTTTACAGGGCTGCATCGAAAGAAAACTGACTATTTTCTTAAATATTCTTTTCGGAATTGTTTTCATCGAAAGCAATTGCGCCTTTCGGTAGAACTCTTTCGTTTCTACCTCCAATTCTTTATTTCTAAGATCTGCCGGATTTTCTTTAAAAATTAATTGAACGAATTCTTTTTCTTCTTCCGGAACCGTATACTCTATATAGGAATCTTCCGATCTTTCGTAAATCACACTTCCTGTATCTTTAAAAGCATAATAGCCTGTATTATACAGCTTTGGAAGAAATTCTAACAGCGAACCCTCAAAACGATCCCACACCTCTTGCAAATACTCTACTCTAAAAAACTTATTTGCCAGCGTGTGATCCATGCATGCGTATGCGTTCATATGCATTCCTGAAAAATGTGAATTGTAAGCCCAGCTGCTAAGAAACACAGGCTGTATATCTCCGTAATCTCTATGATAGATTACTTCAATTGTGAAATCTGCCACTGACTTGGCAAAAAATTTTACAGTTTTCATAAATGCATCGTTAGCATATGTAAACTTTGGATCTGCAAATAAAACATAGGGTGTCCGAACCTTCGGGAAAGCTTTTACGTACATCTCATTTTGCGATTCCGCCTCTACATATGATATTCCATCCTGCATCAGATTATTTTCTTTCGCTACAGCCTCCATATTCGCAGAAGCAATTACTCTGAATGCAACCATTTTCTGATTCACTAGACTGTTTAAACACTTTAGAAAATCTTCTTTCTCTGAATCATCACTGTACAATATAACCGTAATAAGCGCCTGATCTACCAGCTCTTTTCTTGTAACAGGAAGCTGGTATAAAGATAATTCCGGATGCGCATCTATCAGCCGGAATATCGATTTCATATCCAGCATGCGCATCTTTTCATTCACTTCATCTGTAATAAGATTAACTGTTTTTTCATCTATAGACCAGAATTTTGAATAAAACTGATTAAAAAGTATTTGTAACTCTTTACACAAAATCTCATTTAAATACTTACATAGTTCTTCATCTTTTTCTTTTATCTCGTTTTCCGAATGGTATTCTGAAAAGTCTCTTAATATACTTTTTACCGCAGCATTATAAATCAAACGATGAGCCGTGATATAATCCTCTATCTTTTTTGGAGACACAGAAGATGTAATGGATGTTGTTTCTCCATCAAACATCCTTCGATAATGGAATATTATCTTATCTAAGCCTACAATTTTCTCGCTGTTGAAAATACAAGTCATTGTAAAAACACCGTCTTCTGAGTATGAAATAGGCTCAAATCTCAAAGAGAGCTTCTCAATTAATTCTCTTTTAAAAAGTTTGTTGCACAAAGAAAATGTCCATAAAAGTCTTCTGTCATACCGTTCTATATCGTCTGACATCACGATTTCATTCAGATTATTAACACTTGTTGTTCCATTTTTATCAAAAATATCATATTTACCAATCACTAAATCTGCACAACATAATTCAGCTCTTTCGTACAATGCTTCCAGAGCCTCTTCTTCCAGCACATCATCTGAATCGAAAAAGTAAATATATTCTCCCGTTGCGTGCTCCAATCCCATATTACGGGCAGAAGAAGGCCCTCCGTTTTCTTTATCAAGCACTTTTACATGAGCATATCTTTTTTCATATCCTCTCAAGATTTCCAATGTATTATCTGTTGAACCATCATTTATCACAATAACCTCAAAATCTCCCAATGACTGGTTCACGATGCTGTCCATTGTTGCTTTCAAATACTTCTCTGCATTATACGCTGCAATAATTACTGTTATCTTCATACCATCTTATCCCATTCAACTGTAATAATCTTCTCTAATCATCCCACACCATGATCGTTTTGCCGATCAGCTTGTGAATATCTGACTCAAACGCCTCTACAATATCCTTGATACCGTGTACTGTAATCTGGCTTCCCACTATATTCTCCAAATAAACGACTATATCCGGATTCTCCTCATATAATTGCACCAGCCCCACATAGTCCTCACGTCCGCTTCTGCTGCTTCCGAATACACGAAGTCCCTTTTCCAGGATCATGCGGGTATTGATCGGCGCCAAATCCTCTGTTACTCCCAAGATTGATATAGTTCCCTCCGGTCGGATATAATCAATGATCTGGTTGATCGCTTTCGGCGCGCCTGTACTTCCCACGCATTCAAACGCATGATCCATAACAAAATCTTCCGGAATCTGGTCAATCCTATAAGTCTCGTCCACAAAAGTAAAGTCCATCAGCTTATTTTCATGGACACCGAACACTACCACCTTCATATCCGGGAATCTCTTTTTCAAAAGAAGGGAAGTAATATAGCTGAGGTTCCCATCCCCCCATACGGCAACGGTATCCCTTCTTTCATGCGCAATCTTGTCAAACCGTGAAATCGCATGGTAACTAACACTTACAAGTTCTGTAAATGCCGCCACTGTATTATTTATATCTTCCGGGAGAGCAACTAAACGATCCGGTGTTGTCTGGATATACTCCTGCAAGAATCCATCTGTTCCACTGGCACGGAATCTACTGGAACGCAGATAGTTTTCTGCAATAATATCATCTGACTCAGAAGGAAGATTCGGAATCATGACCACTTTTTGTCCCACTTCAAAAGTCCCCGTAGGATCGTAGATAACCTTTCCGATACCTTCGTGGATCAATGCCATAGGAAGCTTTTTCTTTAAGATTTCTTCTCCCCTTGTTCCCTGATAATATCTTTGATCGGCATTACAGATAGACAGATAAGTCGGACGCACGATCACCTGCTCATTGTCCAGCGTAATATCCTGAAAACTTATCTCAAACTGACGAGGTCTTTTTAACTGATATACTGCATTTAACATTACATATCACCTCCGAGAAGAGACTCTGCAACTTTAATATCATAAGGATAGGTAATTTTAATATTCCACACCTCTCCTTCCACAAGCTCTACTCTCTCTCCTTTTAACACCATGATCTTACATGCATCTGTCAGAATTTCTTTCTCGTCGTCTGTCAGACTTTCATAAAGTTCTTTCAGTTTTTTTGCCCGGAAAGACTGCGGCGTCTGTCCCTGATACATCATAGAGCGATCCGGTATCTCTGTAATATGCTGGCCGTTATCGCTGCACACGATCGTGTCCGTTGCGGATACAACTGTATCACAAGCGCCGTATTTGCAGGCTGCCTCCACATTCTCACGCAAGATTCTGTGACTGACAAAAGGACGCACAGAATCATGTGTCACAATAATAGTTTCTTCTGTAAGTCCGTAATTTTCTTCAATGTAACGGATCGCATTCATGATCGTTTCATTTCGGCTACTTCCGCCCTCGATAACTACTGCTCTTTCTGCGCCCGGCACATATTTTTTTATAATATCTCTCGTATGGTTCACCCACTGCTTCGGAGATAGAACGATAATCTGGTCGAACTCCGGCTGCACAACAAATTTTTCAATAGTATGTGCTATGATCGGTTTGCCTCCCAGTTCCATAAACTGCTTCGGTTTTTCGACATTCCCCATTCTTGTTCCTTTGCCGCCGGCAAGAATTACGCCAAATACACTTTTCTTTTCCATTTTTACAACCTCCTTGTTATCTTTTCCCAAAGATTAACTCAATGACTCTGTCTGTTGCTTTTCCATCTAATTGTGCAAAATTCTTATGAATAAAATCATCTAATTTTTCACTGTCATATTCTTCATTTTCAAGCGCAGTCAATAACTCCTGCATGCTATACACGATTTTACCCGGTACAATATCTTCATATGGCTCATAAAAACCTCTGCTTCCAACATAAGAGTTCAAATCAAAAGCATAAAACAGCATCGGTTTTTTCAACAGAGACATCTCGTATATAACCGATGAATAGTCGGTAACCAATACATCTGTAATGAACAAAATATCATTAACTTCCCGGTATCCGCTGGCATCAATAAACACATCTTCGTACTTCTTAGGAATCTGAACGACACTGTCTACGAAAGGATGCATCTTGATGATCATTACAGAATTGGTTCTGCGCAGCATCTCTCCCAACTTTTCGTAATTCAGCATATGAATCGGAAAATAAGCTGTTTTCGCTCCATTCCCTCGGAACGTCGGAGCATATAAGATCACTCTCTGTTCTCTCTTGATCTGAGGAAACTCCCGATACATTCGTTCTACAACTTCTTTTTTGTATTCTTCGTCAAAGAATATATCTGTCCTTGGAACTCCTACCGGGTAGAACCGATCAATAGGAAGCCCGAACGCTTCGGAATTATGGTATCCCGCATGCTGTGAGCTTACCGGAATATGCGTATAACACTTATGTGTATCTGACATAAATCCCGGCGCACCTTTTACCCATAATCTTTCAAATCCTATGGTTTTAAACGCCCCGCATGCATGCCAAAGCTGAATGATTTTTACATGCTCGTCATAACGATTTTGATACAGCTCTGGTAAAAAGTCATCTACGAAAATATAATCGGAAGTTGCCAAATAATAAGTAAACAGAAATTTATCTTTTACTGAACGATAAACCTCAATACTTGGTTTAAAAATACATCGTATGTTATATTCCTTGTCCATTCCAAGCTCGACCATACGATCATAGACAAATTTTTCATTCCCACCGATTTCTGCTCTGGAATCCGAGGTGAACAAAACATTTTTCCCGTTCTTCCTATGCATTTTATTAATAACGGTAAACAATAATTTAAATAAATCTTTTCTCGTCCTGCTCAATATGGACTTAAAAAATCGACTTGTCAGATTAATCAAAAAACCTAAATATGTTTTCCTTTTATCCGGCGCCTCAAACGATACCTTCAGGTAAAATCTGTTATCGTTCTCATTCAACTGAGAAAACACATAATAATAATCATCATCTGCCTTATCAATAACCAGATTCATAACGTCATCTTTGCTGTCGATCATATAGATCTTGTTATACAGTTCAGGAGATGCTGTCGCCGCTATATACTCCTCCCCCGAACAGACAACAATCTCCCATTTTCCAGTCGGAAGTGGAAATCCATCGTTGCAGCCAAGCATGACCAGCCTGCACTGAAAAGATTTTTCATCTAAGTCAATCATTTCCAGTCGGACTTTCTGACCACTTTTCTTTTCTCGGACATATAATTGGTCAATCTTCATCCCTTCATATGTACCTGCTATTTTCAATATGGATCTTTCAAACTCTACCCCGGTTAAAAGAATCGTACCTTTCATTGATTAATGACATCCTCTCTGTTTACATTTCTTCTTCGCTGTCGGATCTGTGGGATCCCATGTATGCCAGCTCTTTAATTTCTTCGCTTTCGGTTTTCCTAACGGTCCTGGCGAAGAGCTGTTATAAATAACAACCTTCGTCTTCAATTTACAGTTGTCGTAAATCCATTTTGCATCTCCGGCAGTCAGACGAATACACCCATGAGACGCTGTTGTTCCCAACTTATTATAGGCGCTGACACTCAAAGTCATATTATTTCTGTTTCTGCTGTAAAATACAGAATGGAATAAGATTCCTCCTACAACTCTTGTATCCCACTGCCCGTAGCTTGGTCCCATCAAAGTATGCCAGCGATATTTTGCCGGAGTCCGGAAAGTACCTGTAGGTGTTGCATAACCTGTAGAACACACAAAAGCCTTTACCGGAATAATATAACCTTTGTCTCCGTCCTTTGCATATACGGTTACTACATTTTTCTTTTTATTTACCTTGATCACATAAGAAGACTGCTTGCCGATAATCTTACTTACATCTTTGACATGCTCACCTTTCTCATTGTAATAAAGTTTATAACCGTTTTTATAGCGCCATCCGGCCTTTGTTTTCTTCAATACTTTAGAAAATGCGCCGTATACTTTCTTTCCATCCATGATGGAAAATGCGCGAACTTTATAGTAATAGTTCTTTTTGCTTAAGTTTTTATCTGTCCACTTTGTAGAAGAACCTTTGGTTACTGTCTGAACTTGGTCAAATGTTCCTGCTTTTCCTTTTGTTGATCTGAAAATCTCATATCCGGATGCCCCTGATATTTTCTCCCATTTCAAGGTAACGGAAGAGGAACCGTATTTACTGTTATTACTGATCACTACTTTTCCCGGTTTTACAAACCCTGTTTTCGGTGCCGAGTAATCACTGTATCTGTCTTTCTTCCCTGACTTCCGACAAGCGCGGGCTTTATAGTAGTACTTTTTCCCACTGCTTCGTTTTTCATCTGTAAAACGCATGGATTTCCCGCTTTTAACGACAGCGACTCTTTTATAAGTTCCGTTTTCAGAAGTACTCCGATATACCACATACTTCTGAGCTCCTTTTACTGTAGTCCAGGTTACCTTCAAAATTGCATCGGAAGAAGAAGCAGAAACACGTTTTATCTTCGGAGCGGCAAGTTTTACCGTCTGCTTTTTGACCGGAGACCAGGAACTGAAGTACGTTTTCCCCTCTGCTCTTTTATAAGCGCGCATCTTATAATAATATGTTTTATTAAACGTTAAATCCTTATTCGTGTATGAAGTAGTATTCCCACTATCAAGTTTTTTCAGACGCTTATAGCCCTTGTCTTTAGAACTGCTTCTGTATATCTCGTACCCAGACGCTCCCTCTACTTTCTTCCATTTTAAAATATTTTTATTATAATCGGAAGACGTAGTCAGCGCCGGAGCCTTCACCTCCACTTTAACCGGAGTAGTTTCCTCTTCCTTAGAAACATTGTTTTCCGGTGTAGTTGCTTCTGACGAACCTTCGCTGTCTTTCCCCGTATCTTTCTCGTCGTCTTTCTTGTCTGTCTTATTGTCCTCCTCTTTTCCGGATGTAGCAGATGAACCCTCGAGTTTTTCTCCTTCAGACAAACCGGATGTCTCGCCAGGTTCTTCTTCAGATACAGAAGACAGATTATCCGACACGTCCCCTTCCGATGTAACAGACATTCCGCCGGGTTCTTCCGCCAGAGACTGCACCGGAATATTGCTCCACACTAGCGCTGCACTTAAAGCAAGCAACAATACTTTCTTTTTCATAAAAATCTCCTTTATTCTCATTAAAATTCCTTTTATTGTTTCAATAATATTATATCAATTACCCGATCAGACGCATGACCGTCATAATTCTTAAAATTTTCTTCTACAAATTGATGCAGTTTTTCAACCTCAAAATCTTCTGTCTCCAGCGCCAGCATCAGCTCTTCAAAACTGTCGCAGACTTTTCCGGGTGCAGACTCCCGTACACTTCTGTGCACACCGCGGGACAGCTCATAAATCTCTCGGTCAGGTGTGTAAAACAGTACCGGCTTTCTCAGCAAAGAATACTCAAAGTAATTCGAGGAATAATCTGTAATCAATAGATCCGTTACGTAATACAAGTCATTGATGTTCGGATAAAACGAGAAATCCTTCACACGCTTTTCAAATTCCCTTGGTATGGAAACTTTCTCTTTTATGAACGGGTGCATCTTAATTAAAAATACGTAATCCTCGTCACAAAAACGGTAAAGGCGCTCCAGATCCAGCCATGATTCGTCATAATATGCAGTCTCCTGTCCGGTTCCCCGGAATGTCGGCGCAAATAAAATCAACTTTTTATTCTGTAATTCCGGGTATTCTTGAAAGAAATTTTCCCGAAACTCACAGATTTTATTTTCGTCCAGAAAACCGTCCAATCTCGGCATCCCTACCGGTAAAAATGCTTCCTCTTCAATCCCGAATACTTCTGCATACACTTTTATAAGCTGCTCGGAACTCACCAGCACATAATCATATTTCCTATGACAGGACTCTTGGGGAAACGGACTTCCGTCTTTCCCAAACCGACTGTATCCTACCGATTTGAAGCCTACTCCCGCATGCCATACTTGTATAAGCTTCGTCTTTTTATGCAAGTGTATAAAATTAAAAATCGGTGCATAATCATCGACAAAAATGTAATCCTGCCTCGCCAATCGAAAAATCAATTTTATCCAGCTTAACACCGATGACGGGCTGATATGAAACTCTGTCGCTTTTCGAAAAGAATATTGAAGATGAAATTTTTCATCCAGTTTTCTCTCATGCAGCCTTTCATCTATAGCCTTCAAGTTCCCCCAAAGGTGCTCCTTTGTCTCACTCATAAAAAGAACATGTCTTCCGTCTTTCGGCAGGATATGTGAGAGACATCCGTATACTGTTTTCATCCCCTGTATGCTTATACAGGTAAATATTTTCTTGATTTTATCAGAAAAGCCGCTTGCCTCCTGCACGTACCGTCTGGCTTTCCAGTCGTCGTTACGTCTCATAAAGTACGACTGGATATAGAAGATAAATCTTTCCTCGTCCTCTAGGCCTGCACGAAAAGACATTGTATAAGCATACTGTTCTTTTCCGTAACGAAAGATTCGTGACAGCTCGTCAAACCTGTGTGCCACTTCACCGGAAACAGAGCATATTTCCTCTCCGTCTTCTGTTTCCGCAACTATTTGCCAGCATCCATTACCCAGAAATTCTCTCCCTTTCATCGCCGGGATGTTCCACAGAAACCAATATATTCCATTTTCCTTTTTATCGTATTCTATAAGAAAAGCCTCTCTTTTGATGTCAGGCTTCTGAACTGTCTCTAAGCGAAACTGTACCTTTTTGTTATAGTTACTTCTGACACCAATAGAAAGGTAAACTCTTTCCCATTGCATTTCTACAATTTCAAATTGAAATATTGATTTTCCCATGTTTATGTTCCTCTGGCTACCCTGCGCTTACGCAAATAACCTGTCAAATATGCTTACTTTTTTATTCTTTATAATACGTCCTTTAAATTTACTTTCTCTCTCTGCTCTTTTCTCGGCTTTTGTCAGGCTGCGATAATACTCTACATATTCTCCGTAATGATCGCATACTTCCTCAATATCACCGTACTCTTTCAGTTGTCCGCCTTCCAGCCATAGCGCGGTATCACAAAACTCTCGGACCTGATTTAAAGAGTGCGAAATAAATACAATGGTCTTTCCTTCTTCTTTCAGTTCGTCCATTTTTTCCAGACATTTATTGGCAAATGCCTTATCACCTACAGAAAGCGCCTCGTCAATGATCATAATATCCGGGTCCAGACACAGGTTCACCGCAAATCCTAACCTGGACTTCATACCACTTGAATACTTCTTTACCGGCTGATACAGGAAATCACCGATTTCTGCAAACTCCACAACCCCGTCAATGAGTTCATTGATCTTTTTCTTGGAAAGTCCTAAAAGAGCCCCTTTTAACTGGATATTTTCAAGCCCTGTTAATTGTGAATTAAGTCCGGTATTGATCGCAACGAGCGCCTGTTCTCCATTGACGATTATTTCACCTTCATCTGGTGAAGCAATCCCTGACAATACCAGTGCCATGGTTGATTTTCCGGAACCGTTCGTTCCGAGGATTCCCAGAACCTGCCCCTTCTTCACCTCAAAAGACACATCCTTTAACGCATAAAAATATTGTGTCTTTTGATCTTTTTGAACTTTCTTATCTTTTCTCTTTAATTTATATATTTTTGAAACATTTTTAAACTCAATCGCTGTTTCTCTTTCCATATCGTCCCTCTTCTACCTGACCGGTATACCTTAAATCAAATCTATAAATCTGGTCTTAAACTTGTACATCATATAACTTCCAAAGATAAAGAGCGCCAAAGTAATTCCCCAGAACCACGCCATAGACCACGAATATGCCATAAAACCTCTGTGATAGAAAAAGCAGTCTCTATAACCCTGTACTATATAATAAATAGGATTACACATGATGATCTTATACACCAACCCGTGCCCTACTCTATTAAGATCCCACAAAATAGGTGTCAAATACAACAAAAGTCTCATACAGGCAAGGATCAGCTTTCTGGTGTCTCTTGCAAGCATATTCAAAACAGAGGTCACTAAGGACAATGCCTCTGAAAATATAATTGCACAAAACAAATAGTAAATCAAGCCCAGCCAGTGTATACTCGGATAATATCCCTGTGTGGCAAACACTATAACCACAATGATCATCAGACATATGTGATCAAACAGCTTCTCGACTACCACAGTCATAGGTAATATACTCACCGGAAACTTCATCTTCGTAATAACTCCGACTTTCCTGTATATGGCATTACACCCGTCTGTAATGCACGGACTGATATAGAACCAGACTACCATGCCTCCAAGCATCCATATAATATACGGAATTTTGTCCGCACTTTCTCTTTGGAAAACGTAACCAAACACAAACCAATAAGTAAGCACCTGAATCAACGGATTCGCAAAATTCCAAAAGATTCCCAGCTTACTGTCTCTCATATCTGCAAGTAATTCATATTTTGCAATTGATTTTATTCTATAAAAATTTTTATAATTTTCGCTCAAAACATATTTTATACTTGTAAACAATCTTCTTCCTCCCAAGTTCTTCTCGTCTGCAAAAGTACACAGCCTATTAATTATAATCAACTATGAAGCTTTTGTCAAAAAATCCTTTTCTTCCTTTTACTTGATCAGCTTTCCCGTTACCTCTTTGTTCGCAAATCCAAAAATCTGTTCTGATTCTTTATATTGTATCATAGCTCGAAACATATACAAATCTTCCGGAGTTGTCACCTTAATATTTCCTCTTGGCCCTTGCACAAGAGAAACATTCCTGCCAAGCAGCTTCATCATACTACAAGTATCCACCACCCCGTCATAGCCCGGATTCACGTCTCTCATCTTTTCGTGCGCTTGCAAAACGTCTCTAAGATAGAAGCACTGCGGCGCCTGCGCCGTATAAAACTCTACACGCGGCGGTACGGAATCCACATTTTTCCCGTCAACACTGATGATCGGTGTCTCATATAACGGTGTACAAGTCACCGAACTGCCGTTTTCCTGAACACATTTTAAATTCTCATCAATAAGCTCACGACTGATACACGGGCGCACTCCGTCATGGATCAGCACAATCGCATCTTCATCATTTTGTTCTCCTGCCGCCCGTAAGGCATGATAGATAGAATCCTGCCCTGTGGCTCCTCCCGGCACGATCTTCTTCACCTTAGAAATCATATATCTGAGAATGTATTTCTGAAGTTTCTCTATATAATCTTCTTTGCATGCAATATAAATCTCATCAATATTCGGATGTTCTTCAAAAACATCCAATGTGTGAATAATAATGGGTTTTCCATTCACCTCTATAAACTGTTTCGGAAGTCCCGAGCCCATTCTGGCGCCGCTTCCCCCTGCAAAAATGATTGCAAGATTCTTCATATTTTCCTCCTGCTATACATCTGACTCTAAATACTCTATTGTACGTTTGAATCCTTCTTTTACGGAATATTTAGGCTTCCAGCCGATCTTTCGAATTTTCTCACTGCTTAAAATCCCCAGTGTGTACGGCGCCGTTCCTTTCGTTCCACCCTCCGGAATATCAAACACAAGCTTTAATCCCCGTTCAGGATAAATACTCACCATAGTCTCTGCCAGCTCTTTAATCGATACTTTTCCAGCTTCATTTCCTATATTATAGACCATATCTTCAGAATCCAGCAGAATACGATATAACGCTGTCACGGCATCCGCGATATAAGTATAGGTCCTTACCGCTGTCCCTTCGCTTTTCAGCACAATGTCTTCGTTTCGGATCACATTTTTCAGAAAATCCGCCTGAACTCTTCCGTCGTCTACAGACATCCCCGGTCCGTAAGTGTGTGCAAGCCTTGCCAGTTTCGTATTCAATCCGTATTCTTCATGAAAACAGACACACATTGTCTCTGCCGCCTTTTTCCCTTCCGAATAACACGAGCGGGGGTTTAATGGATCTACAAAGCCATAAGTATCCTCATAAAAGAACTCTTGCCCCTCATGAGGCTGTCCATACACTTCTCTGGAAGATATAAACATATATCCTTCTGCATCTTTCTTTTTCGCAAGATTTAATGTATGAAAAGTTCCTAATGTATTTGCGGCAATTGTTTCTACCGGCTGATTCTGCATAATAAGAGGACTCGCCGGACTTGCCGCATGGATCACATAATGAATGTCTCCCGCAATCTCGAATTCCTGTGTTACATCACCCTTTAAGACGGTCACGTCTTCCCGGTTTCTCACTTCTTCCGAAAGCTTTTTTTCGTTCCGAAGCATTGCAATTACTTGAATTCCATAATTCTTTTTATCATTTAACTGATTTAACACCCGAAGCATATAAGAGCCGACCATGCCGCTTGCTCCGGTAATGAGAACGGTCTTCCCTTTCAGCTTTTCCCATGAAATATCTTCCCGGATAATCATCTCTAAATCTTCTGCCAATATCCTGTTCATATTCTCCTCCACATCCTACATTAAAAATCGAAATATAAAATCTACAATATCCTTTGTTGCGTGTTCTGTCGGTCTTACATACTTTTGTAAAAACTTTTTCAATGCATCCCTGTCATAATCGTCCGCTTCTATTGCTGACATAATCTCCACAGCTTCTTTCGATATAACACCCGGAAGCTCCTTTTCGTAGTCTATGGCAAGACCTCTGCCACCTACATATAATTCCATATCAAAGTTGTAGAAATAGAGGGGAAGATCAAGAACAGCCGCCTCATATACAATGCAAGAATAGTCGCTGATTACATAATCCGATACAAATAACGCGTCAAAACTTGAAAATCCGTCCAGCGTCATAACATTTTCTGTTACAACTGCTTTTGACAAAGGGTGTAATTTGACTACCAGATGGTATTTATCCCTATCAACAGATTCTACAAGTCGATCCAGCGCTTTCTGAAATTCTTTCTCTTCTTTCCGAAACGTCGGGCAATATAAAACTACCGGTTTTTCCCGAAGCGCAGGATATGCTCGGAATATTCTTCCCCGTATTTTCTCCCTGTACTCTGTACTCTGTAACAAATCCAGTCTCGGAAGCGGCATTGTGACAATTTTACGAATATCGCAGTGAAATCCCCCTGCCAGATGATCTTTATATGCCTCTGAACTAGCAAATACATAATCATAATTCTGATGCATCCTCATGGCATAAGCGATTTCATGGCTGCTCCCTTCCGCTTTATCAAGAGCTGTGTACCCAAACTTCTTCATCGTTCCCATTGAGTGCCACATTTGAATAATCGTCAGCTTTTTCTTATGTTTCAAGATACTGACCGCTATACAATAGGAATCAAGCACTGCTGCCTGCGCTGTTGCAAGGTGATACATCTGCTGAAAAATATGTAAAAAATATTTAAATTTGTTCAAAAACGAAGAATCCGCTCCTCCGTCCAGCGTTTTGCACAGCATCACAACTTTTACAGAAGAATCCTTTTGTTGGATCTCACTTTGGATCATCTGAAACTCTACAGACGGGACATTGCTCTGTCTGCTCAACAGAACTACTTTCCTTTGCGTCGGCATCAGCTTTATCAAAGCGTATATCAAATTCAGAAAAAAAGTTCCTACTTTAATTATAATAATCATGAATCTTTCTCTTCCCATTTCACAAACTTATATGGACAGTTTTTCTTTCCACGATCGAACGCCTCCGTACTGTCTGACTTCAGTAGCACGATCACCGTCTGTAAAATAAGCTGTATGTCTTTCAAGATACTGAACTGTTCAATATACATCATGTCCATGATCAGCTTATCCTTCGGCGTTGTATTGTATTTTCCTGTAATCTGAGCATAACCCGTAAGACCTGCTTTCATACGAAGACGATACTTAAACTCCGGAAGCTCCTCCGTATAATCTTCTACATTCTTCATCATCTCGGGTCTTGGACCTACAAATGTCATATCGCCCTTTAATACGTTCCAAAGCTGCGGCAATTCATCAATTCTTGTCTTACGAAGAAAACGCCCCACTTTCGTGATCCGGTCGTCCCCTTTTGTTGCGGAATAATTATCACTGTTCGGCTTCATCGTCCGAAGCTTGTATACCCGGAACTTTCTTCCGTGAATCGTTGCCCTCTCCTGCTTAAAAAGTATCGGACCGCCATCCTCCAGTTTCACGGCAATCATTCCGCCGATCCACAGAGGCGCACTTAGGATTCCGAAGAAGATCGACAGGAATATATCTAACAGTCTCTTTACTACCCTTTGCTCCATCGTAAGAGCCTTTACATTCTTATTGAGCAAAAAGAGATCGTCCAGTACATATTGTTCTGCGTTCCACTCCATAATGTCTTCAATATCCGGATTAAAGTACAGATTTACTTTATACTTATAGCTCCAACGCATAATATCTGTCCGGACTTCTGCCGGCACATCATAGACAAATACGGTCTGTGCTTCCCGAATATAGCTTTTCAATTGCGGGTCCCGATAATCCGCTACCCTTGATACCGCATACTGTTTCTTAAATCTCTGCATGGCAAATACGATCTCATCCAGACTTTTTTGAGAGGATGTGACCACACAGCATTCCTCCGGCTTATGGATCAGGAAGAACAGCCAGTTTCCGGCATATGCAAAGAAAACAATAATCAATACCTGAAGGACAAAGGCTCCTGCCAAAAGCCCCACGCTGTTAAACCGGAACTCCCAGATACTCGGACGGTTGGTTCTCATGATCATCAACTGTCCGTAAGTAATAATATCCGTGCAGGCAACTGCTAGGGACAGGGAATAGATGATCGGCTTACTCTTGCGTCTTCCCACATCATATTTCCCGTATACAGACAGAAACAAAAGTCCTACTACCGCAAAGGTCGATACGGTAATACCAAGCGTTCTGGAAAGTCTGGTAAGACCAATACTGTCTCTTCCGAGAACTACTACAAATGCCATCATCAAAGATATATAAAATACTGCTTTTATAAAAAGCCATAAAGTTGTTTCGAATTTGTGTAAGTGTTTTTTCATTTGTTCACCACCACGTAATTTTACTCATAACATTATATACGAAATCATTTTGTATTACAAGTCCTCTCGTGTCTTTTCTAACACCGCCACATAAATATTTTTATAAAACAAAGTTTTCTATAGCACAAAAACAGGTTGACACACCTATTTCTTGGTACCAACCTGTTTCTCTCTTCTTGTCCTATTCTTATCTCATTCTTCGTCGACTGTCCCGGCTCCTGCCGCTTTATCAATCTCTTCTGTTTCGGCTTCTTCCGAGAACTCTGTGACTCTTATGACATTCAACTCTTCCTCCGGCACTTCGGCGATAATCCCTTCCAGAAGATCACTGAAAATCTGATTTCTTGTAACATCTGTCTCTACCCACACAGGAACTTTTGTTTCGGCGTCAAATCCTATATATATGTCCCTGCTCTGTTCTGCAAGACAGTTATCGTAAGCTTTCTGCAGTTCTTCCGACTCTTTCAGACGCCTCTCCAGTTCTTCGCCCATCTCGTTTTCTGCAATTTCTGCCGCAGTGAGATACCCCTCTTCCGTCATTTTCAGAAGAAGGAGATTTCTACCGTCCATCTCCTCTTCTCCTACAACTTCATAGTCTGTTACATATGTAAGGTCGATCATTCCCGTCTCCTCAAGAACTTCCGCTAAGCCGGAAGCTTCTTCCGGTATTTCTACAGACTCACACTCGTAGGTTTTCACTGTATCTTCCTGCTTCTCACCGTCTACAAGATCATACGCGGTCAATACCTTTTTTTCTTTGGCATTATGCTCTTTGATGCTTTCTGTGTACCATGTTTCTTCCATGTCCTCCTGCCGGTCTGCAACTTCACTGTCTTCCGACGGCTCCTCAAGAGTCTGTTCCTCCGAAGTCTGTTCCTCCGAAATCTGCTCCGTTTCGTTTTTACTGCTGTCTGCTTTTTGTTTTGTATCGGCGCCTTTCCCACAGCCCGTCGTCAGAAGCAGAACAAGCAGTAATACCAATCCTCTTTTTAGTTTTTTCATACTCCGTTATCCCCTTAACGCATCGATTCTCTATGCTTTTTTCAAATATTTTGACGCAATATAATAGTTCTTGCTGCTCATTTTAAAACGATACCATGTATAACCGTTCGCTTTTTTAGAATAGCCTTTCTCTACATTGATTTTCTTACCCTTCGCCAATGTCCCCCGGATCTTTGCTTTTGTTCCTGCTCCTGTCCGATAATTGACTCTCGTCTTCGTTTTGTACTTTGCATACTTTTTACTGCTTGTGGAAGCGGAGCTGCTGCTCACTTTCTTTAAATATTTAGAGGCAATATAATAATTTTTGCCATTCAGTTTGAAGCGGTACCATGTATAACCGTTTGCTTTCTTGGAATAACCTTTCTCCACGTTAATTGTCTTCCCGGAAGATAATGTTCCTTTGACCTTAGACTTAGTTCCTGCCCCGCTTCGATAATTCACTCTTGTCTTTGTCTTATACTTTATATACTTCTTGCTGCTGGAGGAGCTGTTAGCGGAACCGCTGATCGAGGTCAGCTTCTTTACATACTTGGACGCAAGATAGTAATTTTTACCGTTCATCTTGAAACGATACCATGTGTAACCATTGGCTTTCTTCGAATAACCATTCTCCACATCGATGGTCTTTCCGGAGGACAGGGTTCCTTTTACTGCGTAAGACGTACCTGCCCCGCTTCGATAATTCACTCTTGTGGTTGTTTTATATTTCGTATATTTCTTTGCAGGTGTCGGTTTTTCCGGTTTGGACTCCGGCTTTGGCTCCGGTTTCGATTCCGGCTTGGACTCCGTCTCTGGCTTTGGTTCCGGTTTTGAATCCGGTTTTACTTTTTCATAGCTGATATTCAGATCGACAACCCCGCTGATTCCATTCACTTTTCCTTGGGAAGAACATTGCCACATAGAATAAGATCCTGTATAGGTACATTTCGGTCCCCACTGTGCCACCCATCTGTCCCACTGGTTAAACCTGGAATCTGTCAGATAATTATCAAACCAATCCTCACTGGCATAGACTCCTGCCTCAAGACCCGCAGCTTTTATTTTACTGCAAAATGCACTGGCAATATCACCGATTCCTTTTTTGCTTACCTTATCACGGACTTTGTTTTCTTCCAGATCATAATAAACTGGATAGTCGATGTCTGCTTTATATTCGTTAACCAGCCTTAACACATGGTCTGCTTCGCTTTTCGCTTTCGTTACGGTGTCCGCATAAGAGTAAATATATACACCAAACGGAATATTGTTGGCAAGACAAGCCTCTACATTCTCTTTCCATCTTGTGTCATCCTGATCCGTTTGGTTTTGCCCGTATCCACAACGGATAATCGCATAGTCAACACCGGCATCTTTTGCTTTCTTCCAGTCAATCTTCCCCTGATGGTGGCTGACGTCAATTCCTTTTGCTTCCCCCACCGACGGCCATGTTGTAAACTCGGACGCTCTTGAATCTGCAAATGTCGTGACTCTTTGTCCGTTTGTATAACGCCAGCTGTTTTCCAGACCACTTCTCTCTGCTTCAAGAAGCTCGTCTACTTCCTCCGTTACTTTTTTCGGAGCCTCCACCTCTTGACTCTCTTCCGCCTGTGTCTGCACCCCTTCTTCTGTCTGCTGTTCTGTCGCGCTTACATCATAAGAGAATATACTCACTGATAACATAACCCCCGCAATCAGCAAACTTAGTTTCTTATACCATTTTTTCATATTAACCCTTGATCAAACAGGGATTTCTCCTGTCTGTTTCCCCTTTCGCAATTAAATACTCCTGCTTTTCTTATGTTACATATCTTACTGTCCTTACAGTTCAGGCACGCTTCAAATATTTGGAAGCAATATAATACTTTTTATTTCCCAGCTTAAATCGATACCATTTGTAGCGATCTACTTTTTTCGAATAACCTCGTTCTACCTGAATAGACTTTCCTTTTGCCAGCGTTCCCCGAATCTTATGAGACGTTCCGGCTCCGCTTCGATAGTTCACTCTTGTTTTGGTCTTGTATCTGGCGTATTTCTTTTTCGCGGTACTTTTACTTTTTGAAGAACTTCCACTGGAAACTTTCTTCACATATTTGGACGCTATATAATACTTCTTTTTTCCCAGCTTGAAACGATACCAAGTATAACCATTGGCCCTCTTCGAATAGCCTTTCTCTATCTGTATTATCTTTCCTTTTGCCAGCGTCCCCCTTTTTTTGTAAGACGTTCCGGCTCCGCTCCGGTAATTTACTTTTGTCTTTACTTTATATCTGATGTATTTCTTCGCACTGCTTGACCCCGGCTTTTTGGAAGAACTACCGGATGTAGCCTTTTTCAAATATTTAGACGCCACATAATAATTCTTTCCTTTTAATTTAAAACGGTACCAAGTATAACCATTCGCTTTCTTAGAATAACCCTTCTCTACATCGATGGTTTTCCCGGAGTTCAAGGTTCCTTTTACTTTATAAGAAGTGCCCGCTCCGCTTCGATATTTTACTTTCGTTTTGGTTTTATATTTTGTATATTTTTTCTTACTGCCAGACGGTTTACCTGACCCCGGTTTACTCGTACTCGGTTTACTTACTCCCGGCTTATTTGTACTTGGTTTATTCACATCCGGGTTACTTGTACCGGACGTACTTCCATTTACGGAAATACCGATAACATCCAATGTCTTCCCGGAACTTGATACTGCATAGATCATACAAGTTCCCGCTTTTACTCCGGTAACCCTTCCATCAGTACTCACAACAGCCACTGCCGGATTACTTGTCTCATAATAAACGGTCTCACCGGACGCTCCACTGACACTCAATTGCTTCGTGCTTCCCGCCTTCAAGGTGCTGTCCGTATTCATTTTCAAATAATTGGCAGAAATGTATCCGGTCTTAGAGCCATAGGACACTTTGATCCAGTACGGATGTGTCTGCTGCGCGGACACCGGCGTCGTCTTATCTGTATACACTCCTCCGGAGACCGTCACCGTCGCTCCTTTCGGAAGCGCGCCCAAAGATGATGTATAGGCAGATGCTCCCTTTCGAAGAGTCACGCTGGTAGTGGTCGTACCTGTTTTTACAGACTTAGCTATCGTCACTTTCCCGGACTGTGACGGCATATTTTTATAGACCGGAATATAAAATACATGTTTATTAGCCAGAATACCCATGGATTTATAAGACTTATATGTGGCATTGGCTTCCGAAGCCGCACCGGTCAGGTTCGTCATATACTGATGTCCGTAGTACGGTTTCACTGCCGTATTAAAACGTTCATAATAAACCGTGTTCTGTCCTTTTCTGATATAGGACTGGGCAATATAGTTTGCCCCACCGTCAATTGCCACAATCGGGGACGTCCACTTTTTATTCTTCGCATATTGCAGTCCCTTTTCTATGGGCGATATAGTCGTACTGGATGACGCACCGATATTGTAATAGTTGTAATATCCCACATAACTCCTGCCGCCGAATTTCGCCTTCCCGGAAATACTCTTATAATCTAAATCACCGCCTGTTTCCTGTCTGATTTTAGACGCAAGAAACAACGGACTGACCTTTTCTTTTTTTCCGGCTCCGAATATTGTCTTTCCGTATGTGACATTGCCAAGTGAACTTGCCGGTACTGTCTTTCCGCTCGTATCAACATATTCAATTTTTTTCTTATATAAATCCGTCCCTTTTAAGACATTCTCTACTCCTGCCTCTGTATGATAAGCAGAATTATAATCTAACGCCTCAAACAGGAAAATATATTCCTCTGTCAAAAAATTTCTCGGATCCACATAATAAGCAACCGCCGGTCTGCTCGCAGATACCCATACAGAACCATCTTTCGGCACATAAGCTCCGGTTGCCACATTATAATCCGTAACCGCTTTACTTAACAGAAGGCTCGCAGCCGTCTTTGGAAGCAGACTCGGATTTCTGCTTCCGTCTTTCCCTGAGATGCTTTCATTTCTCACCACATCATCCCAGGAAAGACTGCTGTTTTTCGCCACAAATATCCAGTTCGGATACTTTTTATGTAATTCTTTTAATAATGTCTGATAGGAAGACGGAAATCTCCGAAGTTCAGACTCATAAGTTCCCACAGCCGCTCTCAGCTTATGTGTTGGCGCCGCAAACTCTTTCGCAAGTTCTGCCGTCCTCTCATCCGGAACTCCCTCTTCCCCGGAAAGTTCTCCTTCCTCGGTCTTGTTCTCTGTAGTGTCCAATGTATCTTTCGCATTCTCCGAATTGCTATCCACTGTCTCTTCCGGCTCTGTTTCAACCACACTTGTGTTTTCTACATTTCCTTGCATCCCTTCCTCCGGCTCAGTCGCCGTGACAGTCATTCCGCACAGCAAAGACGAAGTTAAGAGCGCCACAAGAAATCTTCTTACCTTCATAGTATTCACAATTTTATCCCCTTTCAATTATCTCCCCGTATCTATGACTTTTTCATAGATATTGTTTCATCTGATGCTGACTTAAAAATACCATTAAACCAATAGATGTCGCAAGTATTTTTTTGCTTTTCCCATCTTTTTCATAATTTAAAACCGCTATTTTCCCATATATTCCCGCATTTTTCTTTGGATTTCCTGCACAGAACCGGCATTTGGAACTGTCACATACAATGGACCTCCACTATAGGAGAAACAATACTGCTTCCCGCTGTCATCCCCCGTTGCGGCAACAGACTCTATATCCCATCCTTTCATTCTGCCAACCTGCATACGAACCAGTGACTTAATCTGTCGTTCTGACATATTGGTATCTGCATTTCCCGCCACACTGTTGATCATACTATTGGCATGAAGCAGAATTTTCGGCGACATTGCTTCTTTTAAAAGACCGGTCATCAACACCTGCTGATTTTTTCCTCGTTGGTTATCTCCGCTTTTAAATGCTTTTCTCTCACGGGCAAATGCCAGAGCTTCTTTTCCGTTAAAATGGTTTTTCCCCTTTTTAACGTCTACAACCTTTCCAGCAGCCTTACTTGTCGTAAACGCAACTTCAGACTCTACGTCCACTCCCCCCATCACGTCTACAATCTCTTCTACGGAAGTAAAATTTACACGTACATAAAATGGAATATCTATTTCATACAAATTTTCAAGCGTTGCAATGGACGTATCAATTCCATATACGCCTGCATGTGTCAGTTTGTCCTTCTTCTCACCGGAAACACCCGGAATTTTCACATAATAATCTCTCGGTGTTGTAGTGAGCAGGATTTTCTGCGTTTTCGGGTTCACCGTTGCAATCAAGTTCACATCACTTCTGCTTTGCTTATTGAGTTCACCATATACGTCAATACCGCTGATATATACATTGAACGGCTCCTTCGTCACATCCAGTATATGCTCCTCTGTATAATTGCCGCTTTCTTCTCCCACTGCGATCTGGTCTAATGCACCGTTTACTTTCAGACAGTAAAAACTGAGTAACAGCAACACACAACTTGTAGTAACTGCCATTCCTTTACCGGATCCTCTGTGTCTCCCGTCCCTTCTCGCGCTGCGCTGTTTTCCCCACAAAATTAACAAAAGCAGAACTAAAAAAATAATAAGTCCTGCCATAAAATTCATAGGTAAAATGCCGAGCCACGCCATAGAAGCAAAAAACACTATGGATGCAAAAGTCTGCAATAGCAAGAAGAACTTATCAGCGCCGCCCACACCGACAGAACGCCGCCTCGGCGCAGGCTCATGATACCTACGACCGGGAGAACTTCCTGATTTTCTTCTTCTCGGTCTGCGTTCATAATCATCATACCTATAGCTGTCATAATCATCGTACCTATAACTATTATAATCGTCGTAGTCATCAAACCCATCTTCATAATCATAATCAAATTCGTATCTGGGCTCACGTCTCGGAATCGGTTTCTTTGTTTTTTTCCGCTGTCCTTTCCCGGAACGCCTTTCTGCGTTATTTTCCTGCCGTGATTTAATATACTTTAATTGATTGCGATAATCCATGTATTTCTACTCTCCAAGTCCGTTTTCAATCTCTCTTAACATTGCCTCCATAGCTTCTTCCTCATCTTCTCCGTCACAGATCAGAACAATGGAATCTCCTTTTTTTACACATGCGCCAAGAACGCTCAAAACACTCTTGGCGTTAGATGTCATCCCTCCATACTCAAACATGAGCTTGCACTTATAATTACTTGCCGTATTACAGAATATTCCTGCCGGCCTCAGATGGAGACCGGTAGTATTCTTAATAGTGACTTCCTGCCTAATCATAATCTTTTTCGTCCTATCTATTCTTCCTGTTCATACTCCTTCAGCTCAATCTCGACTTTCACCTGTTTTTCCAATGCACAGTTTTCGGGAAGTTTTACTTTTACAGGAACGGTATAAGTTCCCGGTTTTTTAAACTTCTTAAGATCAATACTCATAGTACCGCTCATATCCAAAGATTCTAACGAATGCTTCGGACCTCGCACCTGTACTTCCAATGCATCCACAGTTTTATAATCCATAGTCAGATTCTCAGCCAAATTTTCTACCAAAAGAGAACTCACCGTCATTTCATATGTCTTTGTACCGTCTTTTTCCACCAGAATACTTACTACAACAGAACCCGCATTCTCTTCGGCAAGCTCCAAATTCTCCGGAAGATAAGATGTAATATCCACGATTTTTTCTGTACTCTCTGTCAGACCTTCCATCCAGAGCGCCGATGCCGGAATTTGTAATTTTGACACCTGATCCAAAGCATCTTCTTCTCCGGAAACCCTTACTTCCTGCGGCTCATATGTTATATTCGTAAAGTCATAACCTTTTGCCGCTTTGATATAGGATGTGTCGAACTCTAACGGCACACTTTTCGTCTTTAGGATCTGAACGCTGATGTCCACACCCATGGAGCCGAGATTGTTGCTCAAAAGTGTCTGATCGATCTCATTGTTATTTTGATCATACAACGTAAGTTCCGACTGCAACACCGTATCCATATAAAGTCCGGAAACATTTACCGTCGCTTCTACCTCACTGATCTTATTGATCACTGATTTCGGTCCCCGGAAGGATACTTTCTCGGGATCCGCCTCTACAGTTCCAAGCACATAACCGTCTCTGACTGTACCGGTTGTCTTTGGCACAATCGGGAACTTCTTTGTCTCTTCATCCTCCATCTTAATCTGAAGGTTTCTGGTATTAGAATATGCTTCTTTATAGTCATATCCTTTTACAATTACTTTGATCGGAATCTGCGACTCCATTGCAAGTTCTTTCATATCTGCCACTGCAACAATATCCTCTGTTCGAATGCGGCTTAATGTAGAACGTTTTGCCTTGACAGTAACATTAACCGTCTGGGTATCATCTACAATCTGATAAGTTTTATGTGCTTTGGAAAGCACTTCCGCATTAATGACAGATACGGGAATATCATTATATGTCTGATCGATAATCGGATCGTCGATATTAACCACTGTAAGCCAAAGCAACACTGCCACAAGAAAGGCTAATATCTTGAGACTAATATTATTCATCAGTCTTTCTTTCATGTTTCAGCCTTCCTTTCAATAGTGATCCCCATTTTCTGGAGTCTGTCTTTTTATTCTGAATATGCAGTAAGGATTCTCGAAGTTCTTCTTTTGAGATTCTCCGTTTCAGCCTTCCGCCCTGTGCTACAGATATAGCTCCGGTCTCCTCAGAAACAACCACGATCAAAGCATCGCTGACCTCACTCATTCCCACTGCTGCACGATGTCTTGTCCCCAAATCCTTACTGAGCCCCATATTGTCAGACAACGGTAAATAGCATGTTGCTGACACGATACGGTCTCCCCGGATAATAATCGCACCGTCATGAAGCGGTGTATTGTGTTCAAATATATTCATCAACACCTGCTTAGAAACGATACAGTCCATATGTATACCCGTACTTTCATACTCTGTCAGGTGGATTGCCTGCTCTACCACAATAAGCGCTCCGGTTTTTACCCGTCCCATGCTGTAACATGCCTCCACAATGCTGTCTACCGTCTCCTGACTGAATCGCGCTTTGTCCTTGGACGTCTCAAAAGGAACGATGTTAGAAACAAATCCTTTTTCTCCCAGCTTTTCAAGAGCTCTGCGCAGCTCCGGCTGAAACACAACAATTGCTGCCGTAGCCATAACCGTAACCATATTACGGGCAATAAAAAGTATGGTATGCATCTGAAAAACAGACGCAACAAGAATGAAAACAGCCAACACTGTGATTCCGCGAAGCAACATCCAAGCCTTTGTATTCTTAATCCAGATCATAAGATAGTAGATCAAAAATGTCAGGATCAATACTTCCAGAACATCTGTAAATCGAATATTCGGAAAATAAACATCCGCTACGTACTGCTGTAAAATTCGTGAAATCCGTTGTTCCATCTTGTCACCTCCTGTTCTGCTTTTCTAATATTTGTATCGTATACCCCAATCTACATGCTTAAATCTTTTTTCAGACTTTGGGTCAACAGCATCTTGTTGACTTCATCTATATCATGCTTCTTCGCAGACGGTCCTCTTTGTGGATCTGGTCTCCTTTTTGAAACCGCACCACCCTTTCCGTTCTTTCCCGTTCTCAGTTCTGCCTCTGACCGTTTTGGCTGAACCTTCCCGCCTTTTTGTTTTCTGCGGCGAACATCATCGGTATCAATAATCTCCGTTTCGCGGTGCTCATTGATTCGTTTCACAGTTTTCTCCGGTGTCGCAACAGACAACTTAGGAACTGCCTTCACATAATAATAGTATTCATCATCTTCAAATTGAAGATTCTCACTTCTCGTATAATCCACAGTGAAAAATATCAACTCTAACACAAGACCAACTACAACAGCGGCAATATTTCCACCAATAAGTGTTCCATAAGACACGGAAACACCCATGGCAATATCCCCTGCTACAATCACTACAATGTCCGTAATCGCTCCCACAATGATCGCCAATTTCCACGCATGATCTGCTGACTGACGGCGAATCGTATATACAAGCATCAGGCAGATTATAAATGCTGCAATTACAATCCACATCTCTTTATTCTGGAACACCTGCTGTAAATATGTAGAAATGTCGGTCATAAACCCTTTATTTCCTTTTCCCTCTAACCCCGGGGCAGCCTTTTTTATATACTGCATCATGTAATGAACAATCGTTCCGAAACTTACCGCAACAAGAGCAATAGGGGTAGATACGAGACCGTATGCGACCGGAATAACATAGGGAATCTTAAGCACAAATGCTATCGGCGTTAAAAGTACGATCAGAGCCATCTTTGGCGTTAACCGAAAATAAAAGATATACATGATCAAAAATACAATCGCCGTCACAGCAAAAACACTTAACGATACAGCAAACATATGTGCCAAGATCAATGCCGTCGCAACGACCACCGTAATGATCGCCGGAAAAAATGCACAGATAACAGCAAGCGCCACCGCAACGATCGGGGAAGAAGCAGCCTTCATAAATCCAACATTGTCGTTGATCAGATAAAAAGCCAGAAACGCTATCGCAAACTGAACTACCTTATCAATAATCCTAGAATTTTTTGCATACAATTCCTGGAGCTTCTCTTTTAACACAAATATACTTTCCATCTTACTTCTTCTCCTTTTCGTACATCTTGAGCAGTTTTATAAGGTCATGATTATACAGCTTCACTCTGTATCTTGCGTCTTGATGTTTTTTGTTATATATATGACTGGTCACTAATCCAAACACGATCAATGTCATAATATACCCTGCAATTGCCACACCTATAATTGTAAACAACAGCCCCATAGACATTCCTGCCATCAATTTCTCCAAACCTGCAAACACAAGTAACGCAGCCAGACATGCATATCCGACCGTAACCCATAAAATGGAACAGATAACATGTATTCCCGCATAATCTTTTCTGTAATATTCACTGATTTTAAAATCCTCTTTTCCTTGCGTCTGCTCATAAAGAGCAAGTTTGGTCATTAATTTCACTCTGTCTACATCTAACATAATCCACCTCGAAACACATTTCTCCACTTTTAAACGTTATTTTCAGTATAACAAATATCAGTATCCTTGTCCAATACTAATAGTTAAAAAGTAAACTTTTTCCACACCTGCTCTTTTTAGTACTTGCGCCACCGCATCGATCGTACTTCCTGTAGTATATATATCATCCACTATAAGTACGCTTTTGGCTCTGCCGATCCGGTATCTCTGTGCAAATGTCCCGGAAAGACTCTGCCTTCTTTCTCTCTGGCTTTTCTGTTTTTGAGGAGCCGTATTCTTTATTCTTGCCACCAATTCTGTCTCCACAGAAATGTGCATTTTTCTTCCCAGCTCTTTTGCCAGAAGCTCCGCCTGATTATATCCTCTTTTCCTTCTTCTCTTTGTATGGAGCGGTACGGGAATAATGACTTCCGGATTCCATTCTCGAATGAGAGCGCCGTATTTTCGCACAGCTTCTCTTGCATAACTGCGTCCAAAGCTACGCTCATTGTGATATTTAAATCGATAAATAGATGTGCTGACAGGTTCTTTGTGTATCCAAAGAGATACTCCTCTGTCATAAAAATGACGGATATGAGTGCAGTCATGGCAATACTCATCTTCCTCATTCCGGATCGGCTTACCGCAGCGCATACACCTGTTCCCAGGAATATCCAGATTTTTCAAATGCTCCCGACATTTCCGGCAGATTCCTTCTCTGCTTGGTTTTCCACAAAAAGGACAGATTTCCGGCCATAAAAGACATACGATTTTTTCCAATATTTTTTTCAAGATAAAAATTCTCGGATTCGTTCAGATAAGCTTGTATTTCGTTCCTGTTCTTGCGTATTTTGGATCATTTCCTGAAATACTGCGTCACTCCCCACAAGTGTTACGCATTTCTTTGCTCTTGTGACAGCTGTATATAAAAGGTTCCTGTTATACAATTGCCTAGGCCCTTGTAAAAGCGGAATCACAACTGCCGGATACTCGCTTCCCTGTGCTTTATGTATGGTGATCGCGTAGGCAAGCTCTAATTCTTCCAGAAGACTATAGGGATACTTTACCTTCCGGTGTTCGTCAAACTCTACGGTAATGCTTTCTTCATATGTATTAATCTCCCGGATGATTCCCATATCTCCGTTAAAGATGCCAAGCCCTTTGTCTATAGTCATGCCATATTTTGTAGTAACTTCCCACTCCAACTGGTAATTATTTTTAATCTGCATGACCTTATCACCCTCTCGGAAGAGCCTGTCGCCATACTCCTTCTCCTGCTTCCCTTTCTCCGGCGGATTCAAATACTCCTGCAAAATCTTATTCAGCCTTTCCACCCCCAGAAGACCTTTTCGCATAGGCGTCAGCACCTGTATATCATAAGGTTCGGCATTCACATACTTTGGCATCTTCTGTTGTACCAGCGTGATAGCGTTACTGATGATCATATTCGGATCCTGCCGTTTCAAAAAGAAAAAATCCCGACTCTGATTATCCAGTATAACCGGCTCACCCCGGTTAATTTTATGGGCGTTAACTACAATATCGCTCTCTCCTGCCTGCCGGAAAATTTTCTTTAGCATAACAACTGGAAAACATTCCGAATCAATAATATCTTTCAACACACTGCCCGGTCCCACACTCGGAAGCTGGTTACGGTCTCCCACCAGTATAAGTCTTGTCCCGGGTACGATCGCATGCAAAAGCGCGTACATAAGCGGAAGGTCTACCATTGACATCTCATCAATAATAACGACGTCTGCCTCCAGAGGATTTTCTTCATTCCGTCCAAATCCGGTATTTCCTTCCGTTTCTGGATTTCCGTTCACCTCCAGAAGGCGGTGGATAGTCTGGGCTTCATATCCTGTCGCTTCTGTCATCCGCTTTGCAGCCCTTCCGGTAGGAGCTGCCAAAAAGATGTCCATTCCCTCACTTTCAAAAAAATGTATCATAGCGTTGATCGTCGTTGTCTTTCCCGTACCGGGTCCTCCGGTCAATACGACAATTCCGTTTTTTGCCGCTTCCATAACAGCTCTTTCCTGCATTTCATCCAGTTCAAGTCCTGTATTTTTCTCGATCTTACGGAGCCTCTGTCTAAGCGCCGTATCTGCCAATTCTTCTCTGACATTCAAATCATGGAGCATCCCTGCAACATTTAGCTCCATGTAATAATAATGAGAAGCATATACTTTTGTACCGTCTGCGCCCTGCTTTAACACAACTTTTTTTTCCATCGCAAGATCCATCAGATACTTCTCAATATGTTCTATTTCCACTCCCAGCAGTTCCCCTGTCCGCCACAAAAGAGCATCCTGCTTCAGATATACATGTCCTTCTCCTACACCCTGCAAAAGAGTATAGAAAATACCGCTGCGAATCCGAAAGTCTGAATCTGTGTGGATCCCCACTTTCGCAGCAATCTCATCAGCGGTCTTAAACCCGACACCGGGCACATGATCTGCGATCTGGTATGGATTTTCCTCTATGACACGGTAAACATTCTGTCCATAGTGCTGATAAATCTTCGCCGCAAGCGTAGTGGATATTCCATACTTCTGCAAATAAATCATAGCTTCACGCATATCCTTTTTTTCTGATGCCTGAAGCGCAATCTCTCTTGCTTTTCTCTCACTGATTCCCTTAATCTCAGCAAGACGCTCCGGCTCTTCTTCAATAATACGAAACGTATCTTCTTTGAATTTCTTTACGATCCTTCCTGCAAGAGCCGTGCCGATTCCCTTGATCGCTCCGGAACCCAGGTAACGCTCTATAGACACAAGATCCTCCGGTGCGCAGACTTTGGACGTTTCCACCTGAAGCTGAGTTCCGTAGAGCTTGTGCACAATAAACTCTCCCTCCAACTCCAAAAGCTCTCCTTCTTCAATATAATGAAACTTCCCGACACAGGTCAGATCCCCATCATCATTGTTTAAGTTAAATACTGTATAGCCGTTTTCTTCGTTCCGAAATACAATATGTTCTACATAACCTTTTATCTTTTCCATAGTATTTCTCGTTCGTTATCTTCCGGTTTCTTAATACTCCCGACGGTCGCCCATAAACTCTACATATTGCCCGGTTCCGATGGCAACTACTTTCATCGGTTCTTCTGCCGTCATAGTATTAATTCCGGTTCTCTCCTCAATCAGTTCTTCCAATCCCCGAAGCATTGCTCCGCCACCGGTAAGCATAATTCCACGGTCTAAAATATCCGCTGAAAGTTCCGGCGGCGTACGTTCCAGCACTCCGATCACTGCTTCCACAATCTGACCTGTGGGTTCTCTGAGCGCTTCCTCCGTCTCAGAAGACGTCACTGTCACTGTTTTTGGAAGTCCTGTCACCAGATTGCGCCCTCTCACTTCAACTGCCTCATCTTCCATCATCTGATAGGTAGTCCCGATTTTAATCTTAATATCTTCCGCCGTACGTTCACCGATCAAAAGATTGTGTTTCTTACGCATAAACCGTACAATCGCCTCATCAAAATCATCCCCCGCGATTTTTACAGACGTATTGACAACCGTTCCGCCAAGCGAGATCACCGCAATATCAGACGTACCGCCTCCAATATCTACGATCATATTGCCACATGCTTTGGAAATATCAATCCCGGCTCCGATAGCTGCCGCTACCGGTTCTTCTATTAAATATACTTCTCTTGCCCCAGCCGCATAAGTTGCCTCCTCTACAGCCTTTCTTTCCACCTCTGTCACGCCGCTCGGAACACATATGCTGATCCTCGGCTTTTTAAATGTGCGTTTCCCCAGTGCCTTTTGGACAAAATATTTGATCATCTTCTCTGTGACTGTATAATCTGAGATTACCCCCTGTCTGAGCGGACGGATAGCAACGATATTTCCCGGAGTTCTTCCAAGCATCAGACGTGCCTCCTCACCGATTGCTTTGATCGCATTGGTATCTCTGTCAAACGCCACCACCGAAGGCTCTTTTAAAATAACGCCCTTTCCTTTCACATACACCAGGATACTGGCAGTACCCAGATCGATCCCTATATCTACCGACATATTCAGTCTCCTTTCATTACAACGAACCTGTCTCTGTCTCCATATTCCCTATCTATTTCCATTATCATTTGTTACAGATAAATCATACATCTCAATGCTTGTATCATTATAATCAAATTTCCTGTAAATGGAAACCCCTTTTTCCTTAATTCTTTGTGAAGTACAGAGACCCTTTGTCGAAAGAAAATACTATTTGTCAAGCATTGCACGGATATATCTTCCGGTATAAGAAACAGGTGTATCCGCCACTTCTTCCGGCGTTCCCTTTGCGATCACAGTTCCACCTTTGTCTCCGCCTTCCGGTCCCATGTCGACAATATAATCTGCCGTTTTGATCACATCCAGATTATGTTCGATCACTACTACCGTATTTCCGTCTGCCGACAGACGTTTCAAAATCTCCGTCAGCTTATGCACGTCTGCAAAATGAAGCCCGGTAGTCGGCTCATCCAAAATGTAGATCGTCCTTCCGGTGCTTCTTTTACTAAGCTCTGCAGCAAGTTTAATCCTCTGTGCCTCACCGCCGGAAAGCTGTGTAGACGGCTGTCCCAGCCGAATATAAGACAGTCCCACGTCATAAAGTGTCTCCATCTTTCTTCGGATACTCGGTACATTTTCAAAAAAATGCAGCGCCTCTTCTACTGTCATGTTCAACACATCATAAATATTCTTCCCTTTGTATTTTACCTCCAAAGTCTCCCTATTATACCGTTTTCCATGGCAAACTTCACAAGGCACATATACATCCGGCAGGAAATGCATTTCGATCTTCAGTATTCCATCGCCACTGCACGCCTCACAGCGCCCACCTTTTACATTAAAACTAAAGCGTCCTTTTTTATATCCCCGCGCTTTCGCATCCGCCGTTGCCGCAAACAAATCCCGGATCAAATCAAACACTCCTGTATAGGTTGCCGGATTAGATCTCGGCGTCCGTCCGATCGGTGACTGGTCAATAGCGATAACTTTGTCAAGCTGATCGATCCCAACTATTTCATCATGCTTTCCCGGAATGGTTCTGGCACGATTCAGATCCCTTGCCAATCGTTTATACAAAATCTCATTAATAAGAGAGCTTTTCCCGGAACCGGACACTCCGGTGATACAAGTCATAATTCCAAGCGGAATATCTACATCTACATTTTTCAGATTATTTTCCTTTGCCCCCTTGATCTGAAGCCATCCCGTTGCCTCTTTTCTTACTTCCGGCACCGGAATCTTCACTTTACCGCTTAAATAAGCGCCCGTAACAGAGGCTTTGTTCTTCATGATCTGTTCTGCATTTCCAACAGCCACTACTTCTCCGCCATGTTCTCCGGCTCCCGGGCCAACATCTACAATAAAGTCTGCCTCGCGCATAGTATCCTCGTCATGCTCTACTACCAACACAGAGTTTCCAAGATCCCGCAAATGCTTCAATGTATGGAGAAGTTTGTCGTTGTCCCTCTGATGCAGACCGATACTCGGCTCGTCCAAAATGTAAGCAACACCGACGAGACCGGAACCGATCTGAGTAGCAAGACGGATACGCTGTGCTTCACCGCCGGACAAAGAGCCTGTAGCTCTAGAAAGCGTCAAATAATCCAACCCCACATCCAGCAAAAAACGAATACGGGCGCGAATCTCTTTTAATATCTGACCGCCAATAAGATTCTGCTGTTCGGTGAGCGTAAGCTGCTCTAAAAATTTCTGAAGCTTTTCGATAGACAATTCCGTTAGCTCCGCAATATTTTTATCACCTATGGTAACTGCCAGAGCTGCCGGTTTCAAACGCTGCCCCTTACATTCATGACAGGGGGTGATCCGCATAAACTCCTCATACTCCGCTTTCATAGTATCGGAACCAGTCTCCCTGTAACGTCTCTCCACATTACGGATCAAACCTTCAAACGCTACATCATAAACACCCTCTCCTCTTTGTCCTTGATAATGCACTTTCATCTCTTTCCCATTAGTTCCGTGAATCAGAATATCTTTGACTTTCTGCGGATAATCCTTGAACGGAGTTTCCAAGGAGAAATCATAAGCTTTACTGAGGGCGTTTAATATCGCATAAGTAAAACTTTTTTTATCTGTACAGGACTGCCATCCCATCACGGTAATCGCCCCTTCGGCAATACTCAGGCTCTTATCCGGTATCATTAAATCAATGTCAAATTCCATCTTATATCCCAGACCAAAACACTCCGGGCATGCGCCAAACGGATTATTAAACGAGAAACTTCTCGGTTCAATCTCATCGATACTGATGCCGCAATCCGGACATGAAAAACTCTGACTGAAATTAAGTGGTTCTCCGCCTATAATATCCACCGTCATCAATCCTTCCGCAAGATGCAGAACGTTTTCAATCGAATCCGTCAGACGCTTCTCGATTCCCTCTTTCACAACCAGACGGTCAACTACAATTTCAATATTATGTTTGATATTTTTATCCAGTGAGATTTCTTCAGATAACTCATACATGTTACCATCCACCCGCACACGGACATAACCACTTTTCTTTGCGCGCTCAAATAATTTGGCATGTGTACCTTTCCTTCCACGTACTACCGGAGCTAACAGTTGGATCTTCGTCTTTTCCGGAAGTTCCATGATCTGGTCTACCATCTGATCCACCGTCTGTTTTTTAATCTCTTTTCCACACTTCGGACAGTGCGGAATACCCACTCTCGCATAGAGCAGTCGAAAATAATCATAAATCTCCGTCACCGTTCCTACTGTAGAACGTGGATTTCGATTGGTGGACTTCTGATCTATGGAAATCGCCGGAGACAAGCCTTCAATACTCTCCACATCCGGTTTCTCCATCTGCCCCAAGAACTGTCTCGCATAGGAAGACAGCGACTCCATGTAACGTCTCTGCCCTTCCGCATAAATCGTATCAAAAGCAAGGGAAGACTTCCCCGACCCACTCAGTCCCGTAAGGACAACAAGCTCATTTCTCGGAATATCCAAATCTATATTTTTCAGGTTGTGCTCGTTCGCACCACGAATTTTAATGTATTGTTTATTATCTTTCTTTTTTGCCATATCGCTGTTTGTTTTCCTTTCGATCATCTAAAGACTTTCACTCGCTAAGCAAACGTTTCAGTTCCACCAGCTTATCCCGCAGTTCTGCTGCAGCTTCAAAATTCAATTCCGCCGCGGCTTTCTTCATCTGCTTCGTTACATTCTCAATCAGTTTCTTAAGTTCTTTTTCGCTCATGGACTCCGGATCTTTTTCCAGACGAAGTTCTTCTGCCGCAACCTTCTTAGAAATACTGATCAAATCCCGAACACTTTTCTTAATCGTCTGTGGTGTAATTCCATGCTCTTCGTTGTATTTCATCTGAACCGCACGACGACGATTCGTCTCTTCAATGGCATTCTTCATAGAATCCGTCATATTATCCGCATACATGATAACATGTCCTTCCGCGTTACGGGCCGCTCGTCCGATCGTCTGGATCAGAGACGTCTCGGAACGAAGAAATCCTTCCTTATCCGCATCCAAAATTGCTACCAGCGTGATCTCCGGAATGTCTAACCCTTCTCGTAAGAGATTGATCCCAACAAGCACATCAAATACATCCAGACGCATATCTCTTACAATCTCTGTCCTCTCCAATGTATCTATATCGGAGTGTAAGTATCGCACCCGGATACCCAATTCACGCATATAATCCGTCAAATCTTCCGCCATTCTTTTGGTAAGCGTTGTAATTAGTATTTTGTTCTTCTTGGCTATCTCTTTATTCACTTCTGCCACAAGATCGTCAATCTGCCCTTCCACCGGACGCACTACCACCTCCGGATCAAGAAGACCTGTCGGACGAATCACCTGTTCTGCTCTCAATAATTCATGCTGTTCTTCATATGGTCCCGGCGTTGCGGAGACAAATAACACCTGATCTATCTTACTTTCAAACTCTTCAAAGCTGAGTGGCCGATTATCCTTTGCCGACGGCAGGCGGAAGCCATATTCCACCAGCGTAGACTTTCTGGACTGATCGCCATGGTACATACCGCCAATCTGCGGTACTGTCTTATGTGACTCATCAATCATCATAATGAAATCATCCGGGAAATAATCAATAAGCGTATGTGGTGGCTGTCCGGCCGCCAAGCCCGTCAAATGTCTGGAATAATTCTCAATTCCCGAACAAAAACCTGTCTCCCGCATCATCTCTATATCAAAGTTTGTTCGCTCCGAAATACGCTGTGCTTCTAAAAGTTTGCCTTCCCCTTTGAAAAACTTTATCTGTTCTTCCAGTTCTTCTTCAATAGCTCTAATCGCCCGTTCCATACTTTCTTTGGATACAACATAGTGTGATGCCGGAAAGATGGCAACGTGTCCAATGACATTCACAATCTCCCCCGTCAGCACATCTATCTCTGTAATCCGTTCCACTTCGTCTCCAAAAAATTCGATCCGGTATGCCACCTTTTCTGAATATGCCGGAAAAATCTCCAAAACATCACCATGGACACGGAATGTTCCTCGTTTGAAATCCATCTCATTACGATCATATTGAATCTCAATCAACTTATGAATAACTTCATCCCGATCTTTCTCCATGCCCGGACGCAGAGAAATCACCATCTCCTGATAATCAATGGGAGAGCCCAGACCATAGATACAAGATACACTGGCAATGATAATAACATCTCTCCGCTCTGACAATGCCGCCGTAGCAGAATGACGAAGCTTATCAATCTCATCATTGATGGAAGAATCCTTGGCAATGTATGTGTCGGATGAGGGAACATACGCCTCCGGCTGGTAATAGTCATAATAGGATACAAAATATTCCACCGCATTATTGGGGAAGAATTCTTTAAACTCCCCATATAACTGGGCAGCCAGAGTTTTATTGTGTGCGATGATAAGTGTCGGTTTCTGAAGCTGCTCAATGACATTTGCCATCGTGAAAGTTTTTCCGGAACCCGTAACCCCTAGTAAAGTCTGGCATTGATTGCCTTCCTTGAAACCTTTTACCAACTGTTCGATCGCCTGCGGCTGGTCTCCCGTCGGCTTATATAGGGCTTTTAAAACAAATTTATTCATAGTCAAAACCTCCATTTGTGACTTTTCGTACGTTTACTGTCAGCCACATTTTCAAATATATTCGTAACAGAATTCGTCACGAAACCGCAAAATCTATGCCTTATACACGTCTTTTTTAAGTCGTGTCGAGTAAAAGTCACAAAATAGATTTTTGCGGACAAAACATCACTTCGTAATACAGAATAATGCCAGACGGTATCTGACATCTTTCTACTATGTAACAAACTCATTATAACAAAACAATTTTTAAAAGTATATAGATTAGAAA
>CAUWLL010000011.1:0-70509 GCA_963559605.1 uncultured Lachnospiraceae bacterium
CACCACGTAAGATGATGGGAATTGATTCTTGTGGTATGATCATTTCCGCTACACATCTTGTAGAAGGAAGAGAAGGACTCAATGTTTTGATCCTGGATGATAAGATTCCGGCAGGAGCAAAACTTTACTAAGAGAGTAAAACTACTCCAATAATATGGGGTGTTGAGGGCGCTTTTTGAAAGAAAAATCTTTCAGAGAGTGCTCTTTTTAGCATTAATAATGCCTGAAAAGAAGTAATAGAGGAGGGTACTTTATGATATATTTGAGTAGTTTTAAATTGAGTGATCGTCAAATATGTAATCCTAATATTTATCCATATAGCGTTTTTAGGGAAAAGTATATTGAACCTTTTGTATTTACTCCAATCACAGTCTTTTATGGGAATAATGGTTCCGGGAAATCGACATTATTAAATGTCATCGCCAATAAGTTAGAATTAAAAGGAAAGGAAAATATTACAAGCAATTCCTATGGTATAACAAATTACTGTGCCGTATTTTCTTCGGAATGTTCATATAGTCTGAGTGAAGATGAGTTTGGTCGGAAGATAAGATGTTTACCAAAGAATAGTCGTTATATCAAAAGTGAAGATATTCTGTATGAGGTTAAGAAAATTCAACAGAAACAAGTGTTAACAGAGGGAATGTTATATGATTCTGTAAAAAGAGGAATGACGAAAGAAGATGCCAAAAAGTATTTAAAGTCAAAGGAAGGTTCAAAGCAGATGGAGTATATAATGTTTGCACAGGAAAAATATTCTAATGGCGAGACTTCCATGCAGTATTTCGATGAGTTTTTACAACCTAGCGCATTATATTTATTAGATGAGCCTGAAGTCTCTCTTTCTCCTGCAAATCAAGTGGCATTAGCCGAAGAAATCAATAAAATGGCAAGGCTGTTAGAGTGTCAATTTATTATAGCAACACATTCGCCTTTTATGCTGGGAACTTTGAATGCAAAAATATATAATATTGATTCAAAAGAATATGATATTACTAAATGGAGTGACTTGGAGAATGTACGATATTTTTATAATTTTTTCAAACAGAATGAAAAGGAATTTGAGTAAATTATACAGATATATGAAATGTCAAATTTATCAAATTGCTGAACAGAGTTGGGGTATGGTACGATAGTATCGCCAACAGTTATTCCTTTTGCGGAATATGAGAAGTATAAAAATGATTTACCCTATTATAGAAATATCGAAAATGAGGGGGTAGAAGTTGTTGACTGATAATAGAGAAGGATTTTTCATTGTGTCCTTGCAGGATGCAAAGGAACAATATGATAGAGCTGAAGAATTCGTAAAAGTGATTGAAGATTTCTTAAAAGCTGAATAGAGATTGCGACACCTGCATTACATCAATTTCAAAGAAATTTTTGATCCTAGATGACAGCATTCCGGCAGGAGCAAAACTTTATTAAGATGAAAAAATGAATGGGCAGTCCTGAAAGTGGGATTGCCCATTTTTAGAAGGAAGAGAAAAGCAAGTTACAGATTAGGTTTTTATTGTGGCGGCTATGTAGAACGGTTATAATGTGGATAAGAAGAACATAACAAGGGAATGGCGATAGGTATAAGATGATGATGTCGAAGAGCAAGGAGAGGATTTGGCATGCTTTTAGTGCGGTAACAAGACAATGAGTATTTGTTTGTTTGGAGGTGTTAGATAATGAAATTAAAGAACGTTTTAATTGTTGTTAAAGATATTGAGAAATCAAAACAATTTTACACGGAACTGTTCGGTCTTGATTTGCTGCTGGACAATGGCGGTAATATGATTTTAACGGAAGGACTTGTACTTCAAGACGAAAAAATTTGGAAAAACTTTTTAGAAAAAGATGTTATTTCTAAAAGCAATTCTTGTGAATTATATTTTGAAGAACAAGAGATAGAAGCATTTGCTGAAAAGCTGGAACGGTCTTATCCCTCAATTCAATATGTTAATAAACTTATGACACATAGCTGGGGGCAAAAAGTGATTCGTTTTTATGATTTGGACGGTAATTTGATTGAAGTAGGAACGCCAATGTAAGAGTGAACTATAAATGAAACTTTGAAGTTGATTAGGGAGGTTCTGTATGAAAAAATTTTTGAATTATAAAGCAACTAAGATAGCAGCTCTTATCTTATGTGCTATGTTACCTCTTGCCTTTCTTATATTGATATTTTTCGGTACTCTTGATAATACAATTGTAGACTTTTTTATGAAAAATATTTACAATTTTTTGTGGTGCGGCTTATATGGCTGTGTTTTGATATGCTTAATTTCTCGAAAAAGTTGGATAAAAGTAATTGCTGTTATTGCTAATTTGCTGCCGTTTGTTTTTCTGGCTTTTGGCTCTCTCATGGGTGGTATATCGGGTCCTTTTATTTTACTGTTGAAAGCAATCATTCCATTTTTACCATTATAAGCGGATTTTGAATTTGGAGGCATCGATGATAAAATTTTGCAATTACTTGGATATACCAGATGAAGTGAAAGAAAGAGTCGTATAAAACTAAGAAGTGAGGTGGTGGATATGGAAAAAGACCCATTTAAAGAATATTTGAGGGAGTCTGAACCGGATAGAGCTCATAAAGGCTATGCTTGGAGTATGGCAATCGGACTTCAGGCGGTGGACGGACTGAAGCCTTCTAAATATTTGATTGATACTGCCATTCAAAATATTGAGGGCAAAATCACAATAAAAGAAGCGCAAAAGCTTATAGATACTTATTACGAAGAAAGACCGGCACATTTATCTGATGATGAACGCACAGAAGAAGCGGATAAGGTATCTTCTCGTATTGCTGAAATACTTTCCGAAACAGCGTTTTCTTTTTCACCAAATGAGTATATCTCTATTCATCGTAAACTTTTTCAGGGCATTTACAATCATGCCGGAAAGATAAGAGATTATAATATTACGAAAAAGGAGTGGGTACTTAATGGGGCAACTGTTATGTATGGTAGTGCTTCTGAACTGAGAGCGACTCTTGAATATGACTTATCGCAGGAGAAAGATTTTAGTTATAAGGGATTATCAATGGATGAGATAATTCATCATCTTGCGGTTTTTATTTCAGGACTGTGGCAAATTCATGTCTTTGGAGAAGGAAATACAAGGACAACAGCGGTGTTCTTCATCAAATATTTGAGAACCCTTGGCTTTTCTGTAACGAATGATATTTTTGCGGACAATGCCTGGTATTTTAGGAACGCACTTGTCCGAGCGAATTATACGAACTTGCAAAAGAATATCCACGAAACGACAGAGTACCTCGAGGTATTTCTGAGAAATCTACTCTTAAACGAAAATAATGAGCTTCACAATCGAAATCTGCATATAAGCGGAACCTTGACTGATGAAAAAATAGATATTAGAGAGTTAAAAGTGGACATTGAAAGCGGGAAAGTGGATATTCAGAACAAAAAAGTGTACATTGAAAGTATGCTTTCCGAAAGAGGAAAGCATTTTTCTGCAAAAACGACAGTTCATATTCACAGGCTTTTTGAAAAATTTGGATTTGATGAGATATTTGGAAGAAGTGCGATTATGGAACTGCTTGAATTAAAAGCTTCCGGAGCATCCAAACTCATTTCCAATTTGATACAGTTTGATATTATTGAGCCTGTTTCAGGTCACGGGAAGGGGAAATATAGATTCAAAAAATAAATTAATTTCTTCATTATAACACCTGAGATAGAGAGAAAATGAGGGGAGCGGCTACTGCCTGGTAATAGAGAAGACCGATGATGTAGGAGTGTCTGTTTTTAGAAGAGAGAGAACTGCGAATAAGAATTTAACGGAGGTAATTATGGCTTTTGATTTTAAGAAAGAATATAAGGGATTTTATATGCCGAAGAATAAGCCGGAGATTGTAAATGTGCCTGAAGCAAATTATATTGCAGTCAGAGGAAATAGGGATCCAAACGAAGAAAGTGGAGCCTATCAGCAAGCGATTAGTGTGTTGTACGCTGTTGCGTATACTCTGAAAATGAGCTATAAAACAGACTATAAAATTGAGGGATTTTTTGAATACGTAGTTCCTCCGCTTGAAGGAGTTTGGTGGCAAGAAAATACGAATGGCGTAGACTATACTGAAAAATCAATATTTAATTGGATTTCTGTTATCCGTTTGCCAGATTTTATAACCCGAAAGGACTTTGAATGGGTGGTTAAAACCGCAACGAAAAAGAACAAATCTGAAGAATGGAATTATACTTATTATAAGCATATGTAAATCCAAAACGAGCAGTTGATCTAATGGTATCAATGATCACCGGTTTGTCAGCTTCAATAAAAGCATTTGGAGAGGTATATTTCTCCAACAATGTCAGAGATGTATTGGTTGTAACCTTGGAAAATATACCAAGATATTGTGGAAATGCCATGCGTAATTCGCCTTGCAATTTATTCACATAGGCACTGCGGTTATCCATTAAATCGTAGTATTCACGACAGAGATTACGGCAGTTTAAAGCAAGATCAGATGGCATAAGAGAAGCTTTTAGAACGAGTTGTTGGTTAGGGAGTGCTATAGACCTCCAAGAAAAGTCAGCACCGACATCTATACCAACAGAGATGAGTAATTCATCAAAATTAAAAAATATTTTGTTTGACATGAGCAATAGCTCCTTTCTGATAGGAATCCTTTTCCAATCTGACAGGTACACAACCTAGCAAGTTATTCAGGTACGGCCTTTCGGTTCCCAACCAGCTAAAACATAAAACCCTGTCGGATGGACTCATTGACTTTACTGTAGGTATCAATCATAAAAGTGGTTTCCCAAGGAGACGAACATTCTTTGTCCTATCTTAATGGATAATACCTTATGTTTTATCTGGTGTCTATCAGGAATCGTCAGACATGATCAGTATTTTAGATAACATCTGATGAAGGAAAAGAACGTGGTAGATATATACTTCGTCCAGGAGAGCCTTGTGGTATGTTACCCATCAGATGCCACACAAAGTGGCAATGATAGAAAGCGAACCAGAAGAAATTGAAAAAGTAGTGGTTGAAATGGATGTGTATTAAATGAATAATGGATGAAAAGGGACGGCGAAAGGGGTGGATTTAAAACATACTTTGACGTAAAATGTACTTTGACGTAAAAATGATTGAATATTTTTTTGGAATATGATACATTAAATAAAATTGAATATGTAGTAGTCAGGTGTCGGAGCAGTTTTGTAAAAGACTGACTCTGGTGAAAAGGGAAACAGGTGTAAATCCTGTACGAACTCGTCACCGTAATTAGGGAGTAGAAACCGCTATATCACTGGGAAACTGGGAAGATGGCCAATGCGATGATCTATAAGCCGGGAGACCTGCCTGAATACTGTACAGAAACGATCGTTTCAAGCCACGAGTAAAAAGGTTGTACATTATCATTTGTTGGATTTGATTATTTATTTGTAAAGATAAAAATCCGATAGATTTATTTTGTGTGAAACCCTTTACCTGTAATTTAGGAAAGGGTTTTTATTTTGCGTAAATGAAATTATATTAACTTGTCTGGTAAGTCCTCGTTTTTGTCAGTGACACATGTTTAAAATAATAAGCTGAGAATAGCAGAAACGAGGATAACATGAAAAAAAGATTAATAGCAATGTTAATGACAGGACTTATGCTAGCTGTGTGCGTAACCGGCTGCGGAAACAGCGCAGAAGAAACAGCAGGAACAGCGACAGAGCAAAGTAATCAGGCAGATGTGAAAACAGAAGCAGAAAATAGTGATCAGGAGGCAGCAGACGAGGTTGCAGCCCTTATTGATGCAATTTATGTACAAGAAAGAACGGATGAAACAGACAAGCAGTGTGAAGCTGCAAAAGCAGCTTGGGATGCGTTGACAGACGCGCAGAAGGAACTTGTGGAAGGTGAAAATGCAGATCCTGATTATTTTGGAAGAGATACAGGTGATGCTTCTAAGGATGATGTACGTAATCAGGATGAAATTGGAGAAAATGAAATTTTAGTGGTTAGCTTTGGTACGTCATTTAATGACAGCCGTGTTGCGGATGTAAAAGGTATAGAAGATGCATTGCAGGCAGCATATCCGGATTGGTCTGTAAGAAGAGCATTTACAGCACAAATTATCATTAACCATATTCAGGCGCGTGAAGGTGTATGTATTGATAATGTTGAGCAGGCATTAGACCGCGCAGTTGCTAATGGAGTTAAGAATCTTGTAATTCAGCCAACTCATTTAATGCAGGGGGCAGAATATGATGAAGTAATGGAAGTTGTAGATTCTTATAGAGATAAGTTTGAAACTGTAAGTGTGGCAGAACCTTTACTTGGCGAAGTAGGAAATGATGCAACTGTAATTAATGAAGACAAGAAAGCGGTAGCTGAAATTATTACTGCTGAAGCTGTAAAAGATGCCGGTTATGACAGTATTGAAGCAGCCAAAGAAGATCAGACAGCATTTGTATTTATGGGACATGGTACACATCATACAGCAATGGTTACATATAACCAGATGCAGACTCAGATGAATGAGCTAGGTTATGATAACGTATTTATTGGAACCGTAGAAGGTGATGAAGCATTTTCAGCAGATACAATTATTAAAAATGTTGCAGAGGCAGGTTATACAAAAGTAGTACTACGTCCTTTAATGGTAGTAGCAGGTGACCATGCTAATAACGATATGGCAGGTACAGAAGAAGATGCATGGTATGCAATGTTCACAGCATCAGGGAAATTCGAAAATGTAGACACACAGATTAAAGGTCTTGGTCAGATTGAAGCAATTCAGCAGATATATGTAGATCATACAGCAGCTGTATTAAAATAATAGGGGGACGTATGAGGAAAACACACATTTCGATAATGGGGATACTAATATTAGCAAGTATTATATTCGGAGGATGTTCGGATAAGGACAGTGAAAAAGCGTCTGCGCCTGACGCAGGCTTTGCTGTTTACAAAGATTCAGAAACAGAAACAGAAGAAAACGTATTGCCAGATGGAATTTATATGGCGGAGTTTGATACCGACAGCCCTATGTTTCGCGTAAATGAAGCCCATGATGGTAAAGGGACGTTAACAGTGAAAGATGGGAAAATGACAATTCATATTTCACTTGGTTCTCAGAATATTGTAAACCTCTATCCGGGACTTTCGGAGGAGGCCAAGAAAGAAAATGCCATACTTTTAGAACCAACGTTGGATCGTGTTACGCATAGTGACGGATGGACAGATGAGGTATATGGTTTTGATATCCCTGTTCCGGCAATCGGAGAGGAATTTGATGTTGCCTTAATTGGGAAAAAGGGAAAATGGTATGACCATAAAGTAGTTGTTTCTAATCCACAGCTGTTAGATTCCACAGATACGTCTACAGTGAATGTTAAGGAAACACAGATCGATTTAGAAGATGGAAGTTATGCAATTGATATTATCTTTGAAGGCGGGAGTGGAAAGGCTGAGATTTTATCGCCGGCCATTATTACGGTATCAGATAATGCGGTAATTGCTACTTTGAAGTGGAGTAGTCCGAATTATGATTATATGATTGTTGGAGATGAAAAATATCTGCCGGTTAACAAAGAGGGAGATTCGGTATTTGAAATTCCTGTTACAGCTTTTGATGAAGCGATAAGTGTTATAGGTGATACTGTGGCAATGGGTAGACCACATGAGATCGAATATTCAATTACTTTTTGCTCAGACACAATAGAGGCGGTTAAAGTAGAGGATGAATAAATGACAGGAAGAAAAAAGATAACAACAATATGCTGTTTGCTTTTGATAGGACTGCTTGGGCTATGTAGCTGTGGCAGTCCTTCTTCCGATTCTGTGGGAAATACTTCATCCGATACAAGTGAGAAGTCCGCAGCATTGGAACAATCAGAAAGTATAGATGAGAATAGTGTAGAACTTGTATATGAAAGTAGCATGAAATTAAAATATGCAGAGAATTTTTCTGTGGATTATTATGCTGGCGGTTATAAGATTTTAACGGTGATGGACGGGACAAAACTTTTGGTTGTTCCGGAGGGGAAAGCGATTCCGAAAAATTTAGAAGAGGATATGTATATAATACAACAGCCTATAGAAAATCTGTATTTGGTAGCAACTGCGGTAATGGATATGTTTGACTCATTAGATGCAGTCGATACCATCAGACTTTCTGGGCAAAAAGAAGGTAATTGGTATATTGAATCTGCAAATGAAGCGATGTCTAATGGCGATATGCTATATGCCGGAAAATATAATATGCCTGATTATGAGTTGATTGTTTCTGAGAATTGTTCTCTTGCCATCGAGAATATGATGATTTCTCATTCACCGGAGGTAATTGAAATGATGAAGGATTTTGGGATACCGGTCATGATAGAGTATTCCAGCTATGAATCCCATCCTCTTGGCAGAGTGGAATGGGTTAAATTTTTTGGAGCATTAGTAGGAAAAGAAGCAGAGGCAGAAGAAGTGTTTGGAAAACAGGTGGCTATTCTGGAAAAAGTAACCACGGATGAAAAAACAAATCAGACGGTTGCATTTTTCTTTATTACGTCCAATGGTTTGGTGCAGGTAAGACAAAGTTCAGATTATGTACCTAAAATGATTGAATTGGCAGGTGGCAAGTATATATTTGAGGATTTTGGAGATCCTCAGTCAAGCCGTTCTACCATGAATATGCAGGTGGAAGAATTCTATAACAGTGCAAAGGATGTGGATTATATTATTTATAACAGTTCTATTGACGGTGGGGTGAATTCCATAGAAGAGCTATTGGATAAATGTGCTGTACTGGAAGATTTTAAGGCGGTACAAAATGGCAATGTGTGGTGCACTACGAATGATATGTATCAGCAGTCTATGTCTATTGGTTATTTGATTGAAGACATACATGCCATGCTTCAGGGGGGAGAAGCAGAAATGGAATACTTGTTTCGCTTAGAGTAGAGGAGGCATTATATGCAGCATAGTAGAAAAATAAGGTATATTATCGTGTTTCTTTTGCTTGGTAGTAGTGTACTTGGTTTTGCACTCATGAATGTTTGTAAGGGAACTGTGAAAATTTCCCTGGAAGATATTATGGTATCTATAGGTGGTCAGCAAATCAACAATGGCAAGATTCTGTGGGATATACGAATGCCCAGAACTATGGCTGCGATGATTTTAGGAGGGGCATTGGCTTTGGCAGGATATTTATTACAGACCTTTTTTCACAATCCTATAGCAGGACCTTTTGTGTTAGGAATCTCTTCGGGAGCTAAAATGGTTGTAGCGCTTGTGATGGTTTTTTTGATGGGTCAGGCTATTAGAGTCAGTTCAGTGACATTGATTGCCGCCGCTTTTTTGGGTGCGATGATATCTATGGGATTTGTTCTTTTGATGTCTCGTAAGGTGAATAATATGTCCATGCTGGTAGTAAGTGGTGTGATGATTGGTTATATTTGTTCGGCTGTTACAGAGTTGGTAGTGACCTTCGCAAATGATGCAGAAATTGTAAACCTTCATAATTGGTCAAGGGGCAGTTTTTCCGGAATGACATGGGATAATGTATTTGTTATGGCAGTAGTGACAACAGTATCATTTATTATTGTCTTTTTTATGGCAAAGCCACTTTCTGCCTATCAACTAGGAGAATCCTATGCACAAAATATGGGAGTGAATATTAGGCTCTTAAGAGTTGCTTTGGTTATTTTATCAAGTATTTTGGCTGCCTGTATTGTAGCGTTTGCAGGGCCTATTTCCTTTGTAGGGGTTGCGGTACCTCATTTGGTAAAAAGTCTTTTGGGAAGTGCAAAGCCGATTCTAATGATTCCGTCTTGTTTCCTTGGCGGAAGTGTATTTTGCTTATTTTGTGATTTGTTGGCAAGAACTATGTTTGCTCCAACAGAACTTAGTATTAGTACTGTTACGGCGGTGTTTGGAGCTCCGGTAGTGTTGTGGATCATGATAAGGCGAAGCAGGGGGAAGGTGGCGTAGTGAAATATTATTTCAAGACAGAGAGTTTAAGTGTAGGCTATCAGAAAAAGCCAATCATTAAAGATATCGAAATTGGTTTGCAAAAGGGCGAAATATTGACCCTGATAGGTCCGAATGGTGCGGGGAAATCCACAGTTTTAAAAAGCATTGCAAAGCAACTGGCTCTCATTGCCGGAACAATTTATCTGGAGGAGCAGAGTGTGGAAAGGATGTCGGGGACAGAGTTGTCACAGAATATGGCGGTGGTATTGACGGAAAGACTACGAACGGAAATGATGACTTGTGAAGATGTGGTGGCGACCGGAAGATATCCTTATACCGGACGCTTTGGTATTTTGTCTGAGGCGGATCGCCAGGTAGTAAAAGAAGCAATGGAACAGGTGCATGTGACCGACATTAAGAATCAGGATTTTACTCGCATTAGTGATGGGCAGAGGCAACGAGTGATGCTCGCCAGAGCGATTTGCCAAGAACCGGATATTATTATTTTGGATGAACCAACCTCTTTTTTGGATGTAAAGTATAAGTTGGAATTTCTCTCTATTTTACAGGAAATGAGGAAGAAAAAGGGATTGACGGTGATTATGTCGCTTCATGAATTAGAACTTGCAGCCAGAGTTTCCGACAAAATTTTGTGTATTAATGGAACGTGTGTAGATCGATTTGGAAAACCGGAGGAAGTGTTTGAGCAAGGGTACATATCAAAGTTGTTTTCTATTGCTTCAGGTAGTTTTGATGAAGAGAATGGAAGTATGGAATTAGAACCTACAAAGGGTGAAGCAAAGGTTTTTGTGATAGCAGGCGGTGGAACCGGAAGAAATGTGTATCGTAGATTACAGAGACAAGGGGTGCCCTTTATTACTGGGGTTTTACTACAAAATGATCTGGACTATCCGGTAGCAAGGGCTCTGGCGACAGATGTGATTGCCACAAATACATTTGAACCAATTATGGAGGAACATATGCAGGAAGCAAGAAAAAAAATGACCTCCTGTGACAAAATTATCTGTTGTAAAGAAACTTTTGGAACGTTGGAGCAGGCAAATTTGGAATTGTTGAAATTTGCAAAAGAATCCGGTAAGGAAATAGAAATGAGTTGTTAGTGATGCAGAAAGGCATGAAGAAGTTATGGCAAAGGTAATCATGGTACAGGGAACCATGTCTAATGCGGGCAAAAGCCTTTTAGCAGCCGGTTTGTGTAGGCTTTTTAAGCAGGATGGGTTTAGAGTGGCTCCTTTTAAATCTCAGAATATGGCGTTAAATTCCTTTATTACATCGGAAGGATTGGAAATGGGCAGAGCGCAGGTTATGCAGGCGGAAGCAGCAGGAATCCCACCGATGGTATGTATGAATCCTATTTTATTAAAACCTACCAATCATACAGGGTCACAGGTGATTGTAAATGGTGAGGTATTTGGGAATATGAGTGCAAGAGATTACTTTGGATTTAAGAAGCAATTGATTCCTGAGATAAAAAAGGCTTTTAAAAAGTTGGAAGAATATGCGGATATTATTGTAATTGAAGGAGCGGGAAGTCCGGCGGAAATTAACTTAAAGCAGAATGACATTGTAAATATGGGAATGGCTGAAATGGTGGACGCGCCGGTTCTTTTAGTGGGAGATATTGACAGAGGCGGTGTGTTTGCACAGCTTTTAGGAACTTTGATGCTGCTTGAGGAAAAAGAAAAAAGGAGAGTAAAGGGACTTATTATTAATAAGTTTCGTGGGGATAAATCTATTCTTGATACGGGAATTGAAATGCTGGAAGAAAAGGGCAATGTTCCGGTGGTAGGAGTTGTACCATATATGGAATTGTCTCTGGAGGATGAGGATAGTCTGACGGAGAGATTTGATAGAAAAAGAGAAGGTTTAATTAATATTGCTGTAATCCGATATCCCAGAATTTCCAATTTTACGGATTTTAATGTTTTTGAAAAAATGCCTGAAGTGACAGTGCGATATGTGACATCCATTAGTGAATTACAGCATCCAGATATGATTTTCTTGCCCGGAAGCAAAAACACCATGGGGGATTTGAAGTGGATGCGTCAAAATGGTTTGGAAGCTGCTGTTAAGAAGTTGGCAGAAAATATTCCAGTGTTTGGAATTTGTGGTGGCTACCAAATGCTAGGCCAGGAGATTTCTGATCCAGAAGGCGTAGAAGAAGGTGGACAAATGCGGGGGATGGAGCTACTCCCCGTGTCAACTGTACTGGTGACAGAAAAAAAACGTTGTCAGATCGAGGGGGAGATTGGAAGTTTAAGAGGACTGTTCCATAGACTTTCTGATTGCCCGTTCAAAGGATATGAAATACATATGGGAAGGACGGGAGCAGAAGAAAAGGTTGTAGTGACATCCGAGATGAATGAAAATATTTACGGTTCCTATGTACATGGATTATTTGATGAAGGAATTATTGCACATATAATGGTACAGGCTCTTGCAGAGAAAAAAGGAATTAAGATAGAAAATGGAGAGTTTGAGGATTATCAGGTTTTTAAGAACAAGCAGTATGACAAGTTGGCAGATACTTTGCGGATGTATCTAAATATGGAGGAAATTTATGAAATGCTTGGAGAAGCCCATCTGGAATGATTATACAAGAGAAGGATTGAAAAAGTTGAAGGTCGATGAACCGGATGAGTTATACAGAAAAAAGGTATTGAAGAATTGGGATGCCATTGCAAAACCGTTAGATGGAATGGGAAGGTTTGAAACTTTGATTGCAAGGATAGGTGCGGTTATAGGAACGGAAGAGATTGATATTACTAAGAAGGCAGTAGTCATAATGTGTGCTGATAACGGAATTGTAGAGGCGGGGGTCAGTCAATCTGGGCAAGAAGTTACAGTGGCGGTAGCAAAAGCTATGGGAAAAGCCCAGTCTTGTGTAGGGCGAATGGCGAAGACAGTGGGAGCGGATATTATTCCGATAGACATTGGCATCAGTTCAAAAGAATCTATTCCGGGGGTTATTTCCCAAAAAGTACGATGTGGCACCAGAAATTTTAGGAAAGAGGCGGCTATGACAGAAACAGAAGCCATACGCGCCATAGCGATAGGAATAGAGACAGCATTCCAGTGTAAAAACAAAGGATACCAAATTCTTGCAGTAGGAGAATTAGGGATTGGCAATACCACGACCAGTAGTGCGGTTGCAGCGGCGTTGTTAAAGTGTGAAGTAGCGAAAGTGACAGGAAGAGGGGCAGGGTTAAATGATACCGGACTTGCCAGAAAGCAGAAGGTAATTGAAGAAGCAATTCAGAAATACGATTTGTACCATGCAGATGCCTTGACGATACTCTGGACAGTAGGAGGTCTGGATATTGCAGGTCTTGTGGGGCTCTGTATTGGTGGTGCAATGTGTCATCTGCCTATTGTTTTGGATGGAGTCATTAGTATGGTAGCTGCTTTATTGGCAGAACGATTGATTCCGGGGATCAAAGAGTATTATATTCCTTCTCATAAGGGAAAGGAACCGGCTATTGAAATGCTTACAAAAGAACTGGAACTGGAGCCTGTGATCGATGGGAATATGGCATTAGGTGAAGGAACCGGTGCAGTAATGATGCTTGCTTTACTGGATGTGACGTTGAGTATCTATCAGGGAAAAACAACATTTAATGAAATGAGGATAGAACAGTATGAAAGGCTGAGGTAGATGTTAGTATTGATTACAGGAGGAAGTGGAAGTGGGAAATCTGCTTATGCAGAGGATTATATTACGAAACTTTCTAAAGCTTGTAGAAAATATTATATTGCCACCATGCAGGTATATGATGAGGAAGGGCAGGAAAAGGTATTCAGGCATCAAAAAATGCGGGCGGGTAAAGGGTTTATAACTATTGAGCAGCCAACAGATATTCATCAGGCTGCGGATAAAATGGAAAAGGGTACCGCCATGGAGAATGTCGGATTACTGGAATGTATGTCTAATTTGGTGGCAAATGAGATGTTCTGTGAGGGTGAGATGAGAGATTGCGCATTGGTAAATAAAAGTATTATTGGCGGAATAGAAGCGTTATTAAAAACGGTAAAGGATTTCATTATTGTTACGAATAATGTGTCTGAGGACGGAATTATTTATGATGAAACAACCATGAATTATATCAGAATCCTGGGCTGTATCAATCAAGAACTGGCTAAGATGGCGGATAAAGTAATTGAGGTGGTGGCAGGGATCCCGATTATAGTGAAAGAAGGAAAATAATATGCGTATTATAAAAGCAATGCTCATCGCATTTTCAATGTATTCTAAAATTCCTATGCCACAGTTTCAGTGGAAGGATGAGGATATGAAATATATGCTTTGTTTTTTCCCCTGGATAGGAGCAGTAATCGGTGGTTGTGTTTATCTATGGGGAATGATTTGTGAAAAATATGAAGTTAGTCTGTTATGTTATACCTTGGTAGGAACAGCAATACCTTTATTGGTTACAGGAGGATTTCATGTAGATGGATTTATGGATACCGTGGATGCTTTTTGTTCCTATCAGCTACGAGAGAAGAAACTGGAAATCTTAAAAGATCCCCATATTGGCGCATTTGCAGTTATCAGATTTAGTGCTTATGGGCTATTGTATATGGCTGCTTTTTCCGAAATACAGGACGGGAACTTATTACAGATTGTTTGTGCAGGTTTTTTCCTATCCAGATGTCTAAGTGGAATTAGTGTAGTATCATTTTCGTTAGCCAAAAAGGAAGGCTTGCTTTATTCTTTTGCTAGTAAGGCAGGGGAGGATATGGTGAAGAAATCACTGTATTTGCAGGGGGCCTTGTGTGTTCTGTTTATGCTATGGCGTTCTTTATTTGGAGGAATGATTGTGGCAGTAGTGGCGCTTGGTGTATTTGCGTATTACTATTATCGCAGTAAAAAAGAACTGGGTGGTATTACCGGCGATACGGCAGGATATTTTGTACTGATCTGTGAATGCAGTATGTTGATTGCAACAGCGGTAATAAATGTAGTTTGCATGTAAGGAGGAGGTGGATTAGATGAAGTTGGTCATTGGTGGATACGCGCAAGGGAAATTAGATTATGTGCTTAATGGGAATAGGTTACAGGATTTTTGTATTGCAGATGGTGAACTTCCTAATGTAGAACAATTGAAGGATGAAAAAAGCAATGGAAAAACAGTAATTGTGGATCACTTTCATGAGTGGATGAGAGCAAGTATTAGGCAGGGTAAGAATGCAGAGCAGGAAATACTGGAATTTATAAGCAATGCTCCTAGTTGTATTGTGATCAGTGATGAGATTGGAAATGGAATTGTGCCCATAGACGGTTTTGAACGAGAATACAGAGAGCGAACAGGAAGGATTCTGGTAAGACTGGCGGAGCAGGCAGATGAGGTGGTGCGAGTGGTATGTGGAATCGGTCAGAGGATCAAATAAAATTAGTAATGATTCGTCATGGTGCGACGCCTTCCAATAAAGAGCGTAGATACCTTGGCAGAACAGATGAAGGATTAAGCAAGGAAGGGGAGCAGACATTACAAGAAGCGAGGAATACCTATCCATACATTGATCACCTTTTTTCGAGTCCTATGAGACGTTGTACACAAACTGCCCGCATCCTCTATCCTAAGCAAGAAATTTTTGAGATACCGGAATGGGTGGAAATAGATTTTGGAGATTTTGAAGGAAAAAATCATGTGGAATTAAAGGAAAATGAATACTATCAGAAGTGGATTGACAGTAATGGTACATTGCCTTTTCCCAATGGAGAGAGTAGAGAAGATTTTATAGAACGCTGTAAACAAGGATTCTATAAAATGCTATTACAACTGGAAAGCCAGAACCAAATGAACAGCGCTATGACAGTAGGGGTAGTGATACATGGTGGAACTATTATGTCTTTGTTGAGCACCTTTTGTGGCGGTGAATATTTTGATTATCAGGTAGCTAATGGCCAGGGCTATATTTGCACATTAAAAAAGGTACAGGGTCATCCTCAAATGGCAGAAGTTCAGAAAATAGGACAAGATAGATTGTGAGGAAGTAAATGAAATATCATATATTGGCTTTTTTCTTTGGGTTTCTTTTGGATTTACTCTTGGGTGATCCCTGCTGGTTGCCTCATCCTATACGCTTGATAGGCAGTTTGATAAGTGTGGTGGAAAAGAAACTTTTGGGTGGATGGACGGAGAAAGACCATAAAAAGGAATTAAAAAAAGGAGCATGGTTAGTTTTTTGGGTGCTTTTTATCACGGTTAGTGTATCTGTGATGCTTATAGTTGGAGCTTATAGTATTTATCCCTATTTGGGCATTTTGGCAGAGACGATTATGACTTATCAGATTTTGGCAACCAAATGTCTTAGGGTGGAGAGTATGAAAGTCTATCATTGTTTGCAGACAGAAGGGGTGGACGCGGCAAGAAAGGCTGTTTCTATGATCGTTGGCAGAGATACATTTGTTTTAGACGAAGCGGGTGTTGCTAAAGCTGCGATTGAAACTGTGGCAGAAAATACCTCTGATGGTGTGATAGCTCCCATGCTATATACTGCGTTAGGAGGTCCTATATTAGGTTTTTTCTACAAGGCTGTGAATACCATGGATTCTATGGTGGGGTATAAGAATGAAAAGTATCTGTATTTTGGAAGAGCAGCCGCAAAGTTGGATGACCTGGTTAATTACATACCAGCCAGAATTAGTGCCTATCTTATGATATGTGCATCCTTTATAGGCGGCAAAGATTATAGTGGGAGGCATGCCTATAAAATATATAAGCGGGACAATCAGAAGCATGCCAGTCCTAATGCAGCGCAGACAGAATCAGTATGTGCCGGAGCATTGGGAATCCGGTTGGCAGGGGATGCCTGCTATTTTGGAAAAATAGTAAAAAAACCATTTGTAGGTGACGCATGTAGAGACGTAGAGTATGAGGATATAAAAAGAGTAAATAAGTTAATGTATATGACTTCATTGTTGTGTGAAATAATTTGTTTAACATTGATGGTGGTCGTAATTTATTTATAGAAGGGAAGTGAGTGACTGTTGCAGAGCATACATGGCGGAGATATTTATACAAATAGAGTGAAACTGGACTTTTCTGTTAATGTGAATCCCCTTGGAATACCAAAAAGGGTAGAAGATGCACTGCATCAGGCAGTGGTACGATGTCAGGAATATCCAGATATACGAGCATTTGAATTGAAAGAAGAAGTGGCAAAGCAGTTAGAAGTTCCAAAAGAATACTTATTATTTGGAAACGGCGCCTCAGAAGTTTTTATGGGGATTATGCATGCTCTTAAGCCAAGGAATGTTTTGATTCCGATACCTAGCTTTTACGGCTATCAATATGTGGCAGAAGCAGTGGAAAGTGAAATCCATTATTATTTTATGGAGAAAGAAAACTCTTTTTTGCCAGGCGAAGAGTTATTTGTGATGTTGACAGAAGACATAGACATTCTTTTTCTGGCGCATCCAAACAATCCAACGGGAAAACGATTGGAGTGCGACTACCTAAGAGAAGTGTTCGCTATATGTAGGGAGAAAGGGATCTATGTTATTTTGGATGAGTGTTTTATTTCTTTTTGTGAAGGGGAGGTCTCCTTTGTATCTGAAATAGAGGAATATCCAAATTTACTTTTGGTACAGGCTTTCACAAAAATATACGCGATCCCCGGAGTAAGACTGGGATTTTTGGTTAGTAGTAATAAAGGACTAATACAGAAAATTGCAAGGCAACTTCCGGAGTGGAATTTATCTGTTTTTGCACAGAAGGCAGGAATAGCGTGTGTAAAGGAAAAAGCATTTGTAGTACAAACGGTAAAGTATGTGCAGAAAGAGAGAGCATTTTTAACTGAGCAACTGCAAAAGATGGGGCTAGAAGTTTTTGCTGGAGAGGGAAATTTCATTTTAGTTTATACAGAGAAACCTTTGTATGAGTTATTGCTGGAAAGAGGAATTTTAATAAGAGATTGTCAGAATTTTAAAGGATTAGTAAAAGGTTATTATCGGATTGCAGTAAAAAACAGAGAAGAAAACAAAATATTACTAAGAGAGATAGGTGAATGTCTTGCATAATATAGAGCGTTTATTGCCGGAAGAAATTGAAAAAAGAAGTTTTGAGATTATCTCTAAGGAGTTGGAGGAACAAGGGATAAAAATACCAAAAGAACAGGAAATGGTAACGAAAAGGGTTATTCATACCAGTGCGGATTTTGATTATACAAAAACACTTGTGTTTTCGAAAAATGCAGTACAGATTGCAAAGGAGTTAATAATAAGTGGAGCTGATATTGTGACAGATACAAATATGGCACTAGCAGGAATCAATAAGAAAATTTTGGCAAGATTTGGTGGAGAAGCACATTGTTTTATGGCAGATGCGGAGGTTGCACGAATAGCAAAGGAGAGAGGCACGACTCGTGCAACAATCAGTATGGAGATGGCTTCTATGCTAAATAAGCCAGTAATTTTCGCCATAGGTAATGCACCTACTGCATTGATTCAGCTATATAAGATGATGCGGGAAGGAATATGGAAACCGGCATTTATTATTGGTGTGCCGGTTGGCTTTGTGAATGTGGAAGCGGCAAAGGAATTGATCATAGGAACAGAAGTACCACATATTGTGAATCGGGGAAGAAAAGGCGGTAGTAATGTGGCAGCAGCAATCTGTAATGCGCTACTGTATGAATTGGGCAGAGATTAGGAAGCGCAAGGCGCTGGAGGAAGGTTATGAGATATGGCTTTACGACCGGAAGCTGTGCGGCTGCAGCATCGAAAGCGGCTGCATATATGCTATTAACCGGAAAGAGAAAAACAGAAATTACCATAGAAACGCCCAAAGGAATCCCATATACAGCGCAGCTTATTGATATTGTCAGGAGTGAGAAGGAAGTAAGCTGTGCAGTGGAAAAAGACGGAGGTGGCGATCCAGATATTACCACAGGGACATTGATTTATGCAAAAGTTTCCTATAGCGCTTTATCCTTGGACGAAAAGCAGGGGAGTCCGCGAATTGTAATAGATGGAGGAATTGGGGTAGGAAGAGTTACGAAACCTGGTCTGGATCAGCCTGTAGGAAATGCTGCAATTAATCGTGTACCAAGAGAAATGATAGAAAAAGAAGTGTTACAGGTATGTTCTCTGGTGGATTACAAGGGGAGTATTATGGTGGAGATTTTCGTCCCAGAAGGAGAATGCCTGGCAGAGCATACTTTTAATCCAAGGCTTGGAATTGTGAGTGGCATATCCATACTGGGAACTAGTGGGATTGTAGAACCTATGAGTAATCAGGCAATTTTAGATACTATCAAAGTAGAGTTAAACCAGAGAAAGGCGCAAGGCTTTTCTTATGTAGCGGTTTCTCCGGGAAATTACGGACTGGATTTTATAAAGAAAACCTATGGATATGATTTGGAAAAAAGCGTAAAATGCAGTAATTTTATTGGAGATACTATAGATATGGCAGTGGGATTAGGATTTCAAAAAATGTTACTTACCGGTCATATCGGAAAATTAATTAAAGTGTCAGGAGGTATCATGAACACCCATTCTAAAGAAGGGGATTGTAGAATGGAACTGCTTGTGTCATCAGCCGTAAAATGTGGAGTGCAAGTAAAATATCTGAATCAGATACTGGAATGTGTAACTACGGAAGAAGCAGTACGCATCTTAGCTATGTGTGGAAAGAGGCAGGAAGTAATGGATTATGCGATGGAGCGCATTTGTTACTATTTGAATAAACGGACAAAAGGAAAAATGAAGATAGATTGTGTCATGTATGCCAATGAATTTGGAGAATTAGCAAAGAGTAAGGGGGTATCAGAATGGTTTTCTTTGTTGGAGCAGGAACAGGAGCAGCAGATTTAATAACAGTAAGAGGAATGCATTTGCTTAAGCAGGCAGATATAATTATCTATGCCGGTTCCTTAGTGAATCCAGAGCTTTTACAATATGCAAAGTCGGACTGTGAGATTTATAACAGTGCTAAAATGACTTTGGACGAAGTGATAGATATTATGCAGAAAGCAGAGGGGCAGAATAAAAAGATCGTTCGGCTGCATACCGGTGATCCAAGTATTTATGGAGCAGTAAGGGAACAAATGGATGAATTAGACGCATTAGGAATTGCTTATGAAAGTTGTCCGGGAGTCAGCGCTTGTTTCGGAGCAGCTGCCTCTCTTAATTTGGAATATACCTTGCCGGAGGTTTCACAGTCTTTGATCATTACCCGTATGGAAGGAAAAACCAAAGTGCCGGACAAAGAGTGCATCGAAAGCTTTGCGGCACATCAGACATCCATGGCAATTTATTTAAGTGCGGGGATGCTAGGAGAACTAAGCAAGAGGCTGATAGCAGGTGGCTACCGAGCGGATACCCCGGCAGCAATTGTGTATAAGGCAACCTGGCCGGAGGAAGAAAGCTATATTTGTACTATTGGAAGTCTGGAAGAAACGGCGACGGTACATGGGATTACAAAAACAGCACTGATATTAGTGGGTGACGTGATAGCACATCGGGGATATGAAAAGTCAAGATTGTATGCTCCCGATTTTTCTACAGAATTCAGACAGGCAAAGGAATAGCTTTATGGATATTAGAATTATTAGTTTTACAGAAAAAGGAATAAGGTTGTCGCAAAGAGTAGCAGAGATTCTGAGTGATGACAATGTAGAACTTTTTACAAAATGTTCTGTGATAAAGGAGAGGAAAAACCTGCCCATGATACAATATGCAGAAGAAAGCATGGTGGAGTGGGCAGGAAAACAGATGGCAGAAACATACACGCTACTCTTTATAGGAGCCTGCGGGATTGCAGTCAGAGCGATTGCACCGTGTGTTGTAAATAAGTTGCATGATAGCGCTGTTCTGGTAATGGATGAAGGAGGAAATTATATTATTCCAATTCTTTCTGGGCATGTGGGAGGAGCGAATGAAATAGCAGAAAAGATTGCTACAGAAATGGGGGCTATTCCTGTAATTACAACGGCAACGGATATAAACGGTAAATTTGCAGTGGATTTATTTGCGAAAAGAAATGGGTTACATATTGAGAATAGAGATGGAATTGCGAAGGTGTCGTCTAAAGTGTTGGCTGGAAAAGAGATTCACTTGGCAGTAGAGCAGGGGCATTTGGATGAGAATATCAGTATACCGGAAGAGATTATACTTTCAGAATTTCAAATTATGCCAGATCGGACGGCAGATGTGGTAATTACCACAAAAGCTAGTGGAAAGGGAGCATTATTAACCTTAAAACCACAAGAATACATGATTGGCATAGGATGTAAAAAAGGGAAAAAAGAAGAAGAAATAAATCATTTTATCTTAAAAAATTTGGATGGTTCAGGGGTTTCTGTGGAACAGATCATGGCAGTGGTGTCCATAGATAAGAAAAAGGATGAGGCAGGATTGGTTGCATGGTGCAAGAAAAGACAAATTCCTTTTTGGACTTATACTGCAGAGCAGTTACAGCAGCTGGAAGGTGATTTTAGTGCTTCTGACTTTGTAAGGAAACAGATCGGGGTGGATAATGTGTGCGAGCGGGCGGCACTTTTTGCTTGCCAGGATGGTGGTAGCCTTGTATATAAAAAGCATGCAGAGAATGGTATGACCATTGCCATTGCGAAAAGAGAATGGAGAATTGGGTTTGATGAAAAGTAAGATATATATTATAGGAATGGGGCCGGGAAAAGAAGAAATGATGACAGGAGAAGCAGTTTGGGCATTGGAGAATTCAGATGTTATCATTGGATACACCACATATGTGAAGTTGCTTGGGGAGCGTTTTGCCGGAAAAGAAATGATGACGACACCCATGCGGCAGGAAACTGAGCGCTGCAGACTATGCTTTGAAGAAGCAGCCAAAGGAAAGCAGGTAGCATTGATTTGCAGTGGAGATGCAGGAATTTATGGGCTGGCATCCTTGATGTACGAAATGGGGAAAGACTATCCGGAAATGGAACTCATTGTAGTGCCTGGTATTACTGCAGCGAGCGGTGGAGCAGCAGTTTTGGGAGCGCCACTTAATCATGATTTTTGTGTAATTAGTTTAAGTGATTTGCTTACACCTTGGGAGAAAATAGAGAAACGGCTGATTGCTGCGGCAGAGGGTGATTTTGCCATAGCAATTTATAATCCGTCCAGTCATAAAAGAAAAGATTATCTAATGAGAGCCTGTGATATTCTGCTTCGTGTGATAGAAGAGGAAAGACCTTGTGGATTTGTAGAGAATATAGGTAGGGAAGGGACAAGGGCAGTAACTTGCACCTTGAAAGAATTAAAAGAAACACAGGTGAATATGTTCACTACGGTTTTTATAGGCAATTCCGGGTCGGAATTTATAAACGGAAAACTGATTACGAAACGAGGTTATCAAATTGAAAGAAATATTGATATTTGCAGGAACAACGGAAAGTAGAGAGTTGTCAGATTGTTTGGTGGGGGCAGGAATAGCACATACCCTATGCGTAGCCACGGAATATGGGGAAATTGTACTAAAGGAAAATTCCCTTGTAAAAGTCCATAAAGGCAGAATGAATCAGGAAGAAATGAAGAGATATATTGAAACAGGCAATTTTGGTGCAGTGGTGGATGCCACTCATCCTTATGCAGAAGTGGTAACGCAGAATATCAAAAATGGCATGCAGGATATGGATATACCTTATTTGCGTTTAAAGAGAGAAAGCAATGTAACCAGCTCTTATAAAAAAATACACTATTTTAAAGATAGCGTTTCCTGTGCCAAGGCTTTAGAAAAAACAGACGGAAATATTTTGCTCACAACAGGCAGTAAGGAACTTTCTGTTTTTGCTAAATTTATTGATCGAAAGGAAAGGCTGTATGTACGAGTTTTACCGGGAATAGAGAGCTTGCAACTTTGTATGGATTATGGAATTGTAGGTAAGCAAATTTTAGCGTTGCAGGGACCATTCTCTACACAGATGAATGAAGCGATGCTTAGGCAGTATCAGATAAAGGGGCTGGTGACAAAGGCAAGCGGAAATGCAGGGGGATATCAGGAAAAATTGGATGCGGCACAAAACCTAGGGATTCCGGTATTTGTTATCAGTTGTCCAGCCGAACAGGAATGCTATACTTTTGAAGAAGTTTGCGAGCAACTGGAAAAGATTTGTGGTCAGGTGATCAAGAGAAAAGCCGGGATTCATATAACTCTTGCGGGCATTGGTATGGGGAATCGGGATTGTCTTACGAAAGAGGTTGAAAAGGCAATCGCAGAAGCAGATATTTTGCTTGGAGCAGACAGAATGATCGTGGGATATCAGCCCAAAATAGAGAAGATGCCATATTATACCGCGGAGCAGATTATTCCCTATTTGGAGAAAATATCAAAAGTGATGGGGGGGAGTGATGAAAAAAAAGTAGTGATTCTTTTTTCAGGAGATACTGGCTTTTACAGTGGCTGTCAGAAGTTGCATGACGCATTGCTAAGGGAGATAGATGGTGGCAGATTGCAGGCGAGCGTTACTGTTATGCCGGGAATTTCTTCAGTTGCTTATTTGGCGGCTTGTATGGGGGAGAATTATCAGGATGCGGCAATTTGTAGTATGCATGGGAAAGAATTGCCTGATTTAGTTAAGAGAATTCGCAGGGAAAAGAAGACTTTTTTGTTGATGTCAGGGCTGAAAGATATTCATAAAGTGGGAGAATTATTATTGGAGGCCAGATTGGAGGATTGTTCAGTGATAGTTGGATATCAGTTATCATACCACGAACAACAGATTCTGGAACTGAATCCGAAAGAGTGTTTAAAATTGCAGGGGGATGGTTTGTATACTTGTTGTATCAAAAATCCTAAGCCTGAAAGAACAATGCTGACGCATGGGAAGACAGATGGGGAATTTATACGGGATAAGGTGCCTATGACAAAAGAGGAGGTAAGAGAAGTAAGTATCTGCAAGTTAAAATTATATGGAGGCGCGGTGGTATATGACATTGGAAGCGGAACAGGTTCCATTGCAGTGGAGATTGCCGGACTTTCTGATGAGATTAAGGTGTTTGCTGTGGAATATAAGGAGAAAGCATTTTCTTTGATTGCTCAAAATAAAGAGAAGTTTGAGCTTAATAATATAGAAATTGTTTCAGGCAAAGCCCCAGATGGATTGGAAGAATTGCCTGTTCCCACGCATGCTTTTATCGGTGGAAGCGGTGGGAGAATGAAAGAAATCCTTTCCGCATTATATCAAAAGAATTCTCAAATGCGCGTTGTAATCAATGCAATCAGTATGGAAACTATTTGTGAAATGAGAGAGATTTTATCCGCGTTTTCCATTCAAAATGAGGATGTAGTACAAATGCAGGTAAGCAGGGCAAAGCGTGTTGGGGCGTATCATTTGATGCAGGCGGAAAATCCTGTGTGGATTTGTGCATTTGATTTTGTGGATAAGAAACCGGAGGGGATGTTGTAGATGCTAAGGTTGGAAAGGAGTGGTGTCTGAAATGAAATTGAATCGAGTTATGATTGCCGCACCAAAGAGTGGGAGCGGAAAGACAACCATTACCTGTGGTCTGCTACAGGCTTTTAAGGATGCAGGGAGAAAAGTGATTTCCTATAAATGTGGACCGGATTACATTGATCCCATGTTTCATCAAAAGGTAATTGATGTTCCGGCTAAAAATCTGGATACGTTTTTTACAGATGAGGAAACAACACGAAAGTTATTTTTAAAAAATAGAAAAGATGACGAGCTTGTCATATTGGAAGGTGTTATGGGGCTTTTCGACGGACTGGGTGGTGTTAGAGAAGAGGGTTCCTCTTATCATTTGGCTAAGGTTACAAAATCGCCTATTATTTTGGTGGTAGATGCCAAAGGAATGGGACGTTCTATAATTTCTCTGATTGCCGGTTTCTTAGCGTATGATAAGGAACAGCTTATCAAAGGAGTTATTCTAAACAGGATGTCAAAGGCTTATTATGAAACCATAAAACCGTTGATAGAACAGGAATTATCAATAGATGTTGTAGGATATTTTCCTGACTGTAAAGAGTTTTATGTAGGAAGTAGGCATTTGGGATTGATGATGCCGGATGAGATAGCAGATATTAGAGAACAATTGCAAAAGATTTCAAAGGAATTACAAAAAATGGTTTCTTTAGAGGCAGTGCTTCAAATAGCAGAAGATGCGGAAGAATTAGAAGCATATCCTGTGATTGCAAGTGCAGAAGTATGTGTTGCGGATGGGGCAAACAGAGCTATGATCGCAGTGGCAAAGGATGAAGCATTTTGCTTTTATTATGAGGATAACCTGCATTTATTGGAAGAATGTGGTGCAAAATTAGAAAATTTTTCTCCTCTTTATGATAACGGTTTGCCGGATGGATGTTGCGGAATTCTGCTTGGAGGAGGCTATCCGGAGTTGTATGCAGATAAACTCAGTCAAAATGCAACTATGCTTCATGCAATTAAAAAGGCAGCAGAAAATAATATGCCTATTGTTGCGGAATGTGGTGGGTTTATGTATCTTCATTCAGTTATTGCAGATAAAGAAGACAGATCGTATACCCTAACGGAAGTTTTGCCGGCAAAATGTTACAATACAGGGAAGTTGGTTCGTTTCGGATACATAGAATTGGAAGGGAGAAACGGTGATTTCTTGCCAAAAGGAGAAATGATACGAGGGCATGAATTTCACTATTATGACAGTGAAGATAATGGGGCGGATTGTTTGGCGGTAAAGCCGGTAACAGGAAAAGGTTATCCTTGTATTATAACAAAGGGAAACTGTTTTGTTGGTTTTCCGCATTTGTATTATCCGTCTAATCCTGCATTTGCAGAAAAATTTGTAAAGAAGGCTAGAGAATATAAGGAAAGGAAGAAATTATAAAATGGAAAATTCGCATCGTTTTTTTGAGAATAAAGAATGCAAATACTTTCCTTGTCATGAAGGCGTGGATGAGTTCAATTGTCTGTTTTGTTATTGTCCGTTGTATCATTTAGAGAATTGTCCTGGGAATCCAATTTATAAGGAGAGGGAAGATAAGAGGATAAAAGTGTGTAAAAATTGTACATTTCCTCATAAGCCTGAGAACTATGATAGATTGGTAGGAATAATAAAGACGGTACGATAAGAACATAGTTAAAATAGCTAAAATTAATAGGAGGTCTGAACTGCATTCTTTATATGAGTCTTATAACCTAGCGCATTAAATAATTCCGCTTGCGCTTCGTGGAGTAGTTGTGAAAAAAGATGGAACAAGAGCAAATGTTTTTGTTGGTGAAAATGCTCCAGTATTCGAAATCACTATTAATCCACCTTTATTTCATACAGCAGAACTCTAAAATAAAGTTGGATATATATAGAATAAAAATGGCAGCGATTTAGCTGTCATTTTTGTATAGCAATCAGGATTGATCATCACGATAGATTTTACTTGTTGTTCTAAATTTTTCGGCAATACTTTTTACAGAAGTTGCATAGTCCAAAGGTGACATTCCGGTAATGGCTTTGAAACGCTTCGAAAAATAAGGGAGCGAGCTGTAGGATAAAAAGTATGCGATTTCGGTAAAGTTCATAATGCCATTTCGGATAAGTTCTTTTGCTTTTTCTATTTTCATTTTATTGAAATAATCAATCGGCCCACAATTTTTATAATCGTCAAAGAGAGTATATAAAGAAGAGCGGCTTATAGAAAATGCATCGCAAATATTTTGTACCGTTAGTTGTTCGCAAATATGAGTTTCCATGAATGTGATGATCTGTGTACACAACGTTTCCCGGGCGGTGTGCCGGCCGGTAGTAGGCTGGGTGGTGCGTTGCTTATGTATAGTTGTAGACGAATGATTTCGCCTGCAGTTAATTAGAAAAAGTTCCATAAATAAAAGGATAAGCTGTGGTGCGGCAAAAGGAATTTCAGGCTTCAGTAACACCTGCTCTACATATGGAAGGTGTAATGGGGTTCGAAAGGTCTGACGGGCTTCTGCGATGATAAGAGAAATCAGATTTCGTTCATCATCCGTCAAATGAAAGCTTTTTTTTACAAAAAACTGAATCGCCGGTGAAAAAGTTAAAAATGAACAGGCTACTAAATTCAAGGGAGATTTTCCGATGGATTTGAATGCGTGAAATTCATTTGGCTGATGAAAAATTACATCACCAGCATTCATTGTCACTTCGCGATCACCTGCGGTAACGGAAAGCACGCCGCTATCTACGTATAGAAATTCCCAAAAATTATGGGATTCTCCGTGGAAAACGAAATCTTTTGCATATTCAAAATAGTGAATTGTGATAATAGAATCGATTACAATTTCCTTTTTCAGGTAAGTATTTATATACGCCATTTTGCTTGCCTCCTTGGGATATTATAGCAGAAAATGGATAATATGACAACATTAAAGAACAAAACTATAAGCATAGTTGTGCATTATGATGTATAATTCAATCAATAAAAAGAAAAATATAGACATTATAACTAAAGGTTTTTGGGAGAGAGGTAAGGAATGATGATCATTGACGTGAATGATAGCCAGCTAGAATTAAATGAGAAAACGCTGCGGCTTTTTGTAAAAAAGGGAAATCAAATCTGGAAATTTAGAGAAGGTGCAAAATTACATATAGAATGTGAAGAAGCAACAGTAAATTTTGCTGATGCATCAAAAATTAGCCATAAAGAATTTGTTTCTGGTGTTGGGAGAGGAATTCAGAGTCATTTTTCAGGATTTGAAGTAAATGGAGAAAAAGTTCCATATGCGTTTGACACGATAGTATGGGTTGAATATGCGACCGAAAATGTATTTTTCGAGTGGATTCCTATTTGTGAAGAAGGACTTACAGTGAAGAGAGTGTATTGGCCAGGGGAAATGGAATTCGATGAAGCAAAAGATTCTTGGTATTCACTTTTAAATTGTCAACAGGGAGTGTTACTTCCAAATACATGGAAAACAGAGGTAAGCAAGGTTGTATTTGATGGTTTTTTTGAAACGGCCGGTGGATACATGCCATGGTACTCACAGATTCGCGACAAAGAAGGATATATCGCGATTTGCTTAACACCATGGAATGCAGGCTGGAAGGTGGAGCATCCTGAAAATGGACCATACACACATTTGGGAATGTACTTTGAGCCAAGCCTTGGAAAGATGGATTACCGCAGAGTGGTTCGCTACACATTCTTAGAGAATTGTGATTATAACGATATGTGTAAGGTTTACAGAAGCTATGTGAGAGAAGAAGGAAGACTTCGCACACTTGCAGAGAAAGCAATACAGAATCCTACGATCAATGATTTGATTGGATGTGCATTTGTACATAAAGGAATCAAAACAAAAGTTCAGAATGATTCAAGCTTCTTTAATCCGGAAAATCCAAATAAAAATGACAATATGATTACTTTTGAACAGCGTGAAAAAGAAATTAGAGAAATTCATGAACTTGGAGTGGAAAAGCTTTACATGCATTTAGATGGCTGGGCACAGCCAGGATATGATAATCAGCATCCAGACTATTATCCAATCTGCGAAGAGGCAGGCGGAGAAGAGGCAATGAAATCTCTTGTAGATACAATGCATGAACTTGGATATATGTTTGGGATTCATGATCAGTACAGAGACTATTACTTAGCTGCTGAAACATATGATGAGCATTTTGCGTGCAGACTTCCGGATGGAACAGTTCCGGGACATAATCGATGGGCGGGGGGACCACAAACATATCTTTGTGGAACACAGGCGCCATATTATGTAAAACGTAACTTTGGTTATTTGGAAGAAAAAGGAATTAAATTAGACGGAGCTTACCTAGACGTATTCACATGTAATGAAGGAGATGAATGTGCAAATCCTCATCACAGAATGACAAGAAAAGAATGCTACGATTATAGAGAACTTTGCTTTAGATATTTACTTTCTAAAGATATTCTTCCAAGCTCGGAAGAGGTAAGCGACTGGTGTGTGCCAAGCATGGTAATGTGCCATTATGCCCCGTATGAATTCATGACGGAAAAACCTGGTACACCAAAGAAAGGAGTTCCGGTTCCATTATTCAACCTTGTATATCATGATTGTCTGATTGAACCATGGATGATGGATAAAGTAGGTGCAGATGAAGATTACATGTTATATGCCCTTTTAAATGGTGGTGCGCCGTATATTGTACGAGATGGTGCATATCCAAATACAGACGGGGCTTTCGATGGCGGTGTGGAATTCACGTTAGCTGAACAAAGAGATCGATGCAAGGTAGTTTCTGATCTTCACGAGAAAGTAGCAAAATTCGAACTTGTACGTCATGAATTTGTAGATGGAAATTATAGCATTCAAAGAAGCGTATTTTCGGATGGAACAACAGTTACTGTAGATTTTGAAAAGCAGACATATGTGGTTAGTTAAAAAAAGGGGTGTAAAAGATGGGGAAATGTATCACAGTTGCAATTGCAGGACTTGGCTCTAGAGGATATGACGAGTACGCACAGGCACAGAAACAGTTTCCGCAAAAGATGAAAATTGTTGCAGTTGCGGATATTGATCCAGAAAAAGTTCAAATTGCTGCAAAAGAATTTGATATTCCTAAGAAACATTGTTATGGAAGCGCTGAGGAAATGCTGGAGCAGAAACGATTAGCGGATGTAATGTTCATTGCAACGCAGGATAGACAGCATGTAGGACAGGCGATTCCGGCATTAAGAAAAGGTTACCATTTACTTTTAGAGAAGCCGATTTCTCCGGCACTTGAGGAATGCAGAGAATTGGTGGAAGTTGCAAAAGAGTGTAACCGACGAGTTGTTGTTTGCCATGTACTTCGCTATACGCCAATTTACCAGAAAGTAAAAGAATTATTGGCTGGTGGCGAAATCGGAGAAATCGTATCCATTATGGCGGCGGAAAATGTTGGCTGGTGGCACATGGCACATAGTTTTGTGCGTGGAAACTGGAGAAATTCAAATGAAACAAGCCCAATGATTTTGCAGAAATGCTGTCACGATATGGATTTATATATGTGGCTTGCAGGAAAAACTTGTGAATCTCTTTCTTCTTATGGAAGCACGTATCTGTTTAAAGAAGAAAAAGCGCCGGAAGGATGCGCGAAGAGATGCCTAGATTGTAAAATTGAAAATTGTCCATTTAATGCAGAGGATATTTATTTAAACAGTAATATTACAGGCGTCCGCTTTGGCAAAAAGGGGTGGCCGGGAAATGTGCTTGTAAATGGAGAAGTTACAGAAGAAAAATTAATCGAAGCATTGCAGACAGGACCTTATGGAAGATGTGTTTATCATTGCGATAATAACGTTGTAGATCATCAGGTTGTTAATTTAAATATGACAGATGGGACAACAATGAGCTTTACCATGTGCGGTTTTTCATCTTCAATTGCAAGATATGCAAAATTCCATGGAACAAAAGGTGAATTAATTGTAAACATGGATTCGAATGTCTTAGATGCAAATGAAATCGTTTTAAGAAAATTTGGACCACAGGTAGAGGAAACAAGAATCGATGTATCCACATTATCAGATAATTTCTCAGGACATGGTGGTGGAGATATCAAGATGGTAGAAGAATTTCTAGATGTGTTAAGTGGGGAAAAAGAAGCAAGTCCATATGTAACATCGTTGAAAGTATCCACGGAGAGTCATTATTGTGCTCTTGCGGCAGAAGAGTCTAGAGTCAATGGTGGAAAGGTGATTGATTTGGAATGCTATCGTCATGAATAGATGTGAAGGCCATAGTGAAAAGGCTTCATATATATGTTAATCGCTCGAGGGTATGTGATTTGAGCGTTGACTATTCAAATTCTAAAAAATGAAAGAAAAGGAGAGATGTTTTATGAAAAAGAGTTTGAAAAAATTAGTAGCACTTGGTTTAGTAGTGGTTATGGGTGCAGCAATGCTTGTAGGCTGCGGTGGAAAAAAAGGAGAAACAAAGGACGGAAAAACAGAAATTACACTTGGATACTGGGACAAAAACCAGAAAGTTGCTATGGAGAACTTGAAAGAGGCTTATGAAAAATCTCAGGATAAAGTAACAGTAAAACTTCAGCTTACACCATACAAAGAGTATTGGAACAAATTAGAAGCTTCAGCAACAGGTGGAACAGCGCCGGATGTATTTTGGGTAAATGTTCTTCATCTTGACAGCTATCTTGACGGACAGATTTTAGCAGACATCACAGACGCTGTAAAAGGATCTGATATAAACGATGGTTTTGCAAAGGTACTTGTAAACAACTATGTTCGTGATGGTAAAAATTATGCTGTACCAAAAGATTTCGATACAAATGCTTTATGGTACAACAAAGAACTTTTTGATAAAGCCGGTGTTGCATATCCGACAGATGATATGACATATGAAGATTTAAAGGCTCTTTGCAAAGAATTAAAAGATAAACTTCCGAAAGGCGTGTACCCATTTGCGTGTCCGGTAGACTTCCAGACATGGTACTACCAGACAGTATATGCCAACGGTGGATACATTTTAAATGAAGATGCAACAGCTACAGGATATGATGATCCAAAAACACAGGAAGGTATTCAGTGCTGGATCGATATGATCAACGAAGGATACGCTCCATCAGCAGCAGCGCTTGCTGAAACATCAGCAGACGCTATGTTCGAAGGACAGCAGGTAGCTATGAGCTTTGCAGGATCTTACATGGTTCCTCAGTATGTTCAGAATGATGTGATCACAGATAAAATTGATTGTGTAGAAATTCCTTCATTCAACGGAAAAGAAGCAAACTGTATCAATGGACTTGGATATGCAGTATACTCACAGTCTAAAAATATCGAAGCAGCTACAGATTTTGCAATCTGGCTTGGAAGTACAGAAGCTCAGAAAATTCAGGGTGAGACAGGTGTTGTTATTTCAGCACGTACAGATTCCCAGAAATATTTTGCCGAAACACAGACAAAATACAACCTTGCCGCATATACAAACCATGCAGACAAAGCGTACCCACTTCCAGTCTGCTTAAAAGCAGCAGAAATTTACGACTTAGAAGCAAAAGAAATTCAGAAGGCATACAATGGAGAAGCGCCGCTTGCCGAGGTATGTAAAGAATTAAAAACACAGGCTGATGCATTGTTAAAATAATAAGTAGGTGAAATTATGGCTGAGAGCAAAGTTGCAGTGAAGACACCAAAGAAAAAGGTGTCTTCATGGAAGAAAAAAGATTGGATTGCGGCATATGTATTTATTGCGCCAGTAACATTAGGATTGGTTATATTTTATATATGGCCGTTTATCCAGAACGTTTGGTTCAGTTTCAATGATGTAAATAAGTTTAATATTGCCACTTTTTGTGGACTTGAAAATTACCAAAAGCTTTTAACAGACAAAGAAGTTTGGAGAGCATTCTTCAATACATTAAAATATGTAGTTATAACAGTTCCAGTAGGGCTTTTCATGTCAATTTTGTTGGCAGCGCTTATGAATTCTAAAATCAAAGGAAAATCCATTTATCGTACATTGTATTTCTTACCTTCCGTAACAATGTCAGCAGCAGTTGCACTTGTTTGAAAATGGATGTACAACGAAAAAATTGGTATTTTGAATAACATTATTCGTGCATTAGGAGGAGAAGGTCATAGCTGGGTGACAGATCCCAAGACAGCGCTTTTTTGTATCATGTTAATTGGTATTTGGAGCAGTATGGGGTATAATATGATCATTTTGCTGGCTGGTATGCAAGGAATCTCAACTTCTTACTACGAAGCAGCTGAGATTGACGGAGCAGGACCGTTTGCAAGATTTTTCAAGATTACCATCCCAATGCTTACGCCGACAATTTTCTTCGTATTGATCACAGGTATTATAGGTGGATTTCAGGTATTCGATGTTGTATATATGATGATCGGTACAACGAACCCTGCGTTCGAAAGTACACAGACAATGGTACAGATTTTCTACCGGGCAGCATTCTCGTATGGTACAAAAGGATACGCGGCAGCTATTTCAATTTTCATTTTTATAATTATTATGTTAGTAACTGTTGTACAACTCATTGTTCAGAAAAAATGGGTTAACTACGATTAAGGAGGAGAAGCATGAGAGGAAAAGCAAAACTAAATCGATTACTTGTGCATATTGTCCTCCTGTCAGGAGTAATCTTTGTTGTATTCCCATTTGCATGGATGGTACTTACATCATTTAAAACTCCAGGAGAAGCTATGTTGATTCCGCCAACTATTTTCCCAAAAGAGTTTGTAACAGAAGCTTATAGCGAAATTCTGACAGCGTTACCATTTGCACAGATTTACTTGAATACATTTTTATCTGCAGTGATTACGACAGTTGTGCAGGTTGTATTTTGTTCTATGGCAGCATATGCATTTGGACGAATTGAATTTCCATTCAAGAATGCGATTTTCATATTGATTCTTTCTGTACTTATGGTACCGGGACAGATTTTCTTGATTCCACAGTACTTGATCATTCAGAAATTAGGACTTTTAGATACGCTTCCTGCGATTATTTTGCCAAACTTGTTTAGTGCATTTGGAACATTCCTTTTAAGACAGTTCTTTATGTCTTTACCAAAGGAGCTTGAAGAGGCAGCAGTTCTTGACGGATGTAACCGTTATCAGATTTTTGGAACAATCATGCTTCCATTGATCAAACCAGGTATTGTTTCCTTAGTAATCTTTACAGCAAAATTTGCATGGAATGATTTCTTATGGCCATTGCTTGTAAATACTTCACCAGAAAAAATGATTCTTGGTCCAGCACTTTCGTCATTGCAGGGACAGTATACAACACAGTATCCAATGCAGATGGCAGGTGCGGTTATGGCGGTTGTTCCATTGATCGTACTGTTCTTCATCTTCCAGAAACAGTTCATTGAAGGTGTAGCACAGTCTGGTATCAAAGGTTAATATATGCCGAATATTTCGGGAGACCTGAAAATTAAGGGGAGGGGGAATGAGACCCTCCCCATTTTAATATAATGGAGTTCATTTATTTTGTATTGAGAGTTCTGAAGGAGAGCATTGGTTAAGGAAGGAAAGTTGATAAAGGCATGAATATAAGTAAGATAAGTTTTAGGTTAAAAGCTGTGGAATCTGCAAAAGTGGCTGAACAAAGTAACGTTGTAGAATTGATTTTTGAAGAAGGTGTGCAGGGAAGGATTACATTTCTCGAGGAAAATATTTTCCGCTATGATGTAGATTTGTCAGGTGAGTTCGCAGCTTATGCAACTCCAAGAGATGAAGTTCACACGGCAAAGATCCAACAGAGACCAGATGAATCCTCTGAATACACAAAGCCTAAGGTACAGATATTGTGGAAAGAGGAAGTCGTTTCCGTATTGTGTGGGGAAACATCTGTTACATGGGAAAAACGTTCTGGGAAAATGCAGGTTTCCGTAAGGGATCATATTGTTTTAGAGGAGACAGAGGCTCTAGAAATTACAAATGAAGGAACGGTACAGACACTTGTGAAAAATGCAGGAGAGAATTTTTTTGGAGGGGGAACACAGAATGGACGATTTGTACATACGGGAGAAAAAATCAAGATTGTAAATGAGAGTGAGTGGATGGATGGTGGAGTAGCATCTCCGAATCCTTTTTATTATTCGACGGCTGGGTATGGGGTGCTTCGCAATACATTTTCGGATGGAATCTACGATTTTGGGAATGAAAACAGCAACATAGTGAAAACCATTCATAAGGAGTCCAAATTTAGTGTGTATTTTTTTGTGACGGAAAAAATGAATGGAAGAGAAGTTGTACAGGATTTGTTACGCGGTTATTTTCACGTAACAGGGAATCCGTTGTTATTGCCGGAATATGGTTTTTACGAAGGACATTTGAATTGTTATAATCGCGATGCATGGTCAAAAGAATCTGGTGATAAGACCTGGATTGTAAAAGGAAATGATTCAAGTGAAAGCGAAGGACGAACCTATTATGAAAGTGGTATGGCAACAGGTTATCGTCTTACAGAAGGATTGCATTCAGAATCGCTCAATGGAACAGAGCCGATTGTAGGGACAGAAAATTACCCCAATACAGTAGATACTCCATATGAATATTCTGCGCGAGCTGTATTGGACGATTATGTGAAATATGATATGCCGTTGGGATATTTTTTGCCAAACGACGGATACGGTGGAGGATATGGGCAGAATGGTTATTATATGCAAGGTGGAGTAAATGAAGATGGCTCTAGTAGTGCGGAACGTATCGCTGCCGTAGAGGCAAATGTAGAAAACTTTGCAGATTTTACAAAATATGCGAATAGTAAAGGTGTCGCCTCCGGGCTTTGGACAGAAAGTAATCTGTCACCAGATTCGAATTCGGAAACCTACTGGCATTTGCTTCGCGATTTCAAAAAGGAAGTTACGATTGGCGGAGCAACAACGTTAAAAACAGATGTTGCCTGGGTAGGACCGGGATATTCGTTTCAATTAAATGGTTTAAAAACAGCATATGATATCGTGACAACATCTGCAAATATTAGACCAAATATCATTTCTTTGGATGGTTGGGCAGGATCACAGCGATTTAACAGTGTATGGAGCGGTGATCAGACAGGAGGTAATTGGGAATATATTCGATTCCATATACCAACTTACATAGGAAGCTCTTTAGCAGGAAATCCGAACATCGGAAGTGATATGGATGGAATATTTGGAGGACGTCCATTGATTGCAGTACGTGATTATGAATGGAAATCCTTCACGCCGCAGATGTTAAATATGGATGGTTGGGGAACCTATATGAAAGCCCCCTTTGTATTTGGAGATCCATATACAGGAATTAATCGTATGTATATGAAAATAAAATCTCAGTTGATGCCGTATATTTACACATGTGCAGCAGCAGCGAATATTGAGACTGGAAATGGGGATACAGGACTTCCAATGATTCGTGCAATGTTTCTAGAGTATCCAAAGGATGAGTATGCATATGGCAAGGATATGAAATATCAGTTTATGCTTGGAAAAAATATACTCGTGGCGCCGGTATATCAGGATGTTGCAGCGGATGAAATAGGAAACGATGTAAGAAACCGCATTTATCTTCCGGATGAAAATCAAGTATGGATTGATTATTTGACAGGAGAAAAATATCGTGGTGGGCAGGTTTTAAATAATTTTGCCGTCCCACTTTGGAAATTGCCGGTGTTTGTAAAAAATGGTGCAATACTTCCGATGTGTGAGCCGAACAATACGCCAGATGAAATTAATCGAAAAAACCGTATTGTGGAATTTTGGCCAGAAGGAAATCATGCATTCACAACCTATGAGGATGATGGAAAATACATTTATAATGACGTAGAAGAGGTAGAGGGATACGGAATGGTAGACCATATTTCTTATGGAAATGCAGTGACTACAACATATACTTCTCTCGTAGAAGGGGAATATGCAATCTTAACAGTAGAACGTTCAAAGGGAAGTTATTTGGGATATGAATACGAGCGAAATACGACGTTTATTGTAAATGTAACGCAGGAGCCAAAGAAAGTAAAAGCAAAAAACGGAGAGAAATATCTTTGTATTAAAAATGTAAATACGAAAAAAGAGTTTGATGAAACGAACGCTATGTCCGGGGAAGCGATATGTTTTTATGATAAAGCTCCGGAATTATGCACATTTGCATCAGAAGACGAAAAGAAATTCTGTGAAATGGTTCGAGAGGTAGTTGCTTCACCAAAGCTTTATGTGAAGCTTGCGACTGTGGATGCATCTGCGGAAAATCAAACGGTGGAAATATTGGGGTTTGCAAATGAGATGAAGAAAGAGAGGAATCGAGAAAATGAGGAGTTGTCAGTGCCTTGTCTTGTAGAAAAAGAAGAAAAGAAAACACCAACCAGCATTTGGCTTGAATGGGAGAAGGTAGAAGGAGCAGCTTCTTATGAAATGTTGGCAGATGGAAAATTGTTTTCAATGGGAAAAAGCACATCTTACTTGCATGATGAATTAGAGTATGAATCCGTTCATACATACCGGCTGCGTGCAAGAAATAAGGACGGATATTCCAAATGGAGTGGAGTGTTGACTGTGGAAACATTATTAGATCCGTGGAGAAATGAAATTGGTGCGCTTAGCACAATTACATGGGATGGAAACGATGAGAATGGTGCGTTGCGTTATGCCACAGATCATAGCTTTAAAGGAATGTTCTTTTGTGTAGACGATGTTGTACAAGAAAGATTTCCATTCATTTATGATTTTGGAGCAGTATATGAATTGGATAAATTTGAATATTATCCGCGTGATAATTTTGGAAGTGGTACCGTTCAGAAAATGAATATTTATTCCAGTCTGGATGGAAAACACTGGAAATTAGAATGGAATGGAGAAGATGCAGAAGAATGGACATATCAGCCAGAGCTTGAGGTAGAAGGGAATGGAAAAGTAGTTTCACTTGTAGGAGTAAACGCAAGATGCTTGAAGCTGATAGTTGTAAAATCGATTCGTAACTATTTCGCGGCACATGAGCTTCCTGTGTATAAGAAAGATGGAGCCAAGCCATTTGCAGCGGGAAGTACAAACAGGAATGAGAAGGTATCAGAAGGCGATTACACAAATATGAAAAATTATTTGGGGACATCTGAAAAAGATGGATCCAATTTTACGGATCAGATTCAGAAGCGTTGTGGAGACATTAATATGAATGGCGTCTATGATGTTTATGATTATGCATATACGATGTTCCAATTAGATGGTGGAACGCAACAGACAGGAAGTGTTGCGGGAAATGTTTCTTTGGTTCCACAACAGAAAAAAGTGAAAGCAGAGGAAAGTTTTGTAGTAGCTGTTGAAGCAGAAAATGTGCAGAATCTGAATGCATTTGGAAAAGTGTTACACTATAATCCAGAACATTTAGAATTTATTTCTATAGACCAAGAAGAAAGGGTTGATTCTATGGAAAATTTGACGGTAAATAAACGTTACGAAGATGGAACTGCGTATTTGAATCTTGCATTTGCAAATCGTGGGAATAAGAAAACTTACAGTGGATCGGGCAGGCTTGCATTTATTACCATGAAAGCGCTTGTGGAAATAGAACCATCGTTGGAATTAGAATGCGAAAATGTTTGGTTGATTGGACCACAATTTGATGTTTTGAATATGTAATAAAAAAAGGAGGATTTTCTATTTGAGAAAATCCTCCGGAATATTATTCTGTGTATTCAGGGAAGGGTGGCTCTTCTGGTTCGTATTTTTTGAAAATACGATCAAAGATAATGCATGCAGTATATGCGATGATAGAAAACCCACAAATTCCACTGATAATGATAACCATCGCCATTGTTTTGGCAGAAGCGACAGAAAGCCAGATGATAAAACTGAAAAGTGAGACAAGAAGCACAGTAAAAGGTAAATGCCCGATCGTCATATAGAATGCATTTTTAAAGGCCTGTTTTAAAGTACATTTAAAATGCGAAATAATTGGAAAAATGTAAATAAAAACGCTGAATAAAATAAAAGAAACAGCCCAGAGTCCTATGCGTACAGCAAGGAAGAGTGTAGTATCCCGGCTGTTGATAATATGAAAATCCATACCCAAAAAGAAAATCAAGGCAAGATAAATTAACCAAATGATGGTGCCCTGCTTAAAGTTTTGGCGGAAACCCTTCCAATAACTCTTCCAAATATAAGGTTCTTCACTGCGGATTAGCTTCAAGGAAACATAATAAAGTGCACTAATGGAAGGTCCGATGGTTACAACTGGAATACAGCTTATAATAAAGAGAGCATTTAAAATGATAATGTCACAAACTCTAGACAAAAATTGCATAAATGGATTGTCTAAATTAAATAAACGATTCATATGATTCACTTCCTAAATATATATTTTGTGGAGAATCTTATAAGGGGATCTTCCAAATTTCAGATTGTATTTAAGCTACGGTTGCTATTATAATATATAATAATAGCAACGACAGGAAATAGTATAACGAAAAGTGGGAAGAAAAGCAATGAGTCTCAATAAGTTCATAAAAATTTTAGGAGGGAAAGATGAAAGAAAAGATGAGAGGCATGACGCTGGTACAAAAAATAGATTATTTGTGGACATATTATAAAATATGGCTTTTGGTACCGGTTGTAATTGGAGTTGTTTTTTATATCATATCTACAACATATAGAGCAAGTCAGGAAAATGAGCTGGTCAGTGTAATTGCGGTTGGTTCTCTGGTAAGAGACACAAGTGAGTTGGAAAATGAAATCAAGGAATATATAGGGAAAAAAAATGACATTGTTCGTTTTCACATGAGTATTCCGGCGGATCAACTTGCAAAAACATCACAGATTACTTTGACAACTTTAATTGGAGCAAAAGCAGTTGATGTGATTCTTTGTCCAGAGGATGTATACAGGCATTTTAGTGATCGAGATGGCTTTCTTTCAATGGAATCATATGAAAGCCAGATACAAGAAAAAAATGGAGCGGGGCTTACAGAGAAAAAAGATGCGATAAAATTCATAGATTCTCAATTTCTAAAGGAAAAATTAGGAATTCCATATGATGAAGTTTACATGGGGATTTTCATAAATGCACCACATGAAGAGGGAACGAAAGAATTTGTACAATATGTTTTAAAAAATAGTAAAGAAAAGCGGATTGTGTAAATATATCATTTAATCTAACAAAATTTTTGAATTATAAAGGAACTAAGATAGTGGCTCTCTCAGAGCAGCCGCTCGGGCAGATGATCATCTGCCCGGAGCGGCTGCATTTGTTTGAGGATTTGAGCTTACACTTGGTACATATATTCCCCGTTATCTTTTACTCCGTAGAAATCGGCAAAGGATAAGTGAAATATCTCGTTTTCTTTTCCAGATAAGTCTATCCGGTTTTTTATCAGATATTGATAGATGCCGGAGTAGTCGATATTTCCCTGAAGGAGGATACTGTCTAGTTTTCCGTCGCGCAAGATCGCGCGGCGGTAATTATGCGCATCTTCCTGTTCTACTACCAGATCGCCGTCTTCTGCGATTCCGCGTCCAAGGGAAAGGGTCACAAGCCCGTAGAAGTTCATGGTGTTTTTCATAGCATAACGATCTTCGTATTCGGTGTGGATCCCGCACATATTGAGCGCGGCAGTCTCGCCCTGTTTCATGGCGTTTGGCCAGATCCCGGACAGTCCGGCAACGTCTCCTGCCGCATAAATGTTTGGACAGTTGGTTTCCATAGTGTCGGACACTTTGATGAAACGGTCGATTTCAATAGGCGTGTCCTGTGCACATTCAAGAGCCGGTCTGACACCTGCGGCAACAATGACAAGCTCGCAGTCGATACGGGTTCCGTCATCTAAAGAAACGTAGTCGATAGCTCCCTGCTCATTCATATGGGTTTCAGAGGCTTTCTTTCCAAGCAGAAAACGGCAGCCGTGGGACTCGAATAAGTCTTTGTATGCCTGTCCGGCAGTCTCGTTTAACTGGATAGGCAGGATTCTTTCAGCCATCTCTACTACGGTGACCTCTTTTCCCTGTTCCAGAAATGCGTAAGCTGCGTCCATACCTACAAGACCGGAGCCTACGATCAGGATTTTTTCTGCTTTGTCGGCAAGAGGACGGATTGCCTGTGCATCGGAAAGGTTACGAAGCCCAAATACATTGTTTGCCTCTCGGAACTGACCTACCGGAGGGATGAAGCTGTTTGCGCCTGTTGCAATAAGCAGCCGGTCATAGGGCTGTGAAGAACCGTTTTCCAAAAGGACAAGTTGTTTCTCGGTATCAATGGTACGAACCGGGGCGCCTTTTATCCAGCTGATGTTATAGTTTTCAAAAAAGTCAGGCTCTACGAAGGAAAGCGTGTCCTCATTACGTTCGTGGCTTAAATAGCGATGGAGCATACAGCGGGAATGTACGTGTTCATCTGTAGAAATCATAACAACGGTGCTGTCTGCGTCCTTTTTGCGGATTGTTTTTGCTGCGGTAATCCCGGCAGCGCCGACTCCGATGATCACATGTATCATAGAGACACCTCCTCTACATAGATTGCCTTTTTAGGGCAGGATTTCACACAGTTAGGCTCGGCGCCGTCCTGTAGACAGAAATCACATTTGATAACCTTTGTGCGTGTGGCGGTGTCGGCTTTTAGGACGCCGTACGGACAGTTCATCACACACATAAAGCAGGAACCGCATTTCGTCTCATCATAGGAAACGATACCTGTTTCAGAATCTTTGGTAAGCGCTCCGCTCATACAGGACATTACACATTCCGGCCGGTCACAGTGGCGGCAGAATACAGGGCGGTAAGAGCCGTCCGGCATCTTTTCAATGTGGTTTCTGGATTCGTTTTTTATATCTGTAAGGTCTAGGTCATAGATAGTGCCGGGAGTGTCCCGGTGCGCCTGCATGCAGGCAACGGTGCAGTTTTTACAGCCGTCGCACTTGGAGGCATCGATCATAATTCGTCTCATAGCGGCACCTCCTATATCTGTAAGCCCTGACGTTTTTCGAGAATAATCTGCTCCAGAATATCTGCAGAATCCTTGGCATTGTCATTGATAATGACTTGGCCTCCGGTTAATTCTTTCATATCCTCGGTCAGAACCTGTACTGCCGTTTTACTTCCGGTTACGAACGGCGGAAGTCCAAGGTGAAGCGGAAGCCCAAGGGCAAGGCCAAAGCAGCCGTCGGCAAGAGCCTGCTCTTCTAACCACTGTGCGGCAGACAGAACAAGCGGAAGTTCTGGGAGGTCGACGCCAAGCTCTGCGGCAATCTCTGTTGCAACGATTTCCAGACGTCCGATAGCAAGACACGGTCCGAAGTTTAATACCGGAGGAATACCGAGCTTCTTGCAGACTGCACGAAGTTTCGGTCCTGCAAGTTCTGCCGCTTCCGGTGTCATGAGACCGCAGTTTTCGATGCCGCCTGAGGAACATCCGGCAGTCAGTACAAGAATATCGCGGGCAATCAGTTCTTTTGTAAGGTCAACGCTTAAAACATCATGTCCCCCTGCCGTTAAGTTAGAACATCCCACAACTCCGGCAATACCCTTGATTTCTCCGGCAGCCAGAAGCTCAATGAGAGGCGTCCACTTTCCACCGAGAAATTCTTTCAGAGAGCCTTCGCTGACGCCGGTAAGTGTGTGGTCGTTTCCGTGTTCTTCCATAAGATTGAGAGGAACATTGCCACGGCGTTCTTTGTAAGCGTCGATAATTTTATCAATGATTTCGCTGCTCTGTTCTTCGCGGCGGGAGAAATCAAACTGCATCAGTTCTGCATTTGCTTTCTTGGCAACGTCGTCCAGGCAAATCTGCTTGATTTTCAGCTTATCACAGATCGGTTCGATTCCCGGAAGTGTACAGTTAAATTCAGATAATACAGCGTCAATTGCTCCTGTTGCAAGGATCGCTTCGCTGGTATAGTTATTTCCGGCATGTCCGTCAAATACTTCGGTATAATGAGCGCCGCGAAGCTGTAGATCCTGCCCGACACAGGTACATCCCACTAATTTGAAGCCTTTGGCGCCGGCAGCCTGTGCTTTTTTCTTTGCTTCTTCGGAAATGAGACGTTCCTGCAGATCTACGAAGATCGTGTGCTGATGTCCGGTGATCATAATATTAATGTAATCCGGGTCAATAACACGAAGTCCTACCGGAGCCATACGAAGTTCCGGCTGTCCAAGGAGAACGTCATTTAACAGGTTGGTAAGCGTAAGTCCGTAGACACCTGTAGAAATTCCGAGTTTCAGGCAGTCTGTCAGCATATCGACTGGATCAGAGTTTAAGTTTGTAGAGCATTTTACCACACCCTTAAATACTTCTGCCTTTGCGCCTCCGGGCATAATGCCAAGCTCTTTCCATCGTGCCACACGAGGAGTGTAAGCGATTTTTTCTACCAGTTCGGCAGAGACATATTCCGGTTTGTAAAGGTCGGCAAGGACAGCATCGGCAACCATTTCGGCTTTTTTGTAATTATCAGACTCCTGGATTCCGAAGATTTCAGCCAGATGATTCAGGGAAGCAAGTCCTTTTAATTCGCCTTTTTTCTGTGCTGTTTTTTTCAGGTTCAGCGCTGTATTTTCTACAATATGTATGTAGCAGCCGCTTCCGGAAGCGACAGCCCGTAAGAAGTTGCGGGCAACGATAGTGTCTGCGCTTGCACCGCAGATTCCTCTCGGAGCTTCCGGTGTGATCCGGCACGGTCCGTTTGAGCACAGGCGGCAGCAAACACCTTGTAATCCAAATCCGCATTTGGTACTCTGTCCTTCCACGCGGTGGTGGGAAGTTTCCATTGGGAGGGAGCGGATAAATCCTTCCAGTGGCTGATCTGCACTTTTGCAGGTGTTACATCCATAGCATTGGTTCATGTGTGAATCCTCCTTCATAAACTGGACTAAAATAGTAAAGATTTAAATAAAAAATTATTTACAGAATAATTCGGATAAAAATTTCGCCTTCATTTCCTGTAAAAGTAAAGACTGCAGCCGACAGAACTCCTTGTGTACCATACAAGGCGCGTCTTTCGTGTTCTTCGGGCAGCAGTTACCGTCTTTCATACATTCCATCAGCAAAATATCGGGCTCAATGGCTGTACAGACCTCATATAAAGAAATATCCGATAACGGACGTCTCAGAAAGTAGCCTCCGTTTACTCCGCGCTGGCTGGCGAGAAGCCCGGCTTTTTCCAGCTTCCTGGTGACTTTATATGTGATGGCAGAAGGCAGATATTCCATTTCACAGATTTTAGAGACGCTTAGCAATTCACCGGATGAAAGTGCTCGCATGACGCGGACTCCATAATCACATTCTTTTGTAAATAACATATCTGACCTCCTTTTTGGTTATGAATTCAATATATAATACTGCACCCGAATAGTCAAGTATCGTGCACATATCAGGAAAAAACCGGAAATATGAACAAAAAAGAGGAGGAATTGTTATGTTTTTGTCAAAGTTATTTATGAAAATATGTGCAAATCTGACAGAAAGAAGGAGCGTAAATTTTCTTGCAACAAAGAGGTATCTATAGTATGATGAATTATAGCGTTAAAGCGTGAAAATAAACGGAAAGGATTTTAGAGTTCATATGGTTGCAATAATTGAGGCGGCATACCGCTTTTTATGGGGAGACTTGATCACGATCCCACTGCCGGGAGGAAATAGTCTGGGACTTTCTCTGCTGGTGATCTTGTTAGTTCCCACAGGGATTTACTTTACGGTGAGGACAAGGTTTTTACCAATCCGGCTTTTCCCGGATATGGTACGGGCATTAAAAGAGAAGAAAGGAAGACGGGAGACGAATAACAGCTTATCTACCTTACAGACGCTGGTTGTTTCCACTGCCACAAGGGTTGGCATGGGAAATCTGGTAGGAGTGGTGGCGGCGGTTTCCGCAGGAGGAGCCGGAGCTGTGTTCTGGATGTGGGTGACCGCTCTGCTTGGATCGTCGACAGCGTTTATCGAGGCAACTCTGGCACAGCTTTATAAGGAAAAGGATCCGCTTTACGGAGGGTATCGGGGAGGCCCGGCATACTATATCCACCATTTCCTAGAAACAAGAACGGGGAAGAAGAAAAATCACGTACTGCTGGCGGTGCTGTTTGCGATTTCAGGGTTGATCTGCTGGTGTGGGATCAGTCAGGTCATCAGTAACTCGGTGGCATCTTCTTTTGAAAATGCGTTTCATATTCCACCGCTTTATACAACGATCGTTCTTGTGATCGGCGCTGCCGTGATCGTGCTTCGCAAAAATGCTACTGTGAAGGTATTGGATATTATGGTGCCGATTATGGCGGTTTGTTATTTTGTTATTACCGTGTTCATCATTGTAAAAAATATCGGACATATTCCGGGAGTATTCGGACGTATTTTTCAGGAGGCGTTCGGGGTTCGTCAGGTTGTGGCAGGAGGTTTCGGCGCCGTGCTTATGAATGGTGTGAAAAGAGGTCTCTTCTCTAATGAGGCGGGTTCCGGTTCAGCCCCATGTGCGGCAGCGGCGGCGGAATGTGATATGCCGGTGAAGGCAGGACTTACGCAGGCGCTTGGTGTATTTATCGATACGATTGTAATTTGCAGTTGTACGGCCATGATCATGTTACTGGTTCCGGAAAATACGATCGCAGGCAAAGAAGGTATGGAACTTCTTCAGGCGGCTATGGAATATCATTTAGGTTCTTTCGGTGTGATCTTTATAGCGGCTACATTATTTATGTTCAGTTTTTCTACGTTCCTTGGAATTTTATTCTATGCAAGAAGCAATGTTTCCTATTTATTTGGCGATCAATGGAAATGGCAGACGGCATATAAAGTTCTGGCGCTTGTGATGTTGTTTGTAGGGGGCATTGCGACATACACCTTTGTCTGGGACTTAGGGGATGTGGGAATCGGATTGATGACTATATTTAATATTGGAATTTTGTATTTTATGGGGAATGAAGCGCTAAGGGAGCTTAAGAAATACGAAGAAGATTAAAGAGAAAACAAGTATGTCATAAAGGAGGGTTTTAAATATGGGATTTTCGTTAGATATAAGCGTACCTGTGATTACGGTGTTTATACAGGGATTGATCAGTTTCTTTTCACCCTGCGTACTGCCGCTTTTGCCGTTGTACCTTGGGTATCTGTCGGGTGGAACGGTCGTTCGCGGGGAGGACGGGCAAGAGTGTTATGACCGGAAGAAGGTCATGCTTCATACAGTATTCTTTGTGATAGGTGTAAGTTTTGCGTTCTATTTATTAGGACTTGGCGTGACGGCGCTGGGCTCGTTTTTTAATTCCAACCATGCCATGTTCGCAAGGATCGGCGGTATTCTGGTTGTAGCCTTTGGTCTGTATCAGCTTGGCGTGTTCGGAACGTCCAAAGTACTTGGGACAGAGAGGAGACTACCGTTTCGGCTGGATAAACTTGCCATGTCTCCGATCACTGCGCTGCTGATGGGATTTACATTTAGCTTTGCGTGGACGCCCTGTGTAGGACCGACGCTTACTAGTGTTCTTTTGATGGCGGCATCTGCGGCAACCAAGGCAAAGGGGTTCTTGCTGATCGGTGTCTATACCTTAGGATTTGTATTGCCGTTTTTAGTGGTCGGTTTATTTACAACTTCTCTGTTGGGATTTTTTAAGAAGCATAGAAATGTTATGAAATATACGGTGAAGGTCGGCGGTGTACTTATGATTTTCATGGGACTTCTGATGTTTACCGGAAAGATGAATGATGTGACCGGATATTTATCGAAGATTTCTCAACCGGAAAGCGGTCAGAGTACAGAAGAAAAGGATAAAGATAAGGCTTCCAGCGATTCAGAGGAAGCCGAAGGCAGTGAAGGGCAGCAGGCGGCAGCTTCGGATGAAGAGAAAGAGGAGGCGGACAGCACAGAAGAAGAGGTTATGCCTGCCATAGATTTTGAACTGAAAGACCAGTTTGGAAAAACCCATAAACTAGAGGATTATAAAGGAAAGACGATCTTCCTGAACTTTTGGGCGACTTGGTGTCCGCCGTGTAAAAAAGAAATGCCGGATATTCAGAAGTTATATGAGACGTATGATACAGAAGGGGAAGACGGTGTTATCATTCTGGGCGTCGCCGCGCCGAATTACGGACAGGAAGGCTCGGAAGAAGATATTCAGAAGTTTTTGGAGGAAAAGGGATATACCTACCCGGTACTCATGGATACAGGGGGTGCACTGTTTGAAGAATATGGCGTGTATTCTTATCCGACGACGTTTATGATTGACAGAAGCAGCAATGTGTTTGGTTATGTGAGCGGTATGATCACAGAGGACGTCATGCATAGTATTATCAAGCAGACACAGGAAGGAAAACGAGAGGAATAAAGAGAAAGAATACGTAATGGTAACAGTCATGTTATGATTACGTATTTTTTTTGTAATTTTCTACCAAATCAAAATTTTAGTATTTGTGCAGAATAACAGAAATGATGAAAATACGACAAAAAAAATATACAAAGTGTTTACAAATTTGAATTTTAGAGTTATTATTTTTATATCAACTGGTTATAACATCATAACGACATATTAAGTGGTATTGAGTTATGAAAGTTATCTAACAACATTCGCAAATGAGGAGGAAAAAAGAAATGAAAAATCGTTGGAAACAAGTAGTTGGAGTGTTGCTGGCAGGAGTAATGGTATTCGGAACGATTACCGGTTGCAGCGGAAAAGGTGAGGAAAAAGGAGAAGGAAAGGCAAGTGATGTCAAAGTTGCGATCATTTGCAGCGCCGCAGGACAGAATGATAACGGTTACAATCAGTCGGCAGTAGAGGGAGCCAAAAAGGCAAAAGAAGAATTTGGAGTAGACTATAAGATTGTAGAGCCTACAACAGGTGTTCCGCAGGCATTAGAGTCACTGGCAGATGAGGGTTACAATGTGATCTTCAACTTAGAGTATGACTTCGAGGCTTTGATCCAGGGAACAGGCGGAGCAATGCCAATCGCAGAGATGTACCCGGACGTTACATTTGTATGTGTAAACGATAATCCGAACAAGAACGAGAAGGGCGAAGTGATCCACAAAAATGTAATCAGCGCATTATTTGACGTGCACGAGGCTTCTTTTGTTGCAGGAGCGCTGGCTGCCTTAGTAAATGAAAATGCAGAAGAGTTATTCGGAACTGAGAATTACAAATTCACACCGGTAGACAAGGGCGGACGTTCTATGGGATTCATCGGCGGAACAAACTCTAACGGTATTACAGTATTCTCATACGGCTATATCGAGGGAATCAATCATATTGCAAAAGAGTTAGGTGTGAAATACGATTACTATGCAAAATACGATGCAGGATTTACTGATTCTGCTACAGGAAGTACAGTAGCTGGTACATATTTCGGACAGGGAGCGAATGTTGTATTCTCAGTAGCAGGTTCTGTTGGAGACGGAGCTGCTACAAAGGCAAAAGAAGAAGGTAAGCTGGCAATCCAGGTTGACGCGAATAAGGATGCACAGCAGCCGGGATATATTTTGACAAGTGTTATCAAAAACACTGAAGTTCCTGTTTATGAAATCGTGAAAGAGGCGGTAAACGGAAAAATCAGCGAGATGGACAGAGTACAGTCCTATTCTCTGGATTCCGGCGCAGCTTCTATCACAGACTTATCTGAAATCAGTAAACATGTTCAGGAAAGCGGACAGGCAAAATGGAAAGAGATCCAGGATAAAATCGCAGAACTTGAGAAAGCTATTGCAGATGGAACGATTGAAGTGACAGATGCACAGAGCGGAGAAGAATTTGATCCGGCAAGCTGTCCAAATGTTACAATCAAATAATATTTGACGGCGGAAAAGGGGTAAGAGGATGAACAGCATGATACAGGCAATAGATCTGACAAAAAAATTCGGTGATTTTACTGCAAACGACCATATAAATCTTGATGTGAAAGAAAAAGAGATTAAATGTATTGTCGGAGAAAACGGAGCTGGAAAATCTACTATGATGAATATGCTTTACGGCTTAGTGCAGCCTACAAGCGGCAAAATATTAATCCGCGGGAAAGAAGTTGTTCTGAACAGCCCAATAGATGCTATCGCAAATGGTATAGGAATGGTGCACCAGCATTTTAAGCTGGTGCCAAGCCTTACTGTTTATGAAAATATTTTACTGGGTGTGGAAATCAATGTAAAAAAAGGGAACATAAAAACTCCGATCGTAAATCAAAAAGAAGAAATTAAAAGAGTAAAAGAATTAATTCAGGAAAATCATTTTGAATTAGATCCTATGGATAAGATAGAAGATATTTCGGTAGGCGGACGTCAGAGGGTTGAAATCTTAAAAATGCTTTATCGAAATGTTGATATATTGATTTTAGATGAGCCGACAGCAGTGTTGACACCACAGGAAGTGGATGAACTGATGGAGACGCTCAAAGGTTTGAAGGAGCAGGGCAAAACGATTATTGTGATCACCCATAAGCTCCGGGAAGTTATGGAGCTGGCAGACAGCATTACCGTCATCAAACAGGGAAAGGTCATCGGAAATGTATTGAAGAAAGATACCAGTGAACGTGAACTGGCACAGATGATGGTTGGAAGAGACGTTGTACTTTCGGTAAAAAACGAAAGACAGCATGAGGTAGAAAAAGAGGTTGTCTATCAGGTGGAGAACCTGACCACCGTGAATGATTATGGAAAAGAAGTCGTGTCCAATGTATCTTTTGAAGTTCGTAAAGGAGAGATTCTCGGAGTCGCAGGTGTAGAAGGAAACGGACAGTCGGAACTTGTGAAGATCATGACCGGGCTGATGGAATCTACCGGAGGAAAGATTACCTTTGATCATCAGGACGTGACAAACTGGTGGCCGAAGAAATTGCGTAGCGCAGGTCTTGGTATCATTCCGGAGGATAGATACGCGCAGGGGCTTTGTAAAGATATGAGTATTGCGGATAACTGTATTGCCGGCTATCACGGAGATAAAGAAATCTGCAAAAACGGTTTGTTTAACAGCAAAAAAATTAACAGTAAGCGCGACGGATTTATCAAAGAGTTTGATATTCGTGTGAGCTGCGCGGAAGGAACAATAGGAAGTCTGTCTGGAGGAAATGCGCAGAAGGTCATTATAGCAAGAGAACTTTCCTCGAAGCCGAAAGTATTAATCGCATGTCAGCCTACACGCGGCGTGGATATTGGCTCGATTGAATTTATACATAAACAGATCTTGAAATTCCGTGACGAAGGAAACACCGTTATTCTTGTTTCCAGTGAGTTGTCGGAGATCATGAGTCTGTCTGACAGGATTATTGTAATGTATAAAGGAAAAATATCAGGAGAAGTTTGTTCCAATGAAGTTTCCATGGCAGAAATCGGACTGCTTATGGCGGGTATTGAAAAAGGAGAGGAGGCATAGCAGATGAAACAGAAAGGAAATTTGCTTAATCATGTTTTAAATTCCATTCTTCCGGTAGTCCTTGCATTTGTTTTAGGTGCGGTTGTCATCCTTGCAATTGGCGAAGATCCGCTGGAAACATACAGTGTTTTAATACAAAAATCTTTATTTACCTCCAAAGGCTTTATGAATACGCTGCATTATGCATCACCCTTGATTTTGACAGGTCTTGCTATTGCGGTAACATTCAAAGCGAATATTTACAATATGGGTGTGGAAGGACAGATGTTGCTGGGAGGATTTTTCGCGGGAATTGCAGGAGCATATTTGCCGGAAATGAATTCTATAGTACATAAGCTGATCTGTTTTGGAGTCGCTGTTTTGTGTGGTATGGCATTTGCGTTAATTCCTGCACTTTTAAAGGCTTATTGTAATGTGAATGAGATGGTTGTGACATTGATGTTGAATTACGCCATGATAAAAGCCTTGGAGTTCCTGACAACGGGTGTATTCAGGGATGAAACAGCCGGATATGTGGCAACGCCGACGATCAAAGAGGGCGCAATGTTTACGAGATTCGGTATTTCCCGTATGACAATGTTCTTTGTGATCACCATGATTATATTGATCATTATGTATTTCATGATGAATAAGTCTAAACTCGGATATGAGATAACGGCAATCGGAAAGAATCCAGAGTTTGCGGAAGCTACAGGTATGAATGTAGGTAAAAAAATCATCATCATGATGCTTATCAGCGGTGCGCTTTCAGGAATTGCCGGAGCAGGCTGGATGATGAGCGATCAGTTTAAATACACACTGAGCTTTTCTTCGAATCCGGGACTTGGATGGGACGGTATGCTGATCGCACTGTTAGGAGGACATTCTCCGGCGGGTATTTTCATCGCGGCAGTATTTTATGCAGCGCTTAAAACAGGAAGTGACAGTATCAATATGTACACTACTGTTCCGAAAGAGATTATTGCGATCATTCAGGGAATGATTATTTTATTCCTCGCGGTAAAATTCATCAAAGATAATGCAAAGGTATTTGGCGGATTTAAGAAAGTGAGGAAGGAGGAAGCGTAATGGATTTATTAAATAGTATTTTGTATGATACCGTTTATCACAGCGCGCCTATTATTCTGTGCGTAATCGGTGGAATTTTCGCTTACAAAGCGAACGTGCTTAATATCGCACTGGAGGGAATGATGTTAAACGGCGCATTTGTATCCGTACTCGTTGCGTATTTGACAGGCAGCATTCCGGTTGCGATCATCAGCGCTATTGTGACTACACTTCTTTGGGGACTGGTCTTTTCTTTCCTGGGTATTACTTGTAAGGGAAATGTTATCGTCATCGGTCTGGGAATTAACTTAATTGTTCCGGCTATCGCAGAATTTGTGTTGAAAGTGATGGAGCTTGCAAATATCAGTCTACAGGGAGTGAATGTGGCTGATTTTAAGATCAATATCCCGGTTATCGGAAGCATTCCTGTCATCGGAAAAATCTTAAGCGGTCATCCGACGATCACTTACCTTGCATTTATAGGAATCGCATTTTTTGCAGTGCTGATGTACAAGACCAGATTCGGTATTTATGTCAGAGTCGTAGGAGAAAATGAAGACTCTGCGGTGAGCCTCGGAATTAAAACCAATCGTTACAAATATGCGGCAGTTCTGATCGGAGCATTTTGTTGTGCTCTTGCAGGTATTAACCTGTCCTTCGAGAGAATGGCAATGTTTACCAATGATATGACCGCCGGACGTGGTTTTATTGCGATTGCGGCGATCTACTGCGGGCAGGGACGTCCGGTAGCTTCCTCCCTTTATGCGATTCTGTTCGGTGTTGCCCGTGCACTTTCTGTAAACTTAAGTGTATATGCAGGACCGGCAGCAGGTCTTTTCGACACCATTCCGTATATTATCATGGTGACTGTACTGGCAGTTGTTTCTTTTATGAAATATAAGAACGTAAAGGTACGAGGATATAAGTTTGAATAGGAGTGTGGGATATGGGAAAAACAGCGTTGATCATTGTTGATATGGTAAGAGATTTCACAGATCCGGAAGGACTTGTCTATTATCCGCAGAACCGGGAAATATTACCGAAGATAAAAGAAGTATTAGAAGCGTGCAGAAAACATGACGTTCTTGTTGTATTTATGCAACATCAAAATCGCAAAGGAAAGTTTGACCGTAAAGCGGCGGCCATGAGACCGAATTGTCTGGAAGGTACTTTTGGCGTAGAGATCGATCCTATGTTGGAAGTGGACAGTGAAAAAGATTATGTAATCCCTAAAAGGCGGTACAGCGGGTTCTTTGCGACAGATCTGGATCTGGTGCTTCGCGAAAATGACGTCAAAAATGTGATCATTGTGGGAACAAAGACAAACTGCTGTATTCGGGCAACTGTGACAGATGCGTTTTATCTGGATTACGAGCCTTATGTTGTCAGAGAATGTGTTGCGACAAATTCAGAAACAGTAAATGAAGTACATTTGACAGATATTGATAAATATCTGGGACATGTGATCGATATGGAAACATTGTTTTCTATGTTAGAAAAAGGAGAGCTGTAAGGAGGCAAACGGATGAAAATAGATGTGCTGACTAGTGGATATGTAAGTATGGATCATATTATTAAGATTGATTCACCGGCAAGAATAGGTTTCACTTCACTTGTCACAAATAAATCCAATGCAAAAATTTTTTACGGAGGATGTTCTGTAAATATATCTTATGCACTGTGTCAATTGGGAATAAAGTCACTTCCGGTTTTGAGAGTCGGAGGAGACTACGAAAGCAACGGCTTCAAAAAATTTCTGGAAGAAGGAAATGTTCCTCTTGATGGAATTACCGAACTTCCGGAGGAAGCTACAAGCGTATGTTATCTGATACAGGACAGCAATAACGATCATATTACGATTTTCTATCCGGGCGCGATGGATGGAAAATATGCCGGGAAGATGAAGGACGAATTGTTTGAGAATACCGGACTGGGCGTTATTACGGTTGCTTCCAGAGAAGATAACAGAGAGTTTTTTGAGAAATGTAAACAGTATAACGTACCGATTGTATTCGGTATGAAAGATGATTTTGATGCATTTCCGGAAGAATTTTTGAAAGAACTTCTGACAGAGAGTAAGATTATTTTTACAAATGAAGTGGAAAGAAAAATTATAGAGGAGATTTACGGATTCTCAGATATTACAGAATTGTTTGAGATAGGTAAGGTAGATATTATCGTTACAACATTAGGAAAAGACGGAAGTCTTTGCTATGTAAGAGAGGGAGATAAAATCGTTCAGAAAAAAACGGGTATCTGCAAGGTAGAAAATGTTGTAGATGCAACCGGTTCAGGAGACGCTTATATATCCGGATTTTTATATGGCTATCTAAAAGGATATGCACCGGAACAGTGTTGTGCATTGGGAAGCGCATTGTCCTCTTTCGTCATTCAGGCAGAAGGGTGTTGTATGAATATACCGACAGAAGCTCAGCTACTGGAACAGATGAAAACGTTAAAGTAGGAGGAAAGAAACTATGAGTACATTATATATGGGAGTAGATAAAGAAACGGTTGCGAAGTATGTGTTGTTTTCGGGAGATCCATGGAGAGTGGAAACCGTAAAAAAATATTTAGAAGAACCGAAAAAAGTAGCGTTTATGCGTGAGTTCAACACATATACAGGCAAATATAAGGGCGTAGATATTACCATTACGTCTACCGGAATCGGAGCGCCGTCTGCTGCGATCGCAATGGAAGAAATGTATGAAGCGGGAATGGAGGTTGCGGTACGTATGGGTACTGTAATGTCTATGCAGGATGATATGCTTGGACATTTCATGATTCCGTTGGCGGCAATGAGAAGAGAGGGGACCAGTCAGGCGTATGTGGATCTGAGTTATCCGGCAGTTGCGGATATAGACCTTGTAAATGCAATGAATGAGACGGTTGCTAAGATGGGAAAACGTTACCTGAACGGTCTGAACTGTACTATGGACGGTTTTTACAGCCACATGCATGATTCCAGATTTTCTTTGGAGTGGGGAAGAGATATGTCCAAAACTTTTGAGGAAGTGAAAAAACTGGGCGTTACAGGGATTGATATGGAATCCTCTTGTATGCTGACGCTTGGAAGATTAATGGGCGTAAAGACTTGTATCCTTACAATGGTTACTGTGCTTGAAAACTTAAAAGAAACCTTGAAGGGGCAGGCAAGAACCGACGCAGAAGATCTTCTTTGCAGAACTGCTCTGGAGGGAATTTATCACTATCATAATAAAACGACGAAATAGTAGAGGAGGTATATTATGGACAAAGAATTATTTACATTAGGATCAGAGACAGTCATCGGTATGGTTCATTGCCTTCCACTTCCGACGACAGCAGGATTTGACGGAAACTATGAAAAAATTATCACACAGGCAGTACAGGATGCAGTTACCCTTGAAAAAGCAGGCGTAGACGCGGTGATCGTAGAAAACATGGGAGATACACCGTTTTCTGCAATGCTCAACAAAGCACAGGTAGCAGCGCTTGCGGCAGTAACAATGCAGGTGAAAAACGCGGTGAAAATTCCGGTGGGAGTTGACGCGGCATTTAATGACTGTGAGGCAAATATCGCGATTGCGGCTATTACAGGCGCTTCTTTCATCCGGGTTCCGGTTTTTGTAGATACAGTTGTTTTTACGGACGGGATTATCAATCCTTGCGCAAAGAAATGTATGGAATACCGAAAGGCTATGGGAAAAGAAGATATTAAGATTCTGGCGGACGTACAGGTGAAACACGCACATATGCTTCTGCCGTACATAACGGTTGAACAGTCTGCCAAGGAGGCAGCCGACAACGGCGCTGACGGAATCATTGTCACAGGAACACAGATCGGCGAGGAAACACCGATCGATCTGATCAAGCGCGTAAAAGAGGTTGTGAAGCTTCCGGTATTTGCGGGAAGCGGAGTAAAAGCAGAAAATATTAAGACACAGCTTCAGATCGCAGACGGTGCAATTATAGGCTCCAGCCTGAAAGAAGGAGGAGTATTGACCAATCCGATTTCTTATGATCTTGTAAGAAACGTATTAGACGGATTACATAAATAATAACAGGAGGACAGAAAATCATGATGAGACCGATGAAGCTTGCAGGTAGCGAGTTAATGTTTGGAGAGGGATGTCTGGAATATATTAAGACAATCCCTGCAAAAAAAGTCAGTATTGTAATTGGCGGAAAGAGTATGGAAAGAAGCGGAATCCTTGGAAAAGTAGAGGATTACTTTAAAGAGGCAGGAGCTGTTACAGATGTTATCAGCGGTGTAGAGCCGGATCCATCCTTTGAGACTGTTATGAAAGGTGCGGCCAGAATGCTTGAGTTTGAACCGGATTTGATCGTTGGATTAGGCGGCGGTTCTGCGATGGATGCGGCGAAAGCAATGTGGATATTCTATGAGCATCCAGAGTTCAAAAAAATGGAAGACGTTCTACCGCCGAATGCATTTCCAAAGTTGAGAGGCAAAGCGAGAATGTGCTGTATTCCGTCTACCAGCGGAACAGCCAGTGAAGTTTCCCGTTCTATTGTTATTTCCGATAATGAAACCGGATTAAAACATGGATTGGGCAATATGGAGATGATGCCGGATATTGCCATCTGTGATCCGGAAGTAACACTTTCTATGCCGGCAAAGATAACGGCAGAGACAGGAATGGATGCACTTACACATGCATTAGAGGCGCTTGCTTCCACAAGAGCCAATTATGTATCGGATATTCTGGCAACACAGGCGGCGCTCGATATTATGGAGTATCTGCCAAAGGCATGTGAAAACGGTCAGGATATGAAAGCGCGTGAGATGATGATCCAGGCTTCTATGGTGGCAGGAATGGCATTTACCAACGTGTCTTTAGGAATCGTGCATTCCATGGCACATACCATCGGCGGAGTATTCCATGTGTCTCACGGACTTGCAGACGCAATTTTACTTCCGTATGTTATTCGATATAATTCTGCGGATGAGAGAGCGAAAAACGTATATGGTGCATTTGCAGAGAAAGCAGGCGTATCTGAGCTTGCGGATGCAATTGAAAAATTAAATGAAACCTTGAATATTCCAAAATGTTTCCGGGAAATTATTGCAGACGAGGAAGCGTTTATGGGCAAGCTGGATGAAATGGCTTCGCTTGCACTTGCAGACGGATGTACAAAGACAAATCCAGTGATCCCGGATGTAGATGGATTTAAACAGTTATTTATTAAGGCATATAAAGGAGAATAAAAACATGGAAATTATTTGTTATCTTTCAAATGGGTATCCGACAATTGAGAGCAGTTATAATATGGCTATGGAGTATGCAGATGCAGGATGTAAAATGATGGAAGTGGATTTCCCGTCAAGAAATCCATATCTTGAGAGCGATTACATTGCCGGACGTATGGCAAAAGCGTTAGAAGCCTGTGATGATTATGAGGCATATATGGATTCTATTATAGCGATCAAAAAAGCGCTCCCGGATGTAAAACTGCTTGTATTGGCATATGAGAATACAGTAGAAGAAATCGGAACACAAAAATTCATTGACTTCTGTCTGGACAACGATTTTAAAGATATTCTTTTAGTAGGTCTGAAAGACGATACGATCAAAAATGAAATTATAGCAGCAGGTTTGCAAGTGTCTTGTTACGTACAGTTCCATATGCCGGAGCAGGAGATCGAACAGGCGAAAGAATCTAACGGGTTTGTATATCTTCAGGCAAAACCATACGAGACACAGGAGAAGAACGAGAAATATCCGACATTAAAAGATTGTGTTGCACATCTGAGAGAGTGCGGCATTGACAGACCGATTTACTGCGGAGTAGGAGTGCATGCACCGGAAGATGTAAAGCTGGTAAAAGAAGCCGGAGGAGATGCGGCATTTGTCGGAAGCACAATTTTAAAATTGCATGAAGATATTCCGGCAATGAAAGATAAAATCCGAGAATTTAAGGCACAGTGCTAATGAGTGAAAGTCCTTTTTCTTGTTATTATCTGAAAATTGTACTATAATAAATGATAGGAATAACGATAAAGAGGAATGTTAAGATGTTAGAAGAAAGAGTGCCGAAATATTTTTTGTTAAAAAAAACATTGATTGACAAGATTGATAATGAGGAATTTAAGCCGAATGTTCCGATTCCCAGCGAAAGGGAGCTGACAGAGCTTTTTCAGGTCAGCCGTATTACGGTGCGAAGAGCGATCGAAGAACTGGTGAATGAGGGATATTTATATAGGATTCAGGGAAAAGGAACTTATGTAAAGACGGATGAGGGCGGAAGTAATCTGTTTGCAATTACGAGCTGCACGGAAGATGTTATCCGGCTGGGGATGACTCCAAGTAAAAAGGTTGTTGTGGCAGAAATGGTGAAAGCCAATATCAAAAAGGCAAAAGCGCTTGAGATTACGACCGACGATAATGTGTATATGTTGGGAAGGCTTCTTTATGCGGATAAGGAACCGTTAAACTATACGTTGACATTTCTGCCGGAGAAATTATTTCCCGGTATTGATAAGCATTCTTTTGACAGAGAGTCTTTATATGAGACCTTGCAGACAGAGTACGGAGTAAAGATCACAAAAGCCCGAAGAGTTATGGAGGCGATTCTTGCAAAAGATGTGATCGCAGAGTATTTGGAATTAAACGAAGGAGCGCCCATTATGCTTTTCCGATGTGTAACATACGGGATTGTAAATGGGAAGGAAATCCCTATAGAAAATTTTAAGTGCTACTACCGCACGGACAAATTCAAATTTTATATCGATCAGGTCAGATAAAAAAACTGTCACCGGGCATATCATGTCGGGTGACAGTTTTTATGTTTGATCTTATCCTAAAATATGTTTTTTCAATGCCTGAAACGTCTGCTGACTAATGTCATGTTCTACCTTGCAGGCATCCTCGGAAGCAGTCTTTTCGTCTACGCCCAGACTGATGAGCCAGTCGGTCAGTACCGTATGTCGCTCCAAAACTTCAGAGGCGAGTTTTTTTCCTTCGGCAGTAAAAGAAATATATCCTTCGTCTGAAACGGTAATAAATTCGCGGTTTCTCAGATTCTTCATGGCAACGCTGACGCTGGGTTTGGAATACCCGAGTTTTTTTGCAATATCAACGGAGCGAACTACCGGAAGCTCTCGGCTAAGAACGAGAATGGTTTCCAGATAATCTTCCACAGATTCTTCAGCTTTATGACTTGCATATCCCATGATGAATACCTCCTAAATCTAATACAGATATGTTACCATTTCAATGTCAAAATTGCAAGATGATGAAAGAAGCAGTTGACAAAAATAAAAAATTAGCATATACTAACTAAAGTAAATGATAAGTAACTTGAAGGACAGAAAATAAAAAGGAACCATTTGAAGTATGAAAAGAAAAGGAGCGTGTCAGATAATCTATGACTTTATTGGAAACAAATGTAGGAGAAGAGTATATTGTAAAGAATATTGCGACAGGTGATGAGGATTTGAATGCATTTCTTTTTTCGCTTGGATGTTACAGCGGAGAGCCGATTACTGTGGTGTCGCGTCTGAAAGGCGGCTGCACGGTTTCCATAAAGGACGGCAGATACAATATTGATAATGACCTGGCGAGGTCTATTTTTTTAACCTAGCGGGTTAGTATAAACTAACAAAAATATATTTCAGGAGGAATCATTATGAGAATCGCATTGGCAGGAAATCCAAACAGTGGAAAAACAACATTGTATAATGCAATTACCGGAAGAAGTGAGCGTGTAGGGAATTGGGCTGGCGTTACGGTGGACAAAAAGGAACATCCGGTGAAGAGATCCTTTTATAACGGGACAGAAGAATTGGTGGCAGTTGACCTTCCGGGGGCATATTCCATGTCGCCGTTTACTTCAGAAGAAAGTATCACAAGTGGATATATCAGACAGGAAAAACCGGATGTCATTATTAATATTGTAGATGCCGTCAATTTAAGCAGGAGTTTATTTTTTACAACGCAGCTTTTAGAACTGGGGATTCCTGTCATCGTAGCGCTTAATAAAAGTGACCTTACGGAGAAGAAAAAGACAGAGATCCATGCAGACCTGCTGGAGCAAAAACTGGGATGTCCGGTCGTCAAAACCAAGGCGGCCGTGGCAGGAGACGCCGGTTTAAAAGAATTGGTTGAAAAGGCAGCCGCGCTGAAAGACAGTAGTCAGAAAGCGCCGTATATACAGAAAGATATTGATCTACAAAATAAAAGTGAGGTAGAAGCAGAGGACAGGGCGCGTTTTGACTTTGTGAATGACATTGTAAAAGAAGTGGAGAAACGCAAAGTATTTACAAAAGATAAAAACAAACAGGATGCCATAGACGCGGTCATCACGCACAAGATCGTGGGGATTCCTGTGTTTGCACTGGTGATGTTTCTGGTATTTTACATTTCTCAGTCTACGGTAGGCACGTGGATTGCAGACTGGCTGGTGGGAAAAATTGAAACCTTTCAGTCGTGGGCAGGAACACTTTTGGAAAATGCAAATCCTTTCTTGCAGTCACTGCTTGTAGATGGTATCATCGGAGGTGTAGGAGCTGTCGTAGGATTTCTGCCTCTTGTGATGGTAATGTATTTCCTGATCGCGCTTTTGGAAGATTGCGGCTACATGGCTCGTGCCACAGTTGTGCTGGATCCGATCTTTAAGAGAGTTGGTCTTTCGGGCAAATCTGTTATTCCTATGATCATCGGCACGGGATGCGCGATTCCGGGTATTATGGCAAGCCGGACCATTCGAAATGAAAGAGAGAGAAGGACGACGGCGATGCTCACAAGTTTTATGCCGTGTGGGGCAAAGCTTCCGGTCATCGCGTTATTTGCGGGAGCATTCTTTACCGGTTCCGCATGGGTAGGTCCGATGATGTATTTTGTGGGAATTGCGCTTATATTGGCAGGCGCGCTTCTTGTAAAAAAAATAACCGGATATAAATATAGAAAATCCTTTTTTATCATTGAACTTCCGGAATATAAGCTTCCAAGCTTAAAGCGGGCGGTTCTGTCTATGCTGGAGCGTGGGAAGGCATACATTGTTAAAGCGGGCACGATCATTCTTGTGTGTAATACGGTAGTACAGATCATGCAGGCGTTTAACTGGCGGTTACAGCTTGTGGAAGAGGGAATGGAGCATACCTCGATCCTTGCTTCTATTGCCAATCCTTTCGCGGTTCTTCTTGTACCGGTGGGATTCGGAGCATGGCAGCTTGCGGCAGCAGCGATCACCGGTTTTATTGCAAAAGAAAATGTTGTGGGTACATTAGCTGTCGTATATGGGCTTACAAACTTTATTGATACAGAAGAACTCGCCCTTGTGGGAGGAAGCAATGAAGTAGCGGCTGTTATGGGGCTTACAAAAGCAGCGGCACTTGCTTATTTGATGTTTAATCTGTATACGCCGCCGTGTTTTGCGGCTCTTGGAGCAATGAATGCAGAGATGCAGAGCAGAAAGTGGTTGTTTGGAGGGATTGCGCTACAGCTTTGTGCCGGATATGTTATAGCGTTTGCGGTTTATCAGATTGGTACCTTTGTGACAACAGGCGCTTTTGGGGCAGGGGTTCTGCCGGGACTTGCGGCGGTTCTTCTTATGATCGCGGTATTAGTTTACATTATAAAGCGTTCGGAAAGTAAGTTTGAAGCAGAGTATCACATTCGTGCGGGAGCGAAAGTGTAAAAGTGTTTAGAGAGATTGGAAAATAAGGAAGTGAAGGTATGGCAGATATTATTGTTGTAAGTGTTCTCGTTGTGCTTGTAGGTGCGGCAACAGCGTATATTGTGAGGGCAAAGAAAAAAGGAGTCGCATGCATAGGATGTCCGTCGTGCGGCAGTTGTCCTCATAGCTGTGCAGGGAAAGGAGAGCATATGTGTTGCGGCGGTGGAAAGCAGAGAAAAGAGAAATAGAAGTTTGAGGAGGAAAGAGTATGTTGTATATAGGTATAGATTTGGGGACATCAGCGGTAAAATTACTGCTGATGAATGAGGAAGGAAAGATTGAAAAAATCGTATCCAAAGAGTATCTGTTATTCTTTCCTCACCCCGGATGGTCGGAACAGAAACCGGAGGACTGGTTTACACAATCTATGGAGGGGATTAAAGAACTGACTGCCGAGTGTGATAAAACACAGGTGGCGGGTATAAGTTTTGGAGGCCAGATGCACGGACTGGTGGCTTTGGATAAAGAGGATCGTGTGATTCGCCCTGCCATTCTCTGGAATGACGGAAGAACAAACGAGGAGACAGACTATCTGAATCAGATGATCGGAAAGGAAAAACTGTCGGAGTATACGGCGAACATTGCATTTGCCGGGTTCACGGCACCGAAGATTCTCTGGATGAAAAAGAATGAGCCGGAGAATTTTGCGAAAATTGCGAAGATCATGCTGCCCAAAGATTATCTGGCGTATAAGTTATCGGGTACGTTCTGTACAGACGTGTCCGATGCGTCTGGAATGCTTTTGATGGATGTGAAAAATCGCCGCTGGTCTAAAGAGATGGTAGACATTTGCGGAATCACGGAGGATATGCTGCCGAAGCTGTATGAAAGCTATGAGGTGGTTGGAACGTTAAAAGGAGAAATTGCCCGGGAGCTGGGACTGCCTGAAACAGTGAAAGTAATAGCGGGAGCAGGAGATAATGCCGCAGCGGCAGTGGGAACGGGAACTGTAGGAGAGGGAAGGTGTAATATTTCGCTCGGGACATCCGGGACAATCTTTATTTCCAGTCAGAAATTTGGCGTGGACGAGTATAATGCGTTACACTCCTTTGCTCATGCCGATGGATATTACCATTTGATGGGCTGTATGTTGAGCGCTGCGTCTTGCAATAAATGGTGGAGTGAAGAAATCCTACAGACGAAAGACTTTGCGGCTGAGCAAGAAAATATTAATAAGCTGGGAGAGAATACTGTGTTTTATCTGCCGTATCTGATGGGAGAGCGATCTCCTCATAACAACCCGGCTGCAAGAGCGTTGTTTATCGGAATGTCCATGGATACAACAAGAGCAGATATGACACAGGCGGTATTGGAAGGCGTGGCCTTTGGTCTCAGAGATTCGCTGGAAGTGGCGAGAAACTTAGGTATCCACATTGAGCGTACGAAAATCTGTGGCGGTGGCGCTAAAAGTCCGCTCTGGAAGAGGATTATTGCTAATGTCATGAATTTAAAAGTAGATGTTATTGAGAGTGAAGAAGGACCGGCTCTTGGTGGAGCTATGCTGGCAGCCGTAGGCTGCGGAGAATATCCGGATGTAAAGACAATCGCAGAGAAGATTGTGAAAGTGGTGGATACCATTGAGCCGGAGGAAGAATTGGTTGCAAAGTACGAAGAACGCTATCAGGAATTCCGAAAGATTTATCCGACGGTAAAAGTGTTGTTTTAAGGAAACGGATCTTTCATTGCTATGATTTGGGCAGGGAGAAGATAAATTCCGTTCCGACGCCTTCGGTACTTACGACATTGATATTTTCACCGTGTGCTTGAATGATTTCTTTCACAATAGCAAGTCCCAGACCGGTACCCTTTTTATCTTTTCCGCGAGAGAGGTCGGACTTATAAAAACGTTCCCAGATTTTGTTCAGAGCGCTTCTCGGTATTCCGATCCCGTAATCTTTGACGGAGGTATATACTTTGTCACCGCGGTTTGTAGTTTCTATTGTGATACAGGAGTCCTGATCGCTGAATTTAATTGCATTGTCCAGCAGGTTATAGAGAACTTGCTGGATTTTTCTTTGGTCTGCGGTAACTTCTAATCGTTTTGAGGCAAAGAGCAGTTCAATAGATATTTTCCGCTGGGTACAGATGCCTTCAAAAGAAGCGGCTACATTTTTGATCATTTCATGGATGTCAAAAGAGGCTTTATTCAGCAACAAGTTTTTGGTGTCAAATTCATTTAATGTAAGAAGATCGTGTGTCAAATCGGTAAGGCGCTCGGTTTCGAATAAAATGATCTTCAAGTATTTTTCCTGCATTTCCGGTGGAATCGTTCCGTCTGTCATGGCTTCTACATATCCCTTGATGGAGGTGAGGGGAGAGCGGAAATCGTGAGATACATTTGCTACGAATTTTTTCTGGTAATCTTCCATGTCCCGAAGCTGTGAGGACATATAATTTAGTGACGCAGAAAGATAACCCATCTCATCTTCGGTGTTGACGGGGATCTCATAATCCAAGTTTCCGGTGGCATATTGTTTGGCTGCTTCTGTAATCTTTCTGAGCGGACGATATACAAAAAACTGGAAAGCCAGAAGTACAACGAAGGACAGAAGAAAGATGACAAATACAGTGATATAGGCAATCCGCATGAAAATATGCTGTACTTGTTCAATATCATCCATACTTTTATGGATCAAAAGGTATCCTTTGGGAGTGTAGTCGTAGATTACGGGGGCGATTACCGTGAGGACATCTTGAGAAAAGTATCCGTGATAATCGCCGGATATATACTGGCTGCCGCCTGCTTCGGCGGGATTAAATCCTTCTATTTTATGTGGGGCAGAAGGGAAATCTTCAGATTGTGCGGAGGTGATCAGATTGCCGCTTCTGTCCACAAACCATACGGCGGCATTCAAATGTGTCTCAATTCCCGACAACTGTGCATGGACGTTTCCGAGGGAAATATGCTTGGAAAAATATTGCGGCAGATAGTTGGTCGCCACCATGTTCGCTTCTTGATAGACAGAGGAGGCAATGTGTTTCTTCAAAGGCTCACTAATTAAGCCTGAGGTCAGTGTTGCGACGGTAAACAGGCTTAAAAATCCAAAAATAATATAAATAATAATGAATTTTAAATACAGTGTGCTTTTCATAGTGTTCCTCTGCTTTATTTTACCTCAAATTTATATCCGATACCCCAGACAGTACTAAGTCCCCAAGTTGCATGGTCTTTGATTTTTTCACGCAGACGCTTGATGTGTACGTCTACCGTTCTCGTATCACCGATATATTCATAGCCCCAGATCTGGTCTAAAAGTTGCTCCCTTGTAAATACTTGATTTGGAGAAGCGGCAAGGAAATATAAAAGTTCTAGTTCTTTTGGGGGCATATCCACGTTTTTATCGTCTACAATTACAGAATAGTTTGTAAGATTAATGGTAATTCCCGGATATTCCACACATTTTCCTTTGTCCTCACCATGACTTTCGGTTTTTGGGACTGCCTGGTAGCGGCGGAGCACTGCTTTTACCCGGGCAACCAGTTCCTTGGCATCAAAAGGTTTCATAATGTAATCGTCTGCACCGAGTTCAAGTCCCAATACTTTGTCGAACACTTCTCCTTTTGCAGAGAGCATGATGATCGGAACATTGGAACGGGTACGGATTTCCCGGCATACCTGATAACCGTCAATCCCCGGAAGCATCAGATCCAAAAGGATTAAGTTGGGCTGACAGGTGTCAAAAGCGGTCAGAGCTTCTTCGCCATCATGTACCATCACGGTGTCAAAACACTCTTTTGTAAGATACAGTGAGATTAATTCTGCAATATTTTCATCGTCATCTACAATTAATATTTTTTGCTTGTTTACCATAGTTGTTGTCTCCATGTCGCTGTTTTTTGTTTTGATTACACTGATTGTTCCGTGCTCTGCACGCTCATGATCTTATTTGAGCTCTGCGATCGTCACGCCGGCATCGCCTTCGCCGAAGGCTCCGAGACGGAAGGACTTGACGTGCTTTTGTCTTTTTAAATATTGGTGAATGCCGGTTCTTAAAGCTCCGGTACCTTTGCCGTGTACGATACGTACAGAACTAAGATGCGCAAGGCTTGCGTCATCCAGATATTTGTCCAGTTCGGCGATCGCCTCGTCGACGGTTTTTCCCAGCAGATTAATTTCCATGCCGACAGACAAAGATTTGTTCATTTTTAATTTTCCTTTTCCTGTCTGACGGGAGGTTTTCTGCAAGTAAGCCGGTTTTTCGTCAATAATCTCAAGGTCAGATATATTGACCTGAGAGCGTAAAATACCCATCTGGACAGTGAGATTGCCCTTTGCGTCGGGGTGGGATGCCACAGTTCCGTTAAGGTTCATACTGAGAACCTTGACAGACTCTCCGAGTTTAAAGTCAGAAGGCTTGTATGCTTTTTTCGGTTTTGCAGGTTCTTTCATCATGCCTGAGCGGGTGGTTTCCATCTTTTTGCGGAGACGCTCGCGTTCGCGTTCCATGTCGGCGGCAGAGATATTTTCTTTGCCAAATTTGTGGAAGTTTCGCATAGTTTCGTCGGCAGTTTCTTTTGCCTCTGCCAGAATGGCGTGGGCTTTTTCATTGGCTTGCCGCAGAATACGTTCTTTTTGTTCTTCCAGCTTTTTTTGTTTTTCCTGAGTTTCCTGCTTTAACCGCTCAATCTCCCGTTTGTAAGAGGCGATTGTTTCCTGTTCTTTTTCAATGGTACGACGACTGGTCTCCAGGTCTGTCAGAATATCTTCAAAGGATTCGTCCTGCTCGCTGAGTCTTGTCCGTGCGTCGTTGATAATATAATCGGGAAGCCCTAATTTCCCGGCGATGGCAAATGCATTACTCTTACCGGGGATACCGATCAACAAGTGATACGTAGGGCGAAGGGTTTCCACGTCAAACTCACAGGAAGCATTTTCCACGCCGGGGGTTCCGAGAGCATATATTTTGAGCTCGCTGTAGTGAGTGGTTGCCATCGTTCGAATCCCTCGTCTATGCAGGTGGTTCAAAATAGAAATGGCAAGAGCAGCACCTTCGGTGGGGTCTGTTCCTGCTCCGAGCTCATCGAAGAGCACAAGGGATCGTTCATCTACTTGTTTTAAAAAGGATACAATGTTTGTCATATGAGAGGAAAAGGTACTGAGACTTTGTTCAATACTTTGTTCGTCTCCAATATCTGCATACACTTCGGTAAATACGGCCAATTCACTTCGGTCGAGAGCCGGGATATGAAGTCCGGCCTGCCCCATCAGTGTAAATAGTCCGACGGTTTTTAAGGAAACGGTCTTACCTCCGGTGTTCGGTCCGGTGACAATGAGGAGGTCGAAGGTATCCCCCAATGTCAGGGTGATCGGCACTACTTTCTTTTTATCCAGAAGAGGGTGACGTCCTTCTCGGATATGGACGCGTCCTTCTGTATTGAAAATCGGAAAGCTTGCGTTCATATCAATGGCAAGAGAGCCTTTTGCGAAAATGAAATCAAGCTCTCTGAGAACGGTAAAGTCTGTCTGTATATCGGAAATGTACTCTGCCGCGTCTGCACTCAGGCGGGCAAGGATTACTTGAATTTCCTCCTGCTCTTTTCCGTATAATTCTTTTAAATCATTGTTCAGTTTTACAACCGTCATCGGTTCAATAAACAGCGTAGAACCGGTAGAGGACTGGTCGTGTATCATTCCGGGAACCTGACTTCTGTACTCTGCTTTTACAGGGATACAATAGCGGTCCCCGCGCATGGTGATAATGGGCTCCTGTAGATAGGTTCTGAGAGAGCCGTTTACCATACCGGAAAGAGTAGCGTGTACTTTATCGTTTATCTGTCCCATAGATCGTCGGATGCGTTTGAGTTCTGCGCTTGCATCATCGCTGATCTCATTTTCTTCAATAATACATCTGCGAATCTCTGTAGAAAGTACGGATACCGGACTTAATTCGGAAAAATATGGATCGAGACAGTCCTCACATTCATCGGCATTTTCATGTCGTCCGTAAGCTTTCACACGTCCGGCGGCTTCTAATAATTTGCAAATACGGAGAAGCTCGCCGCTTCCCAAAGCGCCTCCGATCTCCAGTCTCCGCAGAGAGTCGCTGACCGGATTGCACCCGTCAAAAGACGGTCGCCCCTTTTTGACAATTCGGGTAAATGCAGCTTTTGTTTCCTCCTGGGCAGAACGGATAGCCGTTAAATCTGTCATTGGCTTTAAACGTCTGCATAATTCTTTTCCACTGAAAGAAGAAGCATGTTCTGTTAATAGTTCTATGATTTTGTAATATTCTAATTTTGTTAAAGTTTTTTTATTCATAATTCTCACCTAGACCTATTTTAACCTATTTGAGCTATAAAGAAAAGGATAAATATTGAACATTTACAGGGGATACGGTATACTATAAAAAGGATTGTAAAGGAGCGTGAACCATTTATGGAAGAGTATAAAGGTCCACAGGAAGAATCTGAGCACAAGGAAGAATATTCTTTTTTACAGGAAGTGATCAAGGATGAGGCGGGAAGTGCAAAGAAACTGAAAACAGGAATCCGTAGGATGATAGTCTTGGGGCTTGTTTTCGGAATTGTTTCCTGCGCTAGTTTTTATGCGTTTAAACCATGGATAGAAAAAGGACTCGCCCGGAACCCGAAAGAAGTTACAATCCCAAAAGAGGACGATAAAGAAGATAACGAGGAGAAAAAAGAAAGCGAAGCCGGAAATCATGCGACTGCGCAGTCTCAAAAGAAGCAGTCGGAAAAAGAAAATTACAGAAAGGTTATACGGACTTTAGATTCGTTTGCTCTGCGCAGAAAAAAGAGTATGGTGGAGCTTGTTGTTGTGCCTGCTAATGGTGTCTCAAAAAAGGAGGACTCTGAGCAGGAGAAATGTACAGCAGGTGTCATTGTTGCAGATAACGGTCAGGAACTTCTGATCCTCGGGCAGACCATAGAGGTGACGGCGAAAGAGAAATTCCACGGAGTTTTTTTTGACGGAACGTCTGCTCCTGCGGAAGAAAAGATGACGGATAAAAATCTGGGACTCACTGTATATGCCGTACAGCGGACGGATGTAAGAAGTGAGACGTTGGGGCAGTTAAAAGCGGCAGAGCTTGGAAGTTCCTACCGTTTAGAGCCTGGAGATGTGGTTATTCTGCTCGGAAAACCGTTTGGGAAGGATAATGCGGCAGGATACGGACTGGTTTCCTCCTGCGAACAGTTCGTGGAATGTGCAGACGGACAGTACCGGGTACTAGAGGTGGAATTAGCAGGTACGACGGGAGGAAGCGGTGTGGTATTTGACCGGGACGGAACCGTTGTGGGCGTTCTTGATCCTGCTGTGAAAAGCAGCGATGACAACGTATGTGTGGATGGCTATGCGATTTCTGATTTGAAAGACGTGATAGAGTTTATGTCCAACGGAGAAGGCGTACCGTATCTGGGGATCCATGGTGTTGACGTGACAGATGAGATGTCTGGAAAGCACGGAATCCCGGAGGGAGTGTATGTAAAAGCAGTGGAAGCGGGCTCTCCGGCTATGGAAGCGGGAATCCAGAGTGGGGATATTCTTACATATATGGATGATCTTCAGATAAGCAGCTATAAGATTTACCAAAATATGCTTATGAGTAATAAAGTGGGAAATAAGGTGAGTCTGAAAGGCTGCCGTCAAGGAGCTGAGAAAGATAACTATGTAGATATAGATTTCACAGTGACAGTAAAAACAAAAAAATAGAAAGAGGCAGAAAAATGAGATATATTAATACACTTGCAGAAGGTGAGACAATTCGCAGTATTTATCTTTGTAAAGGGAAACGAAGTGCTGAGACAAGAAACGGGAAGCCGTATGACAATTTGATATTGCAAGACAAGACGGGAACTCTGGATGGAAAGGTTTGGGATCCTAACTCCAGCGGTATTGCAGATTATGATGAGATGGATTTTATTGAAGTTTTCGGAGAAGTGGTGAGCTATAATAACAATCTTCAGCTCAACATTAAACAGATCCGAAAAGCCTACGAGGATGAGTATGTGGCGGCAGATTATATGCCTACCAGTGAAAAGAGTGCGGATGGCATGTATGAAGAGCTGATGAAATATGTGAAGCAGATTGGCAATCAATATTTACGTCAGATCGTAGAGTATTATTTTGTAAAGGATACTGCGTTTGTTAAGAAATTTAAAGAGCATTCTGCGGCAAAGACTGTACATCACGGATTTGCAGGAGGGCTTCTCGAACATACATTAAGTGTTGTGAAATTTTGTGAATATATGGTGGGGGCTTATTCGATTTTGAATAAAGACTTATTGTATGCGGCGGCCATCTGTCATGATATTGGGAAGACAAAAGAGTTGTCGCCATTTCCCGAAAATGATTATACCGACGACGGTCAGCTTCTCGGACATATCGTCATGGGCGTGGAAATGATCAGTGAGGCAGTAAGAAGTATTCCGGGATGTCCGGAGAAATTGGTGAGTGAATTGAAACATTGCGTGATCGCGCATCACGGTGAGCTGGAATACGGTTCCCCGAAGAAACCTGCGCTGGCAGAGGCGTTGGCGCTTAATTTTGCAGACTGTACAGATGCGAAAATGCAGACGCTTACAGAGATTTTCAAAGATAAAAACACTAACGACTGGTTGGGATATAACCGAATGTTTGAGTCGAACCTAAGAAAAACCAGTATATAAATGTTTAAATGAGGACGTAGTATTTTTCAAAAGTGCTACGTCCTAAATTGCAATTTGACCTGTACCTAAATGAAAAAATGGAGTATATATATGCAAAAAAATGATATTGTAAAGGTAACAATTGAAGACATTGGCATTGGTGGAGAGGGTATTGGAAAGGTGGATGGATACACGCTTTTCATTAAAGATTCAATTATTGGAGACATGGTGGAAGCCAAGGTGATGAAGGCAAAAAAGAATTATGGCTATGCAAGACTTATGAATATTCTTGCACCGTCAAAATATCGCGTGGAGAGTCCGGTGTGTGCGATGGCACGTAAATGTGGCGGCTGTCAGATTCAGGAAATGAAGTATGAGAAGCAGCTTGTTTTTAAAGAAAATAAGGTCAAAGGGAATTTGATGCGCATTGGTGAAGTGCCGGAGGAACTGTTGGACAGGATTATGGAGCCTATTGTAGGAATGGATGAGACAGAAGATTTGGGCGGGCCGTATCATTACAGAAATAAAGCGCAGTTTCCTATTGGCACGGATAAGGACGGACGTATTATTACCGGATTTTATGCCGGAAGAACGCACAGTATTATTCCGAATAGAAATTGTGCTCTTGGAGTAAAAGTAAATGAAGAAATTTTGAAGTGTATTGTAGAGTTCATGGAAGAATATCATATTTCGGCTTATGATGAAGAGCGGCATCGTGGGTTGGTTCGTCATGTGTTGATTCGTTATGGATTTACCACAAGAGAAATTATGGTTTGTCTGGTAATAAATGGAGAGAAACTGCCGCATGGGGAAGTGTTGGCAGAGAGGTTATCTCGGATTTCGGGGATGACTAGTATTACTCTTAGCATTAATAAAGAGAAAACAAATGTTATCATGGGAAATGAAATTCGTCTTCTTTGGGGGCAGGGTCATATCACGGACTATATTGGGAATGTAAAATATCAGATTTCTCCCCTTTCATTTTATCAGGTGAATCCGGTGCAGACAGAGAAGTTGTATGGACTGGCGCTGGAATACGCAGGATTGGAAGAGTATAGCCAAGAGAAAACAGGACACACTCCGGTGGTGTGGGATTTGTATTGCGGAATCGGGACTATTTCCTTATTTCTGGCGCAGAAATCCGGGAAGGTGTACGGTGTGGAGATTGTACCACAGGCAATTGAAGACGCGAAAAATAATGCAAGGATAAATGAAATTGAAAATGCAGAGTTTTTTGTTGGAAAAGCGGAAGAAGTGTTGCCTCGGTATTATGAAAATTATGCGAAAGAGCATGGCGGCGAGACGGCACATGCAGATGTGATCGTAGTAGATCCGCCAAGAAAAGGATGTGAAGAGACACTTCTTCAGACGATGGTGGATATGAAACCGGAGAGGATCGTGTATGTAAGCTGTGACTCTGCGACGCTGGCGAGGGATGTGAAGTTTTTGAGAGAGAATGGGTATGAGCTTGAGAGAGTCAGGGCGGTAGATCAGTTCCCGCATACGGTGCATGTGGAGACGGTTGTTCTTTTGTCCCAACAAAAACCAGATGACACGATAGAGA
>CAUWLL010000012.1:0-67715 GCA_963559605.1 uncultured Lachnospiraceae bacterium
GCACACATAAGAAAACCGTGATTGCGTTGTGGGTGGTGCTTATCGCAAGCGTGAGTTTTGGGGTGTATAAGAATTTTACCGCTATCGACCAGCACACGACCCATGAAAAAGAAATCATTGAGCTTCGCTTGCAGGACACCAACGGGATAGAAAATTTCGTGAAGAACTTTGCGAAGTCCTATTACACATGGAATAACAGCAAAGAAGCGATTGAAGCAAGGACGCAGGCAATCAACGGTTATCTGACAAAGGAATTGCAGGACTTGAATGTTGATACAATTAGAACGGATATACCGACCAGCTCCACAGTTACAGATGTGATTGTATGGAGTATCGAACAGTCGGGAACGGACACTTTTTCTGCTACCTACGAAGTAGATCAGCAGATAAAAGAGGGAGAACAGACAAGCAATGTGAAAGCAACCTATACCGTAAAAGTCCATGTGGACGCTGACGGGGATATGGTAATCGTTCAGAACCCTACCCTTGCACCAGCAATCGAAAAATCAGACTATGAGCCAAAGACCCCAGAAGTAGACGCAAGCGTGGACGCTGATACGGTAAATGACGCTACCGCATTTCTGGAAACATTCTTTAAGCTCTATCCAACAGCCACAGAAAAAGAGCTTGCCTACTATGTATCTGGGAATGTGATTGAACCTATCGGCAGGGACTATCTGTATTCTGAATTGGTAAACCCTATCTTTACAAAGGACGGGGACAATGTGAAAGTCAAGGTGGCTGTAAAATTCATTGATAATCAGACAAAGGCGACGCAGGTGTCGCAGTATGAGCTTGTGTTACATAAAGATAGTAACTGGAAGATTGTAGGATAATCAAATATAGCGTGCATTTCTTATTAGATTTTCACGCAGTATTTCTGACAAGTAAACTGTGCAAAAATAATTGACAACAAAACTTGGCTGTGCTATATTATGTGTGTAAATAAAACTTGGCAGAAAGGGAGGTCTTTTTATGGATAAAGAGGAAGTTTTAGCAAAAGCCAAAAAAGAAGGAATGTTAGGTGTTGATGAAGAAACAAAACATACAAAAACCCAAGGTTATTTATTTGGCAAGATGATGTTTGTAGCTGTATATATAATTATTGCTTTTTTTAGTTTGATTACATCTACGGAACTTAACACGGGTATAACAGCAATGTTTATAGCTTCGCTTACTGGAGAGATATTTTCTAAATGGAGAATGTCAAAAAGAACAATTTTCTTCATTTTTTTTCTTATTGGTGCTGTAACTACAACACTAGCTGTAATTATCACAATTTGTGATATGTATGGAGTAGCAATATGAATGAACAATTGATATTGAAAAATAACTTAAAGCAAGTAAGAACAGAAAGGAAACTGTCGCAGTCTGCATTGGCTGAAATGGTGGGGGTTTCTCGTAATACAATTAGCTCTATTGAAACGGGACAATTCAATCCTACTGCTAAACTTGCACTTATTTTGTGTATTGCACTTGATAAAAAATTTGAAGAACTATTTTATTTTTAGGAGTGATACCATGTTAGGACTTAAAAAACGTGATATAAAAAAAGCATTGAAAGCTGGTGCAAAAGCTGGCGGTGTATCATTGGCTGATGTTCGGGCTGATATTGAAGCGACGATTGATGAAGCTATGAACAGCACCGACCCAGAAGTGCAGGCGAATTTCAGAAAGTATTTTGGAAATAAACGCCCTACACCAGAAGAATATATTTACAAGATTACCAAAAAGACAAAAGTGTAATACAAAACAAGTGCTGTAAGGGGGATTGTATTATGGAACATTTTAAGCGAAATTCTATACAATCATACACTACCTAACAGCATTTTATCAACAACTGAATATCTCACAGCTTTAATAGCTCGTACAGACTATATGTTTTGTGCGGGCTTTTTTTGTACCCGAAAAAATTTTTTCACTTTTTTTCAAAATCATGCAACAAATCACACCTTGCTGTACAGATATGGTGCGGAAAGAGGGATAAACACTTTTCACGTCATAACGGAAAGGGGGTGTGATGATATGAAACCGTCGGACTTCCAAAAGACAATACAATGTCAATTTGACTGCAAGCTCAAACGTGTAGTGAAAGGCATTGTCCGTAATTATCGCAAAGAATTAAAACGACGAAGAAATAAGGAAATTTCCTATTGTGAGCTTCCAGAAATCGTCGTGGAAAAGCTGGCAGTCTGGGACGAATACGAAAGCGATTATATCACCTTTGATGTATGCGGTATTGAGGTTCGTGTCCTTGATGATGATTTAGCAGAAGCGATTAAGTATCTGTCTGAAAAAGACAGGGAAATCTTGTTGATGTATTTCTTCTTAGGCATGAGCGATACAGAAATCGGCGACAGATTAAAGATTAACCGTTCAACGTCGTTCCGCAGTAGGAAGAACTCACTTGAAGAAATCAAGAAAAAATTAAAGGAGAACATGAATGATGAATAACACACGCCCGTCATTTTACCTTATCTCGTCGGCTGTGGACGGCAACGTAAATTCGATTGAAAAGATACTGGCATTGTATGACCCGTACATATCAAAATGTTGTTTGCGTCCGTTCTACGACAAATATGGTAATGTCTGCATAGTCGTAGACATGGAATTAAAAGGACGTATCAGAGAAGCACTTATCAAAATGATTTTGGACTTTGATATTTCTTTAGAAACCGAAGAATAACAAGCAGTAACCGCAGAGCATGATTTGTTCAATCCCCTCTTTCCTGCTCTGCCCCTGCTTTTACATGAAAGCAACACGCTTTCGCCACAGCTCTTTGACAACTGAATAAAGCAGACAGATACGTTTGTGAGATAGCGAGCCACGGGGACTGTACGCCACGACCTTTTCAAAAGAAAGCGAGCGACCCACGCAGTGATCCGAGAGCGACTGTTGGAAAAGTCGTTTTGCCACGACCTATCCTCACAGAATAATGATACGTCCGCATGGTGCGGTTCTGCCCACAGGAATGGGAATAGTTGAGATACTAACGGAGCTTTCCAAAGCCGTCTGCCTGCTTCTGTAACATTGTGAAAAATACGCATATTGGATAAGCCTATGTGCGTATGTTGAGAATAGATAGCTGGTTAAGGGGGTTGATAACTTGGCTAAAAAAGAACCTGCACAATATATCGTGGAACGGGAATTTTTAGGTAAATTTTCCGTAGAAGAATTACTTGTCCGTATCGTGAAATCTCATGTAAAAAAAGGAATATCAAGAGGGTAAAACCTTTGAAAACAATGGAAAGAAGCCGTACTTTATGGTATAATATTATCATAGGTACGGCAGTTGAATAGGTGGAAAAATGATTTATCAAAAAGGTTCAAACTTATTTAACGTGGCTATTTATATCAGATTATCACGAGAGGACGGAGATAAGGAAGAAAGCGATAGTGTAGGAAATCAGAGAAAACTTTTAACAGAATATGTGAACAAGCATGATGAATTTATCTTATATGATGTTTACATTGATGACGGATTTACGGGAACGAATTTCAATAGACCAGATTTTCATAGAATGATTTCTGATATTGAAGATAACAAGGTAAATTGCGTTGTTGTAAAAGACCTTTCCCGTTTCGGACGAGATTACATTGATACGGGGCGATATTTGGAAAGAATATTTCCAGAGCTTAATGTTCGTTTTATTTCTGTAACAGATAATATTGATAGTATGAAGCAGGCATACGATATGTTACTTCCTATTAAAAATATATTCAACGAACAGTATGCCAGAGATATTTCTAATAAAGTTCAAGCGACTGTAAAATCAAAGCAGAAAGCAGGAGAATTTATCGGAGCTTTTACAAGCTATGGTTATAAGAAATCTCCTGCAAATAAAAATAAACTTGTGATTGATGAATATGCGTCCGAAGTTGTAAAAAGAGTATTTACTATGTATGCACAAGGAATAGGGAAACAAAGCATTGCAAAAATACTAAATGCAGAGGGTATCCTTTGTCCGTCGGAATATAAAAAGCTCAACGGCGAAAATTACAAAAATTGCAACCGTTTAGAGAAAACTTCTTATTGGACGTATTCCACAATTAAAGTGATGTTGCAAAATGAGATTTATATTGGAAACATGGTACAAGGAAAGAAACATCAACGTATGAGAAGCAAACAGCGTCTAGTTGAGAAAGAAAACTGGATAAGGGTTGAAAATACACATGAACCGATTATAGACCGTCAACTGTGGGATAAGGTACAAAAACTGCTGACAAAAAAGCATAGGGATATTGATTTAGAAACAAATAAAAATATCTTTGCAGGTTTTATCAAGTGTGGCGATTGTGGTCGGGCAATGATGAAAAATTTCTGGCGACGTGCTGACGGAAGTAAGTCCTATTCATTCTATTGTGGAACTTACAAAAGAAGCGGAAAAGATTATTGCACTCCGCACACGCTCCCGTTTCAAGTATTGAATGATATTGTGCTGGGAGATTTAAAGCAGATTATCCGCAATGTAGAGAACTTGCAGGAACTTGTAAAATCACAATCTTTCACAGCAACAAAAATCAGAAAATCAACAGACATAGAACTGATAAAGTTAAAAGCAGAGCTTGAAAGAGTGAAGAAGTTGAAAAAGTCAATTTATGAAGATTACAAAGACGAACTGATTTCTAAAGAAGAATTTCTTTCTTATCGAGAGGACTATCAACAAAAAGAAACGCTTTACTCCAAACAGATTGAAACGCTGGAAGAAAAGAAAAAGGAAAGTGTAACAGAAGATGTTTTTGAAACACCGTGGTTAAGGCGGTTGTTGGAACTGAAAGACATTGAAGAATTAGACAGAGATATTATTGTGGAAATGATAGACCAGATAACAGTTTATGAAAACCGCAAACTTAAAATCTCATACAACTTCGGAAATGAACTGGAACATTTATTTTCAAGCGTTTACTGTGAGGACTTGGAGAAAAAGGCTATCTAATCTCAATACATTTCTAACTCCCCATATATACTGGGGAATACATATCACAATTTGCGTAAACTACAACCAGCACACGGGGGAAGGGACGCCGGAAAAGTAGGAGTAAACGGAGCGCTGGAAAAGGACATTAACCTGGCGATCGCGAAAATGGTGAAGAAAGAACTGGAAAAAAAGGATGTCCGGGTTATTATGACGAGACAGAAAGATGAATGTCTTGCGAAAGACCCTTCGGGAAATCAGAAAATACAGGATATGAGAGAGCGGATAGAGCTGATCAACAAAAGCAAGCCCGCTCTTGCGGTCAGTATCCATCAGAATAGCTTCCATCAGTCTGATGTGAAGGGCGCGCAAGTCTTTTTCTTTACCCATTCTGCGCAGGGAGAAAAAGACGCTGCTATAATGCAGGACATTTTACGAACTGTGGATAAGGATAATACGAAACAACCAAAGGCGAACGATACGTATTATTTACTGAAAAAAACAGAAGCGCCGCTTTTGATCGTGGAGTGTGGATTCTTAAGTAATCCCGAGGAAGCAGAACAGTTATCGGACGAAGAATACCAGAAACAGATGGCAAAAGCTATTGCAGATGGAATCCTTGCTTGTCTGCAAGATTAGAGTGTAGTATAATAAGTCACATGGAGACAATAATAAGAAAAACAGAAAAAAAACAATTGGATAAAGAAGCCATCCGTATGGCAGGAGATTTTTTAAGAAACGGCGGACTTGTAGCCTTTCCTACGGAGACGGTATACGGGCTCGGTGCGGATGCCCTGAATGAAAAGGCGGCAGAGAAAATCTACGCTGCAAAAGGGAGACCGTCGGATAATCCGTTGATCATCCATATTACAAAGATGGAGGATTTGGGAAAAATCACAACATCGGTTTCACGGGAGGCAGCCTTGATTGCAGAAAAATACTGGCCCGGTCCTCTTACTATGATATTTGAGAAGAATGACAAAGTTCCTTATGGAACGACAGGAGGTCTGGATACGGTTGCTGTCCGTATGCCCAGCGACGAGATCGCAAGAGCGGTTATCGATGCGGGAGGCGGCTATATTGCAGCTCCAAGCGCCAACACATCGGGAAAACCAAGCCCTACAACCGCCCGGCATGTGGAGGAAGATTTAAGCGGTAAGATTGAGATGATCGTGGACGGAGGAGCAGTAGATATTGGCGTGGAGTCTACGATCCTTGATATGACGGTCACGCCGCCCATGATTTTGCGTCCGGGGGCGATTACAAGAGAAATGTTGGAAGATTTGATCGGGGAGGTTGCAGAAGATATTGCCATTATCGATCCGGAGAGCAAAGAGAAACCGAAAGCGCCGGGGATGAAGTACCGTCATTATGCGCCGAAAGCAGAGCTTTGCATTGTAGAAGGAGAGATCGATCAAGTTGTGTCTGCCATTAATAGAATGGCAAAAGAACAGATGGAGAAAGGCTGTAAGGTGGGAATCATCGGTACCCGGGAAACAGTTTCCCGGTATGAATGCGGAGACGTCAAATCCATCGGAACAAGAAAAGACGAAGCAACGATTGCTGCCCGTCTTTACGGAATTTTGAGAGAGTTTGATAAAGATAAAGTAGATTACATATATAGTGAGTCTTTTTCCGGCGACGGCATAGGGAGCGCTATTATGAACCGACTGTTAAAAGCAGCGGGACATCATATTATAAATGTATAAGGTAATATAAGGAGGATAAAAATGGCAAAAGTACAAGTTATGGAGCATCCGTTAATTCAGCACAAAATAAACTATATCCGCAGAGAGGACGTGGGTTCCAAAGAATTTCGTGAAATCGTAGGAGAAATTGCTTCTCTGATGTGTTACGAAGCGACAAGAGATTTGAAACTTCAGGACGTTACGATCAAAACACCGATCTGTGAGATGACGGCAAAGGAACTTTGCGGAAAGAAACTGGCAGTCGTTCCGATCTTAAGAGCCGGACTCGGAATGGTGGACGGTATTTTGAATATGATTCCGGCGGCAAAAGTAGGACATATCGGTTTGTACCGCGATCCGGATACCTTTGAACCGGTGGAGTATTACTGCAAGCTGCCGTCAGACTGTGATGAGAGAGAAGTGTTTGTAGTCGACCCGATGCTGGCAACGGGAGGTTCCAGCGTGGCGGCGCTACAGATGTTAAAAGATAAGGGTGTGAAAAATATTCGTTTCATGTGTATCATCGCAGCTCCGGAAGGCGTTGAGCGTATGGTGAAGGCACACCCGGATGTTGATCTTTATATCGGCGCTTTAGACGATCATCTGAACGAACATAAATATATCGTTCCGGGACTGGGTGACGCGGGCGACCGTATTTTCGGAACAAAATAAATATTACAGGAGGAAGTTCACATGGCGGACAAAAGAGAAGATTATATTACATGGGACGAGTATTTTATGGGAGTTGCAATTCTTTCGGGACTTCGTTCCAAAGATCCGAACACACAGGTTGGCTGCTGCATCGTAAGCCAGGATAATAAAATATTGTCCATGGGATATAACGGACTTCCGAAAGGCTGTTCAGATGATGAATTTCCTTGGACGAGAGAGGGAGAGAATCCGTTAGAAACGAAATATATTTATACGGTACACAGTGAGCTGAATGCGATTTTAAATTACAGGGGAGGAAGCCTTGAGGGAGCGAAGCTCTATGTTTCCTTGTTTCCATGTAATGAATGTGCCAAGGCGATCATTCAATGTGGAATCAAAGAAGTAATTTATGACAGTAATAAGTATGTGGATACGCCTTCCGTGCAGGCGTCCATGCGGATGTTTGACGCGGCGGGGGTACGTTATCATCAGTATCACAGGAGTAACCGGACGATACAGATTGAGCTGTAGAAAAGAAAACCGGAAAGACTTGAAATATGGCAAGTCTTTCCGGTTTTTTAATCTGCTTTTGCCTGTCTTAATAAGAAGCTGTAGCGCATCCAGGCGGCGTTGCTCTGGTAGATATAACAGTCGATGAGATCAGGATCGGAAGCGTTCTGGAAATTGGTATAAGCATCGTCAATTTCCTGTTTTGTTTGTCTGATCTCTGCCAGAAGGCTGTTGTTTTTTTGTGCTGTGGATCGGTGCGAGAAAAGTTTCATAATGTACCTCCTCTTTCCAGAAATGTTTAAAGTTACCTATAGTATAGACAGATTGGGGGAATAAAATACAAGAGAACAGGATATATATGGATATAGAAACAAGAAAGAAGGAATCTGTATGCCGGAATATCGCTCAAGTGTCATCGTTAATTTTTTCATACGTGCAATCCTCGGGTTTGCAATGATATTTTTCATTAACCAGTTTTTAGTGTCGCAGGATATTCCTGTCCGTGTTGGTATGAACCCGGCGACCTTCGTAACTTCAGGAGTACTGGGGACGCCGGGAGTTGCTCTTTTATACGGAATTTCTTTCTATCAGGGCTTTTGACGAAGTCTGCATGTGGTAACAGATACTACAGACATAGCCTTCCGCAGCAGCTATCGCTTCTACCTGCCAGCCGGAGTAGTCTTTATCGTTTCCGATGATTCGGTACTTGGCAGGCGCGGCCTCTTTCCCGGAGACAGGTTCTACAAGAAATGAGTCCGGGGAGATGGCAAATCCGCTTCCCAGAGCTTTTAAAAATGCTTCACGGATGGTCCAGTAACGGAAAAATAAAAGTTCGTGAGAGCTTTCTTCCGACGCGTGAAATACAGAAGTTTCTTTCGGATGAAAGAAACGCCGGATAATCTTTTGGCGGTCTATGGACGGTCGGAGTTTTTCAATATCTATGCCAATGGGAGTATCCGAAGAAAAGGCAAGGGCAATCCAATCGCCGGAATGGGAAAGGTTAAAATGAACCGAAAACGGCAGCTTTTCTTCGATAAGCAAAGGCTTTCCGTGAATATTTGTTTCGAAGCAGAGTTTTTCCGGCGGATAAGATAAATAACGGCCGAGAAGATACCTCAGCATAGAACGTCCTATGAGACTGCGGTTTCGATCATTTTCTTTTTGAAAGTGACCGAGCCGTTTTTTTTCTTCCGGGCTGAGCAGGGAAAAGCAGGCGTGTATATTATCGGTATCGGCGAGGGAAAACATCCACACATGTATCTGACCGGCAGGAAGTGTCCGGGAGAGGGACTTGTCTAAATCTTTTATAGTAAATGTAAGTAGCTTCATAAAACAATCCTTTCGGAAAATCAAAACTGTCATTTTTAACGATAATTTATTATAACTTTTGTGGAAAGGTTTGAAAAGAAGAAAGAAGAAAAAGATTTTATCAAATTTTGTGGAGAAAAAAACCATCGGAATTTGGTGAGGATTCACAAAGATATTTGGATTTGCCATCAAGGGTAGACAGAAAGAAAAAGAGGGGTTATAATCGTCCTACAAGTCGCACAAAAGACTTGTATCTGATTGTTTTATCTATTGATAGTTTCAACGTAATTCAAGAATTTCAAGCCATTTCGGCAGAGAATTCAAGGCAAAGTAAGTAAAAAAGAAGACGTATGTAATACGGGAGGTACATTATGTGAGTGGTAAGAATTTGATCATTTGTGACCCAGAAGAAGAATATGCACAGGCATTGGCAGTGTATTTGATGCAGAAGAAAGAGCTTTCGGTTCAGGTGCAGGTGTGCAGCAGTGTCAGTCAGCTGGAATCGTTAGCTCAAGAGACGCAGATCCACCTTCTTTTTCTTTCAGAAGAGTACAGAAGGGAGGATAGAAGCCGGATAGGTGCAGAGAAAGTATTCTTGCTTTACAGCCACAGGGATGTGAAAGCGGAAGAAGGAGAGATACTTTTATACAAGTATCAACCCGGCAGGCAGATTATGGCGGCGCTTATAAAGGAATGCGGATTTCAGGAGAAAGAAGAGAGTATTTTCGGTACATTCGGAAGAAAAAAGACTGCAAAGGTAATCGGAATCTTTTCTCCTGTACACCGCATCGGAAAGACGTCGTATGGACTGAGACTGGGCGAAGAACTGGCGGCTTCCAGAAACGTATTGTATTTGAATCTGGAGCTGTGCGGAGGGATCGGCGGACATTTTGAGGAGGGGGAACAGACGCTTTCGGACGTGCTCTACTATGCGAGACAGGAAAAAGGCAATCTGGGACTTTTGCTCACGACGGTTGTAAGACATCGTAAAAAACTGGATTATATACTGCCTATGTCGGTTGCAGAAGATATGAAAAGTATTCGGGCAGAGGAGTGGACGGAATTGATTCGAAGGATTCTGGAAGAGAGTATTTATGAGGTACTGATTCTGGATATTGACGAAGGGCTCCAAGAGGTGTTAAAGGTTCTTAATATCTGTACGGAAATCCATATGTTGTGGCGCAAAGACCGCTATAGCGAGGCGAAGATACGCCAGTTTGAGAAAGAGGCGAGTCTGCTTGGGTACGAAAAAGTTTTAAAGAAAATTATTAGAAAGGAGTGTCATGATCGAGGCGGAACAACTTCATGCAAGGATTCTTGAGGAGCTGGATCTGTCGAAGGAAGTAGAAGACGAAGAATTGACCAGGATCATCTACCGGGTATTGCAGGATGTGAGTGAGCAGGAATACATTCCTCTGGGAGTACGGACTGCGCTCGGAAAAGAGCTGTTTAACGCTTTTCGGAAGCTGGATCTTTTGCAGGATTTTCTGGAGGATGAAGGGATTACCGAAATTATGATCAACGGTACCCAAAACATCTTTTTTGAACGAGACGGACGAATCTGTCAGTCAGACAAGCGATTTGTATCCAGAGAAAAGCTGGAAGATGTCATTCAACAAATTGTGGCGGGTTCTAATCGACTGGTCAATGAAGCGTCTCCTATTGTAGACGCAAGGCTTTCGGACGGTTCCAGGGTAAATGTGGTGCTTGCGCCGATCGCACTCAACGGTCCTATTGTAACAATCCGCAAGTTTCCACGAGAATCGATTACGATGAGAGAACTTATCTTGTGGCATTCTGTCAGTAGGGAAGTCGTAAGTTTTCTGTCTATGCTGGTCAGGGCAGGATATAACATCTTTATCAGTGGAGGGACAGGCTCCGGGAAGACCACATTCTTAAACGCGTTGTCGCAGTATATTCCCAAAGATGAAAGAATTATTACAATCGAAGATAATGCAGAGCTTCGTATTTTAGATGTGCCGAATCTGGTAAGTCTGGAAGCCAGAAATGCCAATGTAGAGGGTACGGGAGCAGTGACGATCCGTGACCTTATTAAGGCGGCGCTCCGTATGCGGCCGGACAGGATTATTGTGGGAGAGGTTCGTTCTGCTGAGGCGATCGATATGTTGCAGGCGTTAAATACAGGACATGACGGAAGCCTGAGCACCGGACATGCCAACAGTCCGAAAGACATGTTAAGCAGGCTGGAGACAATGGTGCTGATGGGAATGGACCTTCCCCTTCCGGCAATCCGCAGACAGATCGCTTCGGGGATAGATATTATCGTACATCTGGGTCGGCTGCGGGATAAGAGCAGAAAGGTGTTGGAAATCAGTGAGGTGGTGGATTACAGAGACGGCGAGATTTTACTGGATGCACTTTATACTTATGAAGAAACAGGAGAGGAGAATGGGAAGATTCAAGGAATTTGGAGAAAACAAAAAGAGCTTACACACACCGAAAAACTATTGGAAGCAGGGTATTTACGCAAGGGAAAAATTGTTGATGCAGGTTAAGGCGGGAGGATTGACGGCTGTTACAGCATGGCTTTACTATCGATCGCTGTGGGCATTTCCGGTATTACTTCCGTTTTGGATATGGAATTATAAAAGTATGGAAAAAGACTGTATATATAAGAAGAAAGCAGAGTTTTTAATACAGTTTAAAGAGATGATCCAGAGCATGGCATCGGCGCTTAATACAGGATATTCTGTGGAAAATGCGGTGAAGGAAACACAGAAGGAACTCCGGCTTTTGTATGCAAAAGACAGTTTGATTTCCTTGGAAATGGCGGTTATTGTGCGGCAGCTTCAGGTTCAGATCCCTATGGAACAGGCTCTGGAAGAGTTTGCAGAGAGGGTTCGGCTGGAGGATGTGAAAAATTTTTCCGCAGTATTTTCGGCGGCAAAAAGAAGCGGCGGAGATATGATCGCCATTATTCAGAACACGGTAGAACAAATGAGCGGCAGAATAGAAGTAAAACGGGAAATTGATACGATACTGGCTGCGAAGCGTTATGAATTTAAGGTGATGTCGGCAATTCCCTATATCATTATTGCGTATATGAGTCTTAGTTTTCCGGAATTTATATCTTGTCTGTATGGAAACATCATAGGGAGCGGGGTGATGACGATATGTCTGGTCGTATATATGGGCGCATGTGCGCTTGGTGCAAGGCTGGTCGATATAGAAGTCTGATCGTAGCATTGGTACTCCTGTTTTTGGTGGGGATGGTCTTAGCGGCAACAGACTATGGAGAATCCCGGAAAGCGATTGAAGAAGGACTTGTGCGTAATTCTTATGGAGAGGGCAGCAGGACAGAACAGTTAGAGGTATCCGTAGGAGACGAAGAGGAGGCAGAGGTACAGGTAGAGGTGTCAGAGCGCGCGTATAAGGAGGCAGAGGTACAGGCTCTGTTTGACAGATGTAAGAAGAAGCTGGACAAGCTGATTTTGGGCAGGAATCAAAGCCCTGACAGAATCCGGTCGGATATGGAGCTTGTCACGGAGATTCCGGGAGAGCCGATAGAGATTACATGGGAACTGTCTCGATATGATGTTATGAATATTTACGGAGAGCTTCAGGAAAAAGAGCTGACAGAAGAAGGAACGCTTGTCACTTTGACAGCAATACTTGGTTATACACGGGAGCAGGAAAAACAGGCAATTTATGAGTGTACGGTTATGGTATTTCCACGAAAGCAAAGCCCGGCAGAGAGACGGGCGGGCGAAGTGAAAACGGCTGTTGAGCAGGCAGACGAAAGGACAAGAACGGAAGAAATCCTGCCACTGCCGGAGAATGTATCGGGCAACACAGTAAAATATTATCATCCTATGGATGACCGGGGATTGATATTGATGGCGTTGGCAGCAGTGACCGGGGTTTTATTGTATGTGATGGAAAAGCAGAATGCAGGAAAGGAAATGCAGAAAAAGGAGCAGCAGATGCGCTTGGATTACCCGGAGGTGATCAATAAATTTACTTTATTTTTGGGGGCAGGAATGACCGTCAAGCGGGCGTGGAAAAAGATCGTATCCGATTATGAAGAACAAAAAGAAGCATGGGGAGAACGGCAGGTGTATGAGGAGATGAAGATTACCTGTCACGAGATGGAAAGTGGAATTACAGAGTCCGAAAGCTATGAAAGATTTGGCAGGCGGTGCGGACTACAGGAGTATGTACGGTTTGGAGCGTTACTTTCCCAGAATCTGAGAAAAGGAACAAAGGGGCTGGGGCAGATATTAAAGTTGGAAGCCATACAGGCATTTGAGGAACGAAAAGCCAGAGCGAAAAGACTGGGGGAGGAAGCGGGAACAAAACTTTTAGGTCCCATGTTCTTGATGCTGGCAGTGGTTTTGTTCATTGTAATTGTTCCGGCATTTATGTCTGTGCAGTTTTAAAAATGATAAGAAGGAGGTATTTCGTATGTGGAGATTATATTTCTTGAAACGTTTTTGGAAGGAAGAAAAGGGAGTCGGCGTTGTGGAGGTTATTTTGATATTGGTGGTTTTGATCGGGCTGGTGTTGATTTTTAAATCGCAGCTTACCGGTTTGGTACAGACAATTTTCCAGAAGATTACCAGTGAAAGTTCGGGGATCTAATGGAATGAAGAAAGGAGAAGTTACCGTTTATCTGAGTCTGGTGTTTATTCTGTTGCTTTCATTTGTGGGAGGCATCATGGAGGCGGCATCGGTGCAGATGGCAAAAAGCTATCGCAGAGCGGATGTGAACCGGGGGATAGAGTCTGTGTTTGCAGAGTATCAAAAAGAGCTTTTGAAGGAATATGACATTTTTGCACTGGACGGCAGTTATGAGACGGGCAAATATTCGGAACAGAATATAGAGAAACGTCTGGGGTTTTACGGAGCACAGGATATGGAGCATTCGGTTAAGAAGATCGAGTTTTTGACAGACCATGGTGGAAAAGCCTTTTATGAGCAAGTGACAGCGTACATGCAGCATAGGTACGGTGTTGATGCACTGAAGGATAAGACGGGCATGACGGATGTGTGGAAAAGCCAGCAGGAGCAGACACAGGATTACTTAAAGCATGAGTCGGAAAAACAACAGGATCTGGATGCGCTTCTTCAGGAAAATGAAGGAGCGCTTCCTGAAAAAGACAATCCGATCGCCCATGTAGAAAAGCTGAAGAAGTCGTCTTTTTTGAACCTGGTCATGCCGAAAACGAAAAAAATTTCTGAAAAGAAGATAGAAGTAAGTACCGTAGTGTCTGCCCGAAAGAGGAATCGGGGATACGGAGATTTTTCGGAAGTATCCAAGAAAGACGAGACACTAACTTCTCTTCTTTTCGGGGAATATCTGCTGGAACATTTTGAACATGCGGCAGGAGAGCTGGGAAAAGGTGCGTTAGATTACGAGCTGGAATATATTTTGGAGGGAAAGGAAAGCGATCGGGAGAATCTGGAGGCTGTGGCAAAGAAACTTCTGCTTCTGAGATTTGTACCCAACTATGCACACCTTCAAAAAAGCAACGCGAAAAAGGCAGAGGCGGAAGCAATGGCTCTTGCTTTATGTTCAATATTGGCAATACCTGCAATTACAAAGGCCGCGGCACAGGTGATTCTTCTTGCGTGGGCATACGGAGAATCTGTGATGGATGTCAGATCGCTGCTCAATGGCAGTAAAGTACCTCTCGTAAAATCGGAAGAAAGCTGGCAGTTATCTCTGGCAGGACTTTTAAAACTGGGAGAATCAGGGGATTTGAATGACGGAAAAGATGCCGGAAACGGACTTCCCTATGAAGAATATTTGCGGATCCTTTTGTTTTTAGAACAGAAGGAGAATATAGGGATCCGTGCACTGGATATGATCGAGCAGGGGTTAAGGACAGAACGCGGACTTACATTCTTTCGGGCAGACTTCTGCATCAGTAAGATAGAGGTCGCAACAACCTGTAATTTACGCAGAGGAGTTACGTATCGCTTTCGAACATATTTTGGATACAACTAGGGGCAAAGACAGATGCCTTTTCGGCATATACAATCCAAGATGAATAAAAAAATACAAGAAAGGAGCTGGATTCGTTCAATGAATAATTATAGATTCCCCTCAAAACCTGTCAAACGTTCAAAGTCCGGGAAGGCATCTGTCTTTGCCTCTGTAAAAGGAAGTATTACGGTGGAGGCGGCGATGGCAGTGCCGATTTTCTTCTTCGCAGTAGTCTGTCTGTTTTATCTGATGGAGATCATGGCAGTGCAGACTGCTGTGAGGAGCGGCTTACAATATGCGGGAAAAGAAGTTGCTGAGGAGGGGTATATAAAACGGATGCTTTCGCCCTCTGAAATAGAAGCGGATGTAGTAAATGCCATTGGAGCAAAGCGGCTGGAAAGAAGCATTGTGGCCGGCGGCAGCGGCGGAATTGATTGCAGCGCCTCCCGAACGTCGGCGAGAACAGGAATCGCAGAGTTGCAGGCGGTTTATCATATCCGTGTCCCGATTCCGATGTTTGGAATTCCGCCTGTCGCTTATAAAGAACAAATCAGGGTGAAAACGTGGACCGGTTATGAAAAGAGCGGGATTGCCGAGGATTCTGAGACGGTTTACATTACAGAGACGGGAGTGGTCTACCACAAGGACTATCACTGTACTTATCTGGATCTGTCTGTTCGAATGGTGTCGTCGTCAGAGCTTGCAGACCTACGAAATCACAACGGCGGCAAATATCACCCTTGCGAGCGATGTAAGAAAAGTTCGGGAGGTGTGTACATTACAGATTATGGAGATCGTTACCACAGTTCTCTTTCGTGCAGTGGATTAAAAAGGACGGTTTATGCAGTTCCGGTGTCGGAAGCAGTAGGAAAGGGGGCATGTTCCAAGTGTGGACGGTAAGCAGAAGTATTTGTCTGGCAATTTTGGCTGTTTTATCTGTGTCAGATGTGAGGAAAAAGAAGGTTTCGGGAAAGGTATTGTTGATATGGGGATTTTGTACGGCAGCCTATCAGCTGTTATACAGACCGCTTGAGCTTTGGAGTCTGGCGGGGGGAGTTTTGACGGGAGCCTTATTCTTGGTCGTCAGTAAGGTTACAGGCGAAAACTTTGGTTACGGAGACAGCTTGGCAATCTTGATTCTGGGAACATATGTTGGATTTCGGGGACTTTTGAGCATATTGGCGGTAGCATTTCCTCTGCTGGCGGCAGTGTCTATGGTGACGCTGTGTATAAAAGGGATGAACCGGAAAAGTACCCTTCCTTTTTTCCCCTTTTTGGCAGCCGGGTATTTGATCAGTTTGTTGACAGGCTACCTATAAGGAGGCGGATAGAAGATGGATAGAAAAGAGACAAGAATGTTAAAGGGAAGTATGACGGTGGAGATGTCTTTTTTGATGCCGCTCATTTTATTTCTGACGATGAACTGTATTCTGGCGGTGTTTTACTTTCATGATAAAAATGTCATATCTGCGGCAGCCTATGAGACGGCAGTTGTGGGAAGTACAAAGGCAAGGGTGCCGGACGGAGTCACGCCGGGAGAATTGGAGGCATTGTTTCGGGAGCGGACGAACGGAAAATGTGTATTGTTTTCCGGCAGTCATGCAGGGGTGCGTGTGGAGGAAGAGAAAGTTATTGTCACAGCGACAGCAGCAAAGGGGCGGTTTGCCCTCCATATTGTGAAAACTGCGGCTGTAACAGAGCCGGAGAAATTTATTCGGGATAAACGCAGGATTAAGGAGGTCATAGATGGAGCGTCGGATCACAATTGAAGAATCAGTAGTTTATAAAGAAGATTATCAGATGAGGATGCTGGGAGAGAATGAAATAGAGGGCTTGCTTTCGGTACGCGGAAGAGGCATGAATGGGTATAGTTGTTATGATTTTGACGTCAGTGGAAAAATATCAATGAAAGCAATGTATGCAAGAAGTGAAATAACATTAAAAGATATAAAGGCATTTCTTCTGGCTTTGCGCGAGGTTTTGGAAAACGTAGAGGAGCATTTGCTAAACATGCACCGTATATTGTTGAAGCCGGAGTATATTTTTTATGAGGAGGAGCGGTTTTTCTTTTGTTATTATCCACTGAAAACAACAGAACTTTGGGATGATGCTCATGAGCTTATGGAATATTTTGTAAAACGGGTAGACTATACGGATAAAGATTGCGTGAAAATTGTATTCATGCTTCATAAGGAGACAATGGAGGAAAATTATAGTTTGTATAAAATTATCGATGAGTGTCTGGAAGAACAGGGAAAGGAGTCTGTTCTAAAAACGACGGAACAGACAGAGTTTTTTGAGGAAGAAGAAAGGGGATATGACAGGAAAGATCATGACTGGATTGCAGAGCAGGAGATGGGAACAGTGATCATGGAGGAGATGGATAACATGTGGCTTCCTGTGCAGAGGTTTCTCAGAAAACATAAAAAGCCCAGATGGGGAGAGTGGGATGGTCTGCATATTGAGGAAGAAGAATTATAAAGAAAACAGGTGACGAAAGAAAGGAGAGCGATGAATGGGAAAAGGGACGGAAAAAGGAAGGAAGAGAAAGGCAGGACTGCTTTTGGGGATGTTGGCAGGAGTGCTGCTTCTATGTCATTCGGTTCCGGTGTTGGCAGCCATGACAGTAGAGTTTCATGGCTATGCGAAGTATGGTGGAATAAAGTGCGGGAAATTTACGGTAGACGGAAAGACTGCATTTTGTATGGAACATCAAAAAGTGACCCCTATAACGGGAGTGCCTGTCAAGAAATCAATTTACAAAAATGCAAATGTAAAAAAGGTACTGTATTACGGGTGGAAAGGTCAAGAGCAGTGGAGCGGATTTAAAAGCGCTACACAGGGCATTGTGTGTACATCGCTGGCGCTTAGTTATTATTATTCAGGAAAAGATACGGTTGGCTTTAAGATCGGAAGCAGTACAGATTCAAAGATAGGGCTTTCTAAGTTCTTAAAGTATCTGAAAGGGAAAAATGCGCCGACTACAAGCATGAGTTTCAGTAAATCCTCCGTTACCGGCTATGCAAGCGGAAAGCTGCAGCGTACGCCGAATCTTAAATTTACGGCAGATAACAGAAATTATGTAAAAGTTAAATTGCCGGACAGTGTAAAGTTGGTAAAAGTGAGCGGGAAGGTAAGCGGAACTACCGGGAGTGTTAAGATTTACGGAGGCGCAACTTTTTATCTGACGGCTCCGCTTACTTTAAAAAGCACATTCAAAACGGGAAATCTAAAAGGTTCTATGAAGGAATATCAGTCTATTGTCTTTAATACTTCTATAAAAGGAGTTCAGAAGCTGGTACAAACTGCTGTAAAAGATTCGGTGGAAACCGCTGCATTTACAGTGAAGTGGGGCGTACCGTCAACAGATATAAAAATCACGAAAGAATTACTGAGGTTAAACGGCATAAAAATCCGTGCGGGGGCAGGAGTGAAATTTCAGGCAGTCCATAAAGAGACCGGGAAAAAGGTAGTGTTCCAGACGGATAAAAACGGAATCGCCCGGACGCAAAATAAAGCGTTAAGTGCAGGGACGTGGACGATTACTGAGATTTTGCCGCCTTTGGGATATAAGGCAGCGGCAAGCTTTTCGGTAGAGCTTGTGGGTAAAAACGTTGAAAAAACAGTTGTAAATAAAGAAATTCCAAGAATTAAAGTTTATAAAAGAGATGAGGAGAACGGAACATTGCTGGCAGGGGCGGTTTTTAAAGCCAGACATAAAGCGACACAAAGCGACATCAAATGGAAGAGGGACGACGGAACAACATTCGTTGAATTCCAGACAGACAGCAGTGGTTCTGCCACACTTCCGTACGCAACGACAAAACCGTCCGGTGATTCCCGGGTGAATGTATTGAAGGCAGGAACTTATGAACTGGTAGAAGTGACACCTCCTCCGGGGTATGCTGCCAGAGTAAAGGAATTTACAATACCTGCTGGCTGGGATGGAACAGCTCCTCTGGAAGTGACTTCAAAAAATGATACAACGAAAGTGAAAATATCGAAACGGGAAATTACCGGAGAGGAAGAACTTCCGGGCGCACATTTAAAAGTAACCGATAAAAACGGAAAGGAAATCGATGCTTGGGTATCTGCGGAAAAACCGCATATCATTGAAGGGCTAATAGAAGGCGAAACATATATACTGTCGGAAGTGACTGCCCCACCGGGATATTTGAAATCACCGGATATAGAGTTTACAGTGGCGGCGGGAACAGATATAAAAGAGCAGGAGGTTGTGATGTATGATGAAAAAAATGTCGTAGAGGTTGAAAAGAGAGCGGCGGACACCGGAGAGCCGCTGCCGGGATGCGAACTCCAGATCATTGCGGCAGATGATACAAATCCGATCTATAAAAAAGGAGAGATTGTGGAAACATTCATTACAACAGAAGAAAATCGGAGAAAAGAAGCGCTCCCGGCAGGGAAATACATATTACATGAAGTGTCTTGTCCGGAGGAATATGAGCTGGCAGAGGATGTAGAGTTTGAGGTTACTACGGATACGACAGAGGTGCAGATGGTTGTTATGGTAGATGAACTGAAAATAATTCCCGAGGAGGAACCCGAGGAGCCGCCGAAGGAGCCGCCGGAAAAACCCGAAGAACCACCGAAAGAGCCGCCGGAAGAACCTGAAGAGCCACCGAAGGAGCCGCCGGAAAAGCCTGAAGAGCCACCGAAGGAGCCGCCGGAAGAACCTGAGCTGCCACCGGAGGAACCGGAAAAACCGAAAGAGCCAAAGAAGCCGGAACCACCGAAAAAAGAGCCGCCGGAGATTGTCAAAACAGGTGACGCTTCTAATATAAGACTTCTGGGATTGTTGATGGCGGGGTCACTGGCCGGGATGACATATATCATGAGCCAGATGCGAAGGCGGAGATAAAAAATAAAATTGCGGGAGACGGAAAAAGTGATATAATAGAATCAAGTAGTTATAAATATTTTGCAAAGAGGCATTACAGAGACTCTGTCTTGTGTTATAATACCAGAAAGTAAAGAATATAGAAGAGAGATGGATCCTGTATGAATAGAAAGAAACGGAAGGCTTACGGTACAGTCATACTGGTGATCATAAATGTTGTCATCTTTTTTTATCTGACATTCCTGGGAATGACAGAGGATGCAGAGTTTATGCTGGAACACGGCGCAATGTATGTGCCGTATATATTGAAAAACGGTGAATATTATCGATTGTTTACCAGTATGTTTATGCATTTTGGTTTTGAGCATCTGGTCAATAATATGGTGATGTTGCTACTCATCGGACGGACGCTGGAGCCGGAGATTGGGAGAATCCGCTTTTTGATCATTTATTTTTTGAGTGGTTTTTGCGGTAACATCTGTTCCGCATTATGGGATATGAGTACGCAGGAGTTTGCCGTATCGGCGGGAGCTTCCGGCGCTGTCTTTGGAATTGTAGGAGCCATACTCTATGTGGCGCTTTGTAACCGCGGACACATAGGGGACATTTCCGGGAGAGGCCTTGTATTTATGACAGCGCTAAGTCTGTATTTGGGATTTACCGGGGGTGGAGTGGATAATTTTGCTCACATCGGAGGTTTGGTATCCGGGTTTGTGCTGGCTGTTTTATTGTATTGGAAGCGTAAGAGTAAATACCGTAGAAACGCCGGGCGTTGATGTAGCGCATAATGTACCGCCGTGTGCCTTGGCAATACGGTTTGCGATAGCAAGCCCAAGTCCGCTGCCTTGCTTTTTATAAGTAACGAACGGCTCGAAAATGTGCGCCAGTTTTTCGGGATCGATACCACAGCCATTATCCTTGACTGAGACAATCAGTGTATTCGCTTCTGTATAAACGTCCAAAGTGACAGTAGATAAGGGGGAATTGCGATCCACGGCATCTCTGGCGTTGGTAAGCAGATTTAAAAGCAATTGGCGAAGCTTTACCGCATCTGCTTTTATGACAGGAAGCTGTGGCAGGATGTGGGAAGTAAATTGTAGTTCATCCTCGACGACAGAAGCGGCGAAGGATAAAGCCAGTGTTTTGAAAAATGTATTAGTATCCAGAGAAGAGAGCGACAGTTTTTCGCTGTTATTGTAGGAGGACAGTTCCTCTAAAAGCAGTTTCATGTATTCTATATCCCGGCGCATATCGGACCAATGTTTAAATTCCAGAACTTCCGGGTGTTGGGACTCGATGAATTGGAGGGTACTGTATACAAGCGTTAGTGGATTGCGAATTTCATGGCTGATCGTACTCAAACTCATTTGGTGGGATTCTAAAAGTCTTGTGAGAAGCTCTTTTTTCTCGGGACTTTCTGCCATAATTTGCTGTAATTTGTCGTAATCTGATGCTGAAAACATAGTAAATACCGCCTTTCTTAGCTTACAAGTTTAACATTGGCGGTTCAAATAATCAATGATAATTTTAAAAGAGAGGGAACGAAATATGAAAGATGAAAATTGTATTTTTTGCAAACTTGCCAATGGAGAAATACCTACAGCTACACTTTATGAGGATGATGATTTCAGAGTGATCTTGGATGCAGGTCCGGCTTCAAAAGGCCATGCATTGATTTTGCCGAAAGAGCATTATGCCAACCTGTATGAGCTGGATGATGAACTTGCGGGAAAGGTACTCGTACTGGCAAAGAAGATGATCACAAAACTTACGGATATTCTGGGATGCGACGGATATAATATCGTTCAAAATAATGGAGAGTCCGCGGGACAGACGGTATTTCACTTTCATCTGCATATGATTCCGAGGTATAAAGATGACAAGGTGGGGCTTACATGGACACCGGGTGAACTGACGGAAGAAGAGAAAGAGGAAATACTTTCAAAGATGAAATAAGTATAAGAAAACAGGTGCCGAACAGGCACCTGTTTTGTATAAAAGATGTTGCAGTTAAGAACACACTATCTGCTCACAGATTCGATCAGATCAATGATCGTGTCAATGGAATTTTGCTGAGAAGATTGTTTCATTGTCTGAATATAGGAATCTTTGTTTTCGTAAAGGTGATTGATGGATGAGAGTAATACCTCATTGTTTAACTCCTCTTCCTCCAGCACCACACTGAATCCCTGTCTTTCGAAAGAGCGGGCATTTAAAATCTGATCGCCCCGGCTTGCATTGGCAGACAACGGGATCAGAAGGTTTGGTTTATGCAAAGCGAGAAGCTCGCAGATCGCGTTTGCTCCGGCTCTGGAAATTACAATATCCGTAATGGCAAACAGGTCTTTCAGCTCATCTTTGATATATTCAAACTGCGCATATCCTTTCAGGCCTTTTAAGGACTCATCCAGCTTCCCGCGTCCGCAAAGATGGACAACCTGATAGGATTTTAACAGTTTCGGCAGAATGTTTCGGATGGCATCGTTTACAACGACAGAGCCGAGACTTCCGCCCACGATCATGATGACAGGTTTATCTTCAGTAAATCCAAGAAATTCACGGGCCTTGTATTTGTCTCCGGTTAATAATTCCTGACGAATGGGAGAGCCGGTAAGAACAGCTTTTCCTTCCGGCAGATGTTCCAGTGTCTCTGGGAAGTTGCAGCATACTTTAGTGGCCGCAGACAGAGAAAGTTTGTTGGCAAGTCCCGGAGTCATGTCGGACTCATGAATGATCGTCGGGACATGGCGGCTTTTTCCGGCAAGGACAACAGGAACGGACACAAATCCTCCTTTGGAGAAGATCACGTCCGGCTCGAGGATTTTTACTAATTTTTTAGCGTCGTTGAGTCCTTTGATCACACGGAACGGATCGGTAAAGTTTTGTACACTGAAATAGCGTCGTAATTTTCCGGTGGCGATTCCGTGATAGGGAATCCCGAATTGTTCGATCAGTTCTTTTTCGATGCCGTTGTAAGAACCGATATAGTGAACATCGTATTGTAATTCTTTTAAACGTGGAAGAAGAGCAATGTTAGGGGTAACATGACCGGCAGTGCCTCCTCCGGTTAAAATAATTCGTTTCATAGTAACCTCCCGAATATTTGCAGTTGCCATATATATGTAATGGTAACGGTATTATAGTTATATTATACGTTACTTGAGGATTAGGTCAAGAGTATTTGCACGAGAATTCCTGTGACAAGCGCCGTACACGGTGTAACATCAAACGAATTGATTTTTCTGACTTTCCATCCAATAAGAAACCGGGAAAGTTTTCCTGTAGGGGAAAATTGTCGTGGCGGCGCTTGTCACAGGAATTCTGAGATGACAGACAATAAAATATTTAAATGCAAAAAGAGGATACCCAAGTATCGGTATCCTTTTCCTTTGATAAAAATTATGCTCGTCCGGTTGCTTCTTTCAGGGCATAGGCGAGCTGGTCAGGGCAAGATGTAGGACGGCTGCCGCAAGTGATTCCCTGAAGCCGGGAGATGGCTTCGTCTACCTTCATCCCTTTTACCAGTTGTCCGATTCCCTTTAAGTTGCCGTTACAGCCTCCGAGAAATTCTACGTTCTGGATAATATCATTTTCCACATCTACATGAATAAGTTTCGAGCATACGCCGACCGGTTTGTAGTCCATAATTCATTGCCTCCTATCAATTAGTAAATAAAATATCCATAGTAAAGTATAGCAGACCAAGGCAAAGAATGCCACAATTATCTGGATGCGGCGTTGCTATCCGGCTTTAAACATGGTATATTATTGTTAGTTTTATTGTAGATTTACATAAAAAAATAAACAGCAGGGAGTGGTAAGGATGTATCAGGAAGAGTACAAGCGCTGGTTGGCTGCGGATTTAGAAGATGCAGATTTAAAACCGGAATTATCTAAAATCGAGGGAAATGATGATGAGGTGAAAGAGCGTTTTGCAGTGGCTCTGAAATTTGGAACGGCAGGGCTTCGCGGTGTGTTGGGGGCAGGTACGAACCGCATGAATATTTATGTTGTGCGCCAGGCGACACAGGGACTTGCAAATTGGGTAAAAACGCAAGGCGGCAATCAGACGGTGGCGATCAGCTATGACAGTCGTCTGAAAAGCGATGTATTTGCCAAGACGGCAGCAGGAGTATTGGCGGCAAACGGAATCAAGGTAAGGATTTACGATGCATTGATGCCGGTTCCGGCGCTTTCGTTTGCAACAAGATATTATAAATGTAATGCGGGGATTATGGTGACGGCTTCCCATAATCCGGCACAATATAACGGATATAAGGCTTATGGGCCGGACGGATGTCAGATGACAGACGATGCGGCAGCAATCGTATATGCGGAGATTCAAAAGACCGATGTTCTTACAGGAGCAAAATACATCTCTTTTGCCGAGGGCGTAGAACAAGGATGGATCCGGTTTGTGGGAGATGACTGTAAGAAAGCCCTTTATGAAGCGATCGAATCTCGCCAGGTACGTCCGGGACTTTGTAAGACAGCCGGTTTGAAGCTTGTGTACAGCCCGTTAAACGGCGCAGGTCTTGTGCCTGTAACGCAGGTGTTAAAAGACATTGGTGTTTCAGATATTACGATTGTGCCGGAACAGGAATATCCAAATGGATATTTTACAACATGCGGTTATCCAAATCCGGAGATTTTCGAGGCATTAGAGCAGGGACTTAAACTTGCAAAAGAGACAGAGGCAGATTTAATGCTTGCAACAGACCCGGATGCAGACCGTGTGGGGATTGCCATGAAATGTCCAGACGGTTCTTATGAGCTTGTAAGCGGTAATGAAGTAGGAGTCCTTCTTCTTGATTATATCTGTGCGGGCCGCATAGAGAAAGGAACGATGCCGGAGCGTCCGGTAGCGGTAAAATCTATCGTTACGACACCGCTTGCAGATGCGGTTGCAGAGCATTATGGCGTGGAGCTTCGCAATGTGCTGACTGGTTTTAAGTGGATCGGCGATCAGATCGCACAGCTTGAGGAAAAGGGAGAGGTAGATCGTTTTATCTTTGGCTTTGAAGAAAGCTATGGCTATCTGGCAGGTCCTTATGTACGTGATAAAGATGCAGTCATCGGTTCTATGCTGATTTGCGAAATGGCTGCTTATTACAGAAGTATCGGAAGCTCTCTCAAGCAGAGAATGGAGGAAATCTATGGGCAGTACGGACGTTACCTCAATAAGGTAGATAGTTTTGAGTTCCCGGGACTTAGCGGAATGGATAAGATGGCAGAGATCATGCAGGGGCTTCGCCAGACTCCTCCGACAGAGATTGCCGGAATTAAGGTGGCAGAGGTAGTGGATTACCAGAAACCGGAGGAGACAGGACTTCCGGCGGCGAACGTTCTGATTTTTAAATTGGAAAATGGTGCGACAGTGATCATCCGGCCTTCCGGCACAGAGCCGAAGATTAAAGTGTATTATACAACACTCGGGAAAGATCTCGCAGAGGCACAGGCAGAAAAAGATAAGCTGGCGGCAGCATTAGAGCCGATTTTGGCATAAGAGGATACAGACGCTATAGGAAGTTAAGGGACTATTCCGGGAGATCGGGATAGTCCTGTTTTTTCTCCTGGTTTTCTACTGCAAAGCTACCCTTTAAAAATCTCTTTAAATATGTTATAATACCTCAAAGTGTGAGAAAAGAAGGAGTCAGTAGAAATGGAATTAATTACGATCAAAGAATTGTTCAAGAAAAAAGAAGAATATTTAGACAAGAAGATTACAGTCGGCGGATGGGTGAGAAGTATCCGTGACTCTAAGACTTTTGGTTTTATTGTAGTAAACGACGGTACGTTTTTTGAGCCATTGCAGGTAGTATACCACGATACGATGGATAATTTTGCAGAAGTGTCCAAGTTAAATGTGGGAGCAGCCATTATTGTTACAGGAACATTGGTGGCAACTCCGCAGGCGAAACAGCCATTTGAGATCCAGGCAGATACCGTGGAGATAGAAGGAGTTTCGGCACCGGATTATCCGCTTCAGAAAAAGCGTCATAGCTTTGAATATCTGCGGACGATTTCTCACCTGAGACCGAGAACGAACACTTTTCAGGCAGTGTTTCGTATTCGTTCTCTGGCAGCTTATGCCATTCATAAGTTCTTTCAGGAGAGAGGATTTGTATATGTGCACACACCGCTCATTACCGGAAGTGACTGCGAGGGAGCAGGAGAGATGTTTCGCGTAACTACTTTGGATATGGAGAATGTTCCAAAGACAGAGGACGGCAAAGTGGATTATTCTCAGGATTTCTTCAACAAAGAGACAAGCCTTACAGTAAGCGGTCAGTTGAATGGCGAGACATATGCTCAGGCATTCAGAAATATTTATACCTTTGGACCGACTTTCCGTGCGGAAAATTCAAATACTACAAGACATGCGGCAGAGTTCTGGATGATCGAGCCGGAGATTGCGTTTGCAGATCTGGACGATAACATGATATTGGCAGAGTCTATGCTGAAATATATCATTAATTACGTTCTTGAGAATGCGCCGGAGGAGATGAACTTCTTTAATTCATTTGTAGATAAGGGATTGTTAGATAGGCTGAACAATGTGGTTTCTTCTGAGTTTGCAAGAGTAACTTATACAGAAGCCATTGAGATCTTGGAGAAGAATAACGACAAGTTTGAATATAAAGTATCCTGGGGTGCGGATCTTCAGACCGAGCACGAGCGTTATCTGACAGAGGAAGTGTATAAACGTCCGGTGTTTGTAACCGATTATCCGAAGGACATCAAGGCATTTTATATGAAGCTCAATGACGATGGGAAAACAGTGGCGGCAGTAGACTGTCTGGTTCCGGGAATCGGCGAGATTATCGGAGGAAGCCAGAGAGAGGACGACTATGATAAGCTTGTTACACGTATGAAGGAAATGGGACTTCAGGAAGAGGATTATGGATTCTATCTGGATCTTCGAAAATATGGCTCGACAAGACATGCCGGTTTCGGACTTGGATTTGAGAGGTGTATTATGTATCTGACCGGAATGGGCAACATCCGCGATGTGATCCCGTTCCCGAGAACAGTAAATAACTGCGATTTATAGTAACTATCCAGCCATGCGCTGTCACACCGGCAGAAAATCTGCAAGTTTACTTGCGATAGATTGCCGGATGTGACAGCAGATGGTGTTTAGCCATTCAACGAGAGCCATAGCTGCGTGAGCGGCGAAGAGACTGCGTGGCAGTCGAGGGGAAGTTGTAAAGCTGGATAGTTACTTTTTTATTAGAAGAATCAGGAGGTATGTATGAATATTTTAGTAGTTGATGATGAGAAAGAAATTGCTGACGTTATTGAACTGTACCTTCAGAATGATCAGTACAATGTACTTAAATTTTATAATGGAGAGGATGCGCTTCAATGCATTAAGAATACGAAAATCGATCTGGCAATTTTGGATATTATGCTGCCGGATGTAGACGGATTCCAGATTTTGAAACAGATTCGTGAGAAATATACGTTTCCGGTCATTATGTTGACGGCTAAAACGGAGTACATGGATAAGATCACGGGACTGACACTGGGGGCGGACGACTATATTCCGAAACCGTTTAATCCGTTGGAACTGGTTGCCCGTGTAAAGGCACAGCTTCGAAGATATACGCAGTATAATGACGGCGGTAAAGATACGGGAGACATTATTGACTTTGCGGGACTGGTGTTAAACCGCACTTCCCATGAGTGCGTGTACAATGAAGTACCGCTTACACTTACGCCGATAGAATTTGAAATCCTGTGGCTCTTGTGCGAGAATCGGGGGAAAGTCATAAGTTCCGAGGAGCTTTTTGAAAAAGTATGGAATGAAAAATACTATAAAAACAGCAACAATACGGTTATGGTGCATATCCGTCATCTGCGGGAGAAGATGAATATACCGACCGGAAAATCCGATTTTATCAAGACCGTTTGGGGAGTGGGGTATAAAGTTGAAGAATAATTACCGCAAATTAAAGTTCAGTATTTTGTTGCAGACCGTACTGGTAACGGCGCTTACAGTGTTGGTAGGCGGTTTTCTGCTGGATTTCGTTATTGACGGTGTATACAATGAGAAATTTGGAAGTATATTTGTGGAGATATTGACGACGTTTGACGTAAAAGAAAAAACGGCAATTGATCTATACTGGAGGCTTATCGGAAATAACAAGACGTTTTTTATGGTGGTGGGATTTCTCCTTTTATTTGCGTTGTTTTTCTATGTGGCGCTGTCTAAGATGACAAGGTATCTGGATCAGGTAGGAGACGGTATTGAAAACATTGTGTCGGATTCCACGGAACCGATTCGTCTCATTACGGAGTTAAAACCGATTGAGATCCGTCTGAACGAGATCAAAGCCACATTAAAGAGGCAGGAGTTGGAATCGATCGAAGGGGAGAAACGAAAGGACGATCTGGTATTGTTTCTTGCCCATGACTTGAAGACGCCGCTCACTTCTATTGTAGCATATCTTACCATGCTCGACAGCCATCCGGAGATGGACGCCGAGGAACGGGAAAAATATATACATATCGCTCACGACAAAGCCATCCGTCTGGGAGAATTGATCAATGAATTTTTTGACATAACACGATATAATCTTCAGAATATGGAACTGGAAACGGTGGACATCAACCTTTCGTTGATGTTGGAACAGCTTGCGGACGAGCTGTATGGTGTTTTACAGGAGAAAAGGCTGTCCTGTGAGGTAGAAGTGGAGGATAATCTGGAGGTATCGGGAGACCCGGATAAGCTGGCACGGGTTTTCGACAACATTTTGAGAAACGCCATTGCATACTGTTACGAAGATACAACTATACAGATCCATGCGGCGACAAAGAAAAATGATGTGGAGATTATTTTTACAAACCGGGGAGATAAGATACCGGGAACGATGTTACAGACCATTTTTGAAAAATTTTACCGTGTGGACGGTTCCAGATCCAGTGGAACAGGAGGCGCGGGGTTAGGACTTGCCATTGCGAAAGAGATTGTAGAACTGCATGGAGGAAGTGTGCGGGCAAAAAGCGATGATATAAAGACGCAGTTTATCGTCACACTGCCGACGCGGAAGAAGGAAGAAGAGGGAGAGACAGATGAGATTCATACACACCGCAGATGTCCATTTGGGGGCAAATCCGGACGCAGGAAACGCATACACGAAAGACCGTCAGAGCGAGATATGGAGTAGCTTTGAAGCTTTAATAAAAACCTGTGAGGAGGAGAAGATAGAACTGCTTTTGATCGCAGGAGATTTGTTTCACCGTCAGCCGCTTTTGAGAGAACTGAAAGAGGTGCGTTATCTGTTTGAGCAGTTGACGGCAACACAGGTCGTTATGATCGCTGGGAACCATGATTATTTGAAAAAAGATTCTTATTATCGGACGTTTGGGTGGCCGAAGCATGTGCATATGTTACTGGAAGAAGAGTTGTCCAGAGTGGATTTGCCGGAACTGGATGTTTCCGTGTATGGCTTTAGTTATCATGCAAAAGAAATGCAAGGGGCGCCTTACGAGACAGAAAAAGAGCAAGAAGGCTGCAGGAGAAAAATCCTGTTGCTGCACGGCGGTGACGAAAAGCATGTACCTCTTCGAAAAGACTGCTTGCTGAGACTGAATTATGACTATATCGCACTGGGGCATATCCATAAGCCGAGAGTGATAAGCGCAAATAAGATTGCGTATTGCGGGGCTTTAGAGCCGATAGACAAAAATGACACCGGAGAGCATGGTTATATTCTGGGAGAAATGAATGCGCAGGGCTGCAAGACAGAATTTATCGTAAGCGCTATGCGTGAGTATAAGCATCTGGAGGTGCAGGTTGTACCGGAGCTGACAAGTTTTGCGTTGAAAGAGAAGATACGGGAACAGATTGAAATAGAGGGAATACAAAATATTTACAAGATTATTCTGACGGGATTTCGCGATCCACAGATGTTATTTGATCAGGGAAATGCTGACATGTATGGAAATATTATTGAAATTGTTGACCAAACGAAACCGTCTTATAATTTTGAAAAACTGATGGAGCAAAATCAGAATAATATTCTCGGACACCTGATCCGGGAAATGAAAGACTGTGATGTAGAAAGCGTGGAATACCGGGCGATGTGCGAGGGTGTCAGAGCGCTGATGGAAACAAGAAGGGACTAGCATATGCGAATATGTGAATTAGTGATCAGAAATTTTGGGAAATTTACCAATAAGAAAATAGATATATCCGACGGGATCCAACTGCTATACGGAGAAAATGAATCCGGGAAATCTACCATCCACTCCTTTATCAAGGGCATGTTTTTCGGAATTGAGAGAGGAAGGGGGCGCGCTGCCCATAATGACGTGTTCAGCCGTTATGAGCCGTGGGATAATCCCGCTTATTATTCGGGAATGCTCCGGTTTGAAAGCGGCGGAAAGATGTTCTGTATTTACAGAGATTTTGACAAAGTTTCCAAAAAGGTGCGGGTAATCTGTGAAAGTGACGGGGAGGAGTTGTCGGCAGAGGACGGAGATCTGGAAACACTTCTCGGTGAGATCAATGTGGGTGTTTATGATAACACTATATCCGTCGGGCAGCTAAAAGTAGAAACGGAGGAGGCGCTGTCTTCGGAACTTCGCAATTTTGCTACGAATTATTATGCCGTGGGCGGTGGGGATATGGATATTACCGCTGCACTTGGAAATCTAAAGATGCGGAAAAAAGAGATCGAGAAAGAAATCCGTCTGGCGTTGGAGGAAAAGCAGAAAAAGCGAGAATACACGGAACAGGAAGCGTCTTATGTCTGGCGGGATATTCATAAATTACAGGAAGAAAAAGAACGTCTGACTCAGGAGATAGAGCTTCGGAAGGTTCGGGAAGAAAAAGAGCGGGAGAATGGAGAAACAGAGGCAAAGGGTGTAATCGATGAAATCCGCCCGGAAAAATGGAGGGTTCATCCGGTGGAGGTACTTCTTCTGCTTGTACTTATTGTTGCGCCGGTATTTTTTCTGCGGACTCCATGGAGTTATATGCTGTCCATTATCTTGTTTTTATGCGGTGGTATCTATGTGTGGAATCGCATGAAGGTAAGTAAAAAGCAGGAAAAGACAGAACCGGAAAGGATTCTTGAAGAGATTACACCGCAGGAAGAGAAGGCATCTGTAGAGCAGCTTGTCTGGGAGAACAAGCGTATTACGGAGGAACTTCGGGATCGGAAAACACAGTATGAAAATCTAAAGGAGCAGATAGAGGAACTGGAAGAAGTCACAGATTCTTTCCGGGAACAGGAAAAGAGCCGGGCGGCGGTACAACTGGCGATGGACAGGTTAGAAGAGCTGTCTGCCGAGTTCCAGAGGCAGATGAGGCAGTCGCTGAATCAAAGAGTTTCGGAAATTATTGCCCAAATTACCGGAGGAAAATATACGAAACTGGTAGTGGAGGATTCCATGCATGTCAGTCTCATCTGTGAGGGCAGAAAGATTTCCGGCGAGCAGGTGAGCCGAGGCACTATGGAACAGATATATTTTGCCCTCCGAATGGCAGCGGCAGAGTTTTTGTGTGAGGAAGAGCTTCCGGTAATTCTGGATGATACTTTCGCATATTATGATGACGCGCGGCTTGCGAATACCCTGAAATGGCTGGCAGAGAATAAGAAGCAGGTTCTTATATTTACCTGTCAGAACCGGGAAGAGCAGGCGTTGAAAAAGATGCAGATTGCATATACAAAAGAGGAAGTCTGAACGGCTTCCTCTTTTGATCTTTCTTATTTTGAATTAAATTTCTTCTCCGTTTCGGTATCTTGCCACTACGTGTTGAATACGTTCATTTGGCGATAAAATACTGCTGATAGAACCATCGTGGTTCAAAGTATCGATCATAAGTGCAATGTATTTGCTCATGTCGCAGTTGATGTACCATGGTCTTTCTAAAAGTTCCGGTGTCTGGTAAATAAGGTTTGTGGTCAGAACACCGTTGATGATACCGTCTTCGTAAGCTTGGTCAAATTTGTCCAGTCCGTTGGTGAAAAGTCCAAATGTGGCAGCGGCGAAGATACGTTTGGCTTTTCTTTGTTTTAATTGTCCGGCTACGTCAAGAATGCTGTCGCCGGAAGAAATCATATCGTCTAGGATAATAACATCCTTACCTTCTACAGAAGAACCTAAAAATTCATGGGCAACAATAGGATTACGCCCGTCAACGATCTTTGTATAGTCACGTCTTTTGTAGAACATTCCCATATCCAGGTTCAGTACGTTTGCCAGATATACCGCACGTTCGGTAGCGCCCTCGTCCGGGCTGATCGCCATCATATGCTTGCTGTCGATCTGGAGATCTTTGTATGTGTGAAGAAGAGATTTCACAAACTGGTAAGTTGGACGTACGGTCTCAAAACCATTCAGAGGAATGGCATTTTGTACTCTTGGGTCATGAGCGTCGAAAGTGATAATGTTGTCAACACCCATGCGGACTAACTCCTGAAGTGCAAGGGCACAGTCCAGCGATTCACGGCTGCTTCTCTTATGCTGACGGCTTTCATATAAGAACGGCATGATCACATTGATACGACGGGCTTTTCCGCCGACGGCGGCAATCACACGCTTTAAATTCTGATAGTGATCGTCCGGTGACATATGATTTACGTTGCCGGATAAAGAATAGGTCAGGCTATAGTTACATACATCTAAGATCAAATATAAGTCCATACCTCTTACGGACTGTCCGATGATACCTTTGGCTTCGCCGGAGCCAAAGCGCGGTACGTTGGCATTGATTAGGTAATTGTCTCTTTCATAGCCGTTAAAGATTACATCGTTCTTATATTCAGGCCCATCCTCGTGGCGCCATTTTACAAGATAATCGTTAATTTTGTTCCCCATTTCCTGACATCCGTCAAGAGCTATGATTCCTAAAGATCCTACTGGAATGTTGTCCAGTACACGTTCGTTACGGCGTAACATCTTTTGTACCTCCCAGGTTTAATAATTTTTTCTGGATACGAATATCGTCTCCGGTCAGACGGAGCATGGTATAGCTGCTGCTGATACGGGAGAAGATACGTTCCGAGTAAATGGATTTGATGTCCTCCAGTGCAAGATTTGTAGATATGATCGTCGATTTTCTTCGTAAAATACGCTCGTTTAAGCACACAAACAACTGAGAGACAGTGAACGCATTGGAAAGCTCGGTACCAAGATCGTCAATGATCAGAAGGTCGCAGTTGTAAATGTGTTCCAAGGAATTTGGCTCGGGCTCCTCTTTTTTTCCAAATGCGTTTTTCGCAAGAAGGTCAAAAAGTCTGGAGGCGGAGAAATAGATGACGGAATAGGAAGCATCCATGGTCTCTTTCGCGATACAGTGAGAAAGAAAGGTTTTTCCCACGCCGGTATCCCCATACAATAATATGTTACGAAATTCTTTTGAAAAGGTATCTACAAATTCATGACAAGTGTTCAGCGCTGTTTTCATAGCTTCCAGTGAAGATCTTCCGGTAAGAGGATCAATATGGTTACTGGAATAGTATTTGAGAGAACAGGTTGAAAAATTCTCCTTGTCCAGCACATTTTGTAGCGTTGACTGCATATATAATAAATTCACGATCGCTTTTTTGAAGCAGTGGCATTTATTCGTGCCAATATAGCCCGTATCTTTACAATCCGGGCAAGAATAGTGGAGTTCCAGATAATCCTCGGGAAATCCGTTGGAGACTAAAAGTTCTTTTTTGCGCGCAGACAGTTTTCTTACCTGTCCCCTTAACTCTTCCAGGGCAGACGTATCCCCCTCTAACAGAAGTTTTGCCTGCTTTACGCTGAAAGAAGAGATGGCATCGTCCAGTTCTGAAAGCTCCGGGATACATGCCCTGGCTTTCTCGTAATGGGCGCGCAGTGTATGCTCATTATCCAATTGTTTTTGTTCATAGACACGCATCAGTTGATCGTACTGGGAATTAGAAAGCGCCATATAAAGCAGTCTCCTTATTAAGTATATGTATATGATTTATTGCTGTACCAGTTTACGCTCCAGATCGTTCATATCATAGGAGCGGTTTTCAAAGTTGTTAAATTTATTGACAGGAGTTTTCGCAGGTTGTTTTTTTCTGCGTTCTTTTTCTTTTGTAAAATGAGCGTCGAGAGCTGCGATGTCGTTCAGACTATGAACGTTGTTTTCCTGCCATTTTCTGAGAATAGAATCTGTATAATCAAAACTTGGCTGATGGATAGCGTTCATCGTCCGGTTACATGCTTCCAGAATAATGTCCAGCGTGAATGCATATTCTTCATTCCATTTACGGATATATGCAATCTCAGAAGAAGCCGGAGCACGTCCCTTAATACCGTAAGCGTTCAGGATGGAGTAGCAGTTCTTGTTGTAAAGAAGAGAGCTTGTCTTTGCCTGATCTACGGTTTTAATATCCTGTTCGTGCCAGGAGAGAGCCACTTTCTGTATGTAGTGCATACTTTTATGCCCGTTTTCTACGCAGTACTCTATCAGATATTCAATGAGTTCTGTAGACATGTGCAGTGATTCGTAAAAATAAGTGATCGCATGAATATCTGTGGCAGATAATGTTTTGCCAAGATACTGTTCTGCCACAAACAATAATTCTTTAAATTCTTTTCTGCTCCTGTATTTCTGAATATCCTGAACATCGGCTGACGGTACTTCCTGAGGAGCCTGGACAACCTTAGGTTTATCAGAAGAAAGAACAGAAGGGGAAGCGTCCCCGCCGGTTTCGTATTCCAGTAAGCCTTCCTTTTTCCAGTAATTGAGCGCGCGAATCACATCTTTTTCCGTGCACTCTAAAAAATCTGCCATTTCTGAAACAGATAAAGGCACACTGTTTACACTCATATGACGCAGCAAAAGAAGATATACCTTCACATATTCTCCGTTTGCCCGCACCATATGACGGTCGATAAATTCGTTTTCCAGCACGGTTGTATTATTTTGTAGATGATTTGTCAAAGTCAGTTTCCTCATAACGTCCACCCATTCCCCCAAGTGATTCAAAATGTAGCAGAGTTATTATAACACCAGTTGGACAGGCAAAAAAGAATTTTTTGACACAAAAATAAGGTTTTTTGTGGATAAAATCCTGTGGAAAATGTGGATAACTTTTATTTTATCAAAGATTCTCCGATGTTTACTACATCTCCGGCTCCCATAGTTATCAACAAGTCTCCTTTTTGACAATTTTCCAGACAGAAATTTTCAATCTCTTTAAAGGTCGGGAAGTAATGTGCGTCGGCGCCTTTTTCCTTCAGTGATTCAGCGAGATCGCGGGAGGAGATTCCGAGCGTATCTGTCTCTCTGGCGGCATAGATGTCTGCCAGGATAATGTGATCGGTATCAGACAGAGCGTCTACAAATTCCGGGAATAATGCTTTTGTCCTAGTATATGTGTGAGGCTGGAAAATACACCAGATCTCACGATGGGGATAGTATTTGGCAGAAGTTAAGCTGGCACGGATTTCCGTTGGATGGTGTGCGTAATCATCAATGACAGTGACGCCGTCAAACTCTCCCTTGTATTCGAAGCGGCGGTTTGTGCCGTGAAATTCTTTCAAACCCTTCTGTGCATCGGAGGAAGAGATGTTCAAGATGTCTGCGACTGCAAGCGCAGAAAGTGCGTTGGACACATTGTGATCTCCGTTGACCGATAATTCTATGCGGGATATAAATTCTCCGTCTTTGATAAAGTCAAAGGATACTTCTCCACGTTCGTTGTGTGCGACATTGGCTGCACGGTAGTTTAAGGAGGGATCCGTTCCATAGGTGATCACACGGCAGGGAAGTCCTTCGGTGAGCTCCTCGTAATCCGGAATCTCCCCGTTGATGATCAGTGTTCCGTCCGCAGGGAGAAGTTCTGCAAATTTTCGGAAAGAGCGTCTTATATCGTCAAGATCCTTGAAAAAATCCAGATGATCTTCGTCAATGTTTAAAATAATACTGATCTTCGGGAAGAAGTGCAGAAAACTGTTTGTATATTCACAGGCTTCTGTTACAAACACACCGGAGTTTCCTACACGGATATTACCGCCGATGGCTTTTAAAATTCCGCCTACAGAGATGGTCGGATCCAGATTGGCGCTTAACAGAACATGGGAAAGCATGGAAGTGGTCGTAGTTTTTCCATGTGTTCCGGAAACTGCGATGGGAGTGTCGTAATTGTGCATAAGCTGTCCGAGAAGTTCTGCACGGCTTAACATAGGAAGTTTCTTTTGGAGCGCCTCCTGATACTCTTCATTGCTGTTTTGGATAGCGGCTGTATAAACAACAACATCTATGCCGTCTATTATATTAGAAGCCTTTTGTCCATAAAAAACTCTGGCGCCTGATTTTTCAAGATGTTCGGTGAGGGCAGATGGTTTGTTGTCTGAGCCTGAGACCGTAAAACCTTCCTTTAAAAGGACTTCTGCCAGACCACTCATACTGATTCCGCCGATTCCTATGAAATGGACGTGTACCGGTTGTTTAAAATTGATTTTATACATAAGCTTACCTTCCTGTTCCTTTCTTTTGCTTTGAGGTCATATACATATCATAGTAGTTGTCATAGTATATATTATTTCTTCATATTTATTATAAACATATATGAGGAAAAAACCAAGTCGAAAATTTTGGTATATTTTCATAAAAAGATTAAAAAAAAGTGCGATAATTTGTAAAAAATGTTCACTAAACGAAAAAACTATGGTATAATGCTAATAATAATCTACTAAGGGGGTGATGGCATGAGGAAAAAAGAAATGATAGCAATGCTTCTTGCAGGAGGACAAGGCAGCAGACTGGGAGTTCTTACTGCGAAGGTTGCAAAACCTGCAGTTGCGTTTGGCGGTAAATACAGAATTATCGATTTTCCGCTCAGCAACTGTATCAATTCTGGAATCGACACCGTTGGCGTATTGACACAGTATCAGCCCTTACGGTTGAACTCACACATCGGAATTGGAATTCCATGGGATCTGGATCGGAATTTTGGAGGTGTGACAATTCTTCCGCCATATGAAAAAAGCAGTAACAGTGAGTGGTATACGGGAACGGCGAATGCGATTTACCAGAATTTAGACTATATGGAGATGTTCAGTCCGGATTATGTGTTGATTTTATCGGGAGACCATATTTATAAGATGGATTACGAAGTCATGCTGGATTATCATAAGGAACATCAGGCAGACATTACCATTGCGGCAATGCCCGTGCCAATGGAGGAGGCAAGCAGGTTCGGCGTCGTAGTTACGGATGGAGAGAATCAGATTACAGAATTCCAGGAGAAGCCGCCGCAGCCGAAGAGCAATCTGGCATCTATGGGTATTTACATCTTTAGCTGGCAGGTGCTGAAGGAGGCGCTTCTGGCATTAAAGCACGAGCCGGGCTGTGACTTCGGAAAGCATATTATTCCGTATTGTCATGAGAAGGGCAGGCGGTTATTTGCCTATGAGTACAACGGATACTGGAAAGATGTAGGAACGCTTGGCTCTTACTGGGAAGCAAATATGGAGCTGATCGATATTATTCCGGAATTTAATCTTTATGAGGAATTTTGGAAGATCTATACAAACAGCGAAATTTTACCTCCGCAGTATATTGCGTCTCAGGCGGTTGTCGAACGCGGTATTATCGGAAATGGATCGGAAGTGTATGGGGAGGTACATAACTGTGTGATAGGTTCCGGTGTTGTCATTGATGAGGGCACGGTAGTGCGGGATTCTATCATTATGAAAGATGCGAGGATCGGAAAGAATTGTGTCATTGATAAGGCAATTATTGCTGAGAATTGTGAGATCGGAGACCGGGTTGTTCTCGGAATCGGCAGCGATGTGCCGAACAAATTGAAACCGGCTGTTTATTCTTTTGGTCTTGTAACTATCGGTGAAAATTCGGTGGTTCCGGATTCTGTGCAGATCGGAAAGAATACGGCGATTAGCGGCGTGACTTCAAAAGAAGATTACCCGGACGGATTACTGGAAAGTGGAGAGACATTGATAAAGGCAGGTGAGCGGGTATGAGAGCAGTAGGTATTATATTGGCAGGCGGAAACAACCATAAGATGAGAGAGCTTACCCATAGAAGGGCGGTAGCGGCTATGCCCATTGCCGGAAGTTATCGGGCAATTGATTTTGCATTGAGTAATATGTCTAATTCACATATTCAGAAAGTAGCGGTATTGACGCAGTACAATGCCCGTTCGCTGAACGAACATTTGAATTCTTCCAAATGGTGGGATTTCGGAAGAAAACAGGGAGGGCTGTATGTATTTACGCCAACCATCACCGCAGATAACGGATACTGGTATCGCGGAACAGCAGATGCGATCCATCAAAATCTGGACTTCCTGAAACGGTGTCATGAGCCGTACGTTATCATTACTTCCGGGGATGCGGTTTATAAGATGGACTACAATAAGGTGCTGGAATATCATATTGAGAAGAAGGCAGACATTACCGTGGTTTGTAAGCCGTTAGATCAATGGGAGGATGCCAGCCGTTTCGGTATATTGAAAATGGATGACTCCATGCGTATTGAAGAATTTGAAGAAAAGCCGATGGTTGCCAATGCCAGTACCATCTCAACAGGGATTTATGTGATAAGGCGTCGTCTGTTGATCGAGATGATCGAACACTGTGCAGAAGAGGACAGGCATGATTTTGTAACGGATATTTTGATCAGATATAAGAACCTGAAAAAGATATACGGTTATAAAATAAACGACTACTGGAGCAGTATTTCGACGGTAGATGCGTATTACCGGACGAACATGGATTTTCTAAAGCCGGAAGTCAGAAACTATTTCTTCAAAGAGCGGCCGGAGGTCTATTCGAAGGTCAGCGATTTTCCGCCGGCAAAGTACAATCCGGGAGCGGTGGTCAAGAACAGTTTGGTGGCAAGCGGAAGTATTATTAACGGCACAGTGGAAAATTCGATTCTTTTTAAGAAAACATTTGTCGGTAATAACTGTGTAATCAAAAATTCGATCATTCTGAATGATGTCTACCTCGGCGATAATACGTATATTGAAAATTGTATCGTTGAGAGTCGTGACACCATCCGGGCGAATACGCGGCATATCGGCGAAAACGGTGTGAAAGTAGTTGTGGAAAAGAACGAGAGATATGAACTTTAGTGTAAAGGCTTGAGAGAAAGGGGCAAATGGAATATGCAGATTACAGATGTACGAGTAAGAAAAGTGGCAAAAGAAGGAAAGTTAAAAGCAGTGGTATCTATCACGATGGATGATGAGTTTGTAATACATGACATCAAAGTGATCGAAGGTGAGAAAGGGCTGTTTATTGCAATGCCAAGTAAGAAGGCATTAGACGGCGAGTATCGTGACATTGCGCATCCGATCAACTCCGGTACGAGAGAGCGGATCCAAAGTATGATTCTTACAAAATATGAAGAGGCAATGAACGAAGAACCGATAGAGGAATAAAATGTTTGAAACAGAGGGCGGGATGTTTTCATTCCGCCCTCGATGTATGGAACGCTATATTTTTTTCCTGTGGTAATTCGTAGCATAGCAGCTTGTGGGTTACCGGATGTGCAAAAGACAATCGGTACGCACAGAGCCGGATCTGCTGCCAGCTTTTGTTCAGGCAGCAGTGGGGGTTATATTTCGTGTCGCCTACAATGGGACAGCCTATGTGTGCGAACTGACAACGGATCTGATGGTGCCGTCCGGTATCCAGCTTGATTTCCAGTTCTGTAAACGTTTTTGCGGTATCCTGTACCGGAGCAAAGAAGCGGTTTGTATCTCCTATGGTTTTATAACGGAGCTTTGCTGTTTTTGCGCCCGGAGTATCTTTGGTACAGATACGGGAGGTGTTGGTTTTCGCATCCTTTACGATGTAGTTTTCCAGAAGGCCTTCGGAATGTTTGGGGGTACCGTTTACCAATGCCCGGTAATATTTTCCGAACCCTCCCTGTTGAAGCTGACGGTTCAACTCTCTTGCGGCAGAGGGTGTTTTTGCAAATACAAGGATGCCCCTCACGGGCTGATCCAGTCTGTGGATAACGGCAAGGTAAGGTTCTTTTGAGGTTTCAGGCGCGGCGGCTTGGTGGAGGTGATTTTTCAGTAGATTTACCATGTCCGGGGAACCGATGCGTTTGCTCTGGGTGGCGATGCCGTGGGGCTTTTCGCATACGATAATATGTTTGTCTTCGTGTATAATATTTATTTTCATAAATGAATCTCCTTGACTTTAGTGGTAGTACACACTTATCATTTAACCATAGTATCGAAAAATATGCAAATGTGTCGAAAGGGATAAGAGTCAATGGATTATATATTATTAATTTTAGGATTTGTACTATTGATCAAAGGAGCAGATTTCTTTGTGGACGGAAGCTCCAGTGTGGCTAAGCTTCTGCGGGTACCGTCGATCATCATCGGACTTACGGTTGTCGCGTTCGGAACGAGCATGCCGGAATTATCGGTCAGTGTAACGGCGGCAATTAAAGGGAATAACGATCTGGCGGTGAGCAATGTGCTTGGTTCGAATATATTTAATCTGCTGGTCGTACTGGGATGCTGCGCACTTATTCGGCCGGTGCAGGCGAAAGGCTCTTTATTAAAGAAAGAATTTCCGTTTTCAATCTTTATTGCAATAATCCTGCTTTTGTTGAATTCTGATTTTTCCATTCGCAAGGTGCTGAGCGGAGAAGAGACCTTTGTACTCGGACGAATGGGCGGTATATTATTCCTTGTTTTGTTCGGGGTGTTTTTATATGCTACTGTGCATGTGGCGTTAGAAAAAAGAGCGCAGACGAAAGAAGACGATGATGAAGAAGAGTACAAATTAATGTCTCCTGTAAAAAGCGCTGTTTATATTGTAGTCGGTCTGGCAGGGATTATCTGGGGCGGAGATCTTGTCGTGGACAGCGCTTCCGGCATTGCAGAAACGTTTGGGCTCAGCCAGACATTTATAGGGCTTACCATTGTCGCGCTGGGAACGTCTCTGCCGGAACTGGTGACCTCTATGGTGGCTTCCGGAAAAGGTGAGAACGACCTTGCGGTAGGGAATGTGATCGGATCAAATATTTTTAATATTCTGCTGATCTTAGGAGTTTCGGCAGCAATTACTCCCATACGGCTGGAAATTACGGCAGTCTATGATACGTTGATCTTAGTTGTGGCGAGTGTGGTTGTATATGTTGCCGCCCTCAGTAAAAGAGAGATTAAAAAGAACGAAGGGGCATTGTTCTTGCTAGCGTATCTGGCGTTTTTTGTGTATATACTGATAAGGTAGACAAACGGATCTGCTGTCTGGTCGTGGCGGAGGATTCTGAAAATACCCTTGACAAATGATAGGGCATAGATTAGAATTACGAATAACTTGAAATTTTGGCTGTGAAGAGGATTAGTACAGTTAAGCAGGCTCAGAGAGGGAATTGTGTGGTGTGAGATTCCTGCCAGCGACTTAATTGGAACCGGCCTTGGAGCCTCTGTATGAAAATACAGCGTAGGACCGGCGTTAATGGTTGAATGAGCGAACTGTAAAAGGTTTACAGTTAACTAGGGTGGTACCGCCGAATTTTTCGGTCCCTTTTAGGGAGCGCAAAGTTCGGTGTTTTTTTCTTTCTTGAGAACAGCGCTCTTAAAATCATAAGTGGAGCAAGGGCTTCGCACAAATATGTATTGAAATAAGGAGAGGGAAGCATGGCAAAGGAAAAATTAGTAAAAAATATCACACCTCGTGATGAAAACTTCGCACAGTGGTACACAGACGTTGTACGCGAAGCAAACTTATGTGACTATTCAAGCGTAAAGGGATGTCTTAATTATCTGCCAAACGGTTACGCAATCTGGGAGCTTATCCAGGCAGACTTAGACAGACGTTTTAAAGAGACAGGCGTAGAGAACGTATCTCTGCCGCTTTTGATCCCGGAGAGCCTTCTTGAAAAAGAGGCAGATCACGTAGACGGATTCGCACCGGAGGTTGCATGGGTAACTCACGGCGGTATGGAAAGATTACAGGAGAGATTGTGTATTCGTCCTACATCTGAGACACTGTTCTGTGATCTGTGGGCAAGAACCGTTAAATCTTACAGAGATCTTCCGAAGGTATGGAATCAGTGGAACTCCGTACTTCGTTGGGAAAAGACTACAAGACCGTTCCTTCGTTCCAGAGAGTTCTTATGGCAGGAGGGTCATACCATTCACGCAACTTATGAAGAAGCTGAGGAACGTACAATCCAGATGTTCCACGTATATGAGGACTGCTACAGAGAGACAATGGCTATTCCATACGTATCCGGAAGAAAGGCTGAGCATGAGAAATTCGCAGGCGCGCAGGACACTTATACAGTAGAAGCGTTGATGCATGACGGAAAAGCATTACAGTCTGCAACAAGTCATTTCTTCGGAAGCGGATTCCCGGATGCGTTCGGTATCAAATATATTGACAAGAACAATGAGCCTCACAGTGTATATGAAACATCTTGGGGATGGTCTACAAGAAGTATCGGGGCGCTTATCATGGTTCACGGTGATGATGACGGGCTTGTTCTGCCACCGCGTGTTGCTCCGGTTGAATGTAGGATCATTCCGATCGCACAGCACAAAGAGGGCGTGCTTGACAGAGCATATGAGTTATTAGACGAGTTGAAGAAAGCCGGTTACAGAGTGAAGATCGACGATTCGGAAAAGAGTCCGGGCTGGAAGTTCTCTGAGCAGGAGATTCTCGGTATCCCAACACGTATTGAAATCGGACCGAAGGATATTGAGAAAAACCAGGTGATTGTTGTTCGTCGTGACAACCGTGAGAAAACCGTTGTTCCATTGAATGAGATCGCAACGAAACTGCGTGAGATCTTAGAGCAGGAACAGCAGGATATGTACGACAGAGCAAAAGAATTTTTAGACGCTCACATCGACACGGCAGTTGATATGAAAGAAATGGAAGAGAAGTTCAAAGCCAACCGTGGATTTGTAAAGGCTTGCTGGTGTGGAGATCCTGAGTGCGAGGGCGAAGTAAAATATGTGACCGGAGGAGCTGCAACAAGATGTCTTATCGAGGATGAAGAGATGATTTCCGATAAATGTATCTGGTGCGGAAAACCGGCAAAACATATGGCATATTGGGGAAAATCTTACTAAGGTTTACGATGGCATTGAGTCACGTAAAACAGAGGGTGAGAAACTGTGCAGGACAGAAAGATTCTTATACCGGAAAAAGTAAATACAATTATCAAAACCTTGCAGAATCATGGCTTTGAGGCATACGCAGTGGGCGGATGTATTCGGGATTTTATATTGGGTAGAATTCCGGAGGACTGGGATATTACCACATCTGCCACGCCGGAAGAAACAAAAAGATTGTTTAAAAAGACCTTTGACACAGGGATCGAACATGGGACAGTCACCGTGCTTTTAGAACAGGAAGGATTTGAGGTTACCACTTATCGAATCGACGGAAAATACGAGGACAGCAGGCATCCTTCTGAGGTGACCTTTACAAGGAACTTAAGAGACGATCTGCTGCGCCGGGATTTTACTGTGAACGCTATGGCATATAATGAAAAAGATGGTCTGGTAGATATATTCGGCGGTCTTGAGGATCTGGAACGAAAAACCATACGTTGTGTGGGTGTTGCAAAGGAGCGTTTTTCTGAAGATGCTCTCAGGATTTTAAGAGGTGTGAGATTCGCGGCGCAGCTGGGGTTTGAGATTGCCGAAGAGACAAAGGATGGCATGAAAGAGCTTGCGCCCACGCTTCAAAATATCAGTGCAGAGAGGATTCAGACGGAACTTGTCAAAATGCTGGTATCCGACCGCCCGGAGTTTCTGCGGACTGCCTGGGAACTTGGCATTACGGCACAATTTTTGCCGGAGTTTGATGAAATGATGAAAACGGAGCAGGAAACGCCGCATCATATGTACAATGTGGGAGAGCATACGCTCCATGCTATAAAAAATATACGTTCGGATAAAATCCTCCGCTTGACCATGCTTTTTCATGATATGGGAAAGCCGGAGCTGAAAACTGTAGACGCAGACGGTACGGCACATTTTAAAGAGCATGCACTTAGGAGCCGTGAGATCACGAAAACAGTGCTTAAGAGACTAAAGTTTGATAATGACACCCTTCATAAGGTTTCGCATCTGGTATATTATCACGACTATCGGATGCCGCCGACAGAGAAGCATGTCCGCAGGGCGATGTCGCGGATTGGAACAGAGTTATTTGGGGAATATCTGGAAGTTCGACGGGCAGACGTGCTGGCACAAAGTATGTACCGGCGAGAGGAAAAGTTGAAAGATCTGGAGACGGTGGAGAAGCTGTATCTTAGGATTACCGAGGCGGGCCAGTGTGTATCGATAAAGGAGCTGGCAGTAAACGGAAAAGATCTCATTGATGCAGGGATGAAACCGGGCAAAGAAATCGGGGAGAAGCTGGCAGAATTTTTAGAACTGGTTCTTGAAGAACCACAGCTCAATACAAAAGAGGAACTTTTAAAGCGGATGTAATTTGTATTTTATCCGTGCATGACCCAGTCGTTACGCATAATTCCTTGTATAAAGACATACGTATAGAGAGAAGTATGATGTAAAGTGCAGGGAATGAGATATGCAGGAATATGAACGAAATATATTAGAACAATATGATATTGAAGTTGACAGCACCCGTAAAACAAGGGGTGCTGTTTTGTGCGACGGAAGGCAGGGACTGTTTCTCCTGAAAGAGGTATCGGCATCAGAGAAACGTATTCCTGCGCTTTGCAAATTGCAGGACTGTCTGGCAGAACAAGGATATGAAAATGTAGACCGTATCTTATTGAATAAAGAAGGGAATGCGGTGTCCTGTCTGGAGGACGGAAGCAAATATATTGTGAAGCGGTGGTTTCGTGGCAGAGAGTGTGATATACGAAAAACTCCGGAGCTTTTAGAGGCGGCAGGAACACTTGCCAAGCTTCACATGCTCATGCAAAAAGATTTGGAACAGAATGTGGGAATGGCGGAACATCTGAAAGAGGTATATGAAAAACATGATCGTGAACTGAAAAAAGTTCGCAGGTTTATGCGGAAATTGTCACCCAAGGGCGAATTCGAATTTGCGTTTTTGCAATGTTTCGATCAGATGTATCAATGGGCGGAAGCAGCCGATGCGTTACTGGAACAGTCGGATTATGACAGGCTGTACGAAACAAGCGCAAAAGAAAACTATATGATCCATGGGGAATACAACTATCATAATATTTTGATGCTGAGGGAGGACTGTTTGCCGGGGGCGGCAGCCATTACCAATTTTGAAAAATTTAAGAGAGATGTTCAGGTGGAGGATCTGTATTATTTTCTTCGGAAAGTGATGGAAAAGCATGGATGGAAAGAGAGACTGGGAGATAATATCCTCAATGCTTATTCTGCGATCAAACCGCTCACCGATGAAGAAACAGAGTATATAAAAACCCGGCTTATTTATCCGGAGAAATTCTGGAAGATCGCAAGCTCCTATTATCATTCGAATAAAGCGTGGATTTCGGTGAAAAGTATTGAAAAATTACACGCCGCAATTCGCCAGACACAGGAGAAAGCGCGGTTTTTAGAACATATTTTTTCGTATTATTTGTAGAGGGGTTTTGCCATGTGTAAAAAATACGTGAAAACCCTTGAAAATGGGAGATAACTACGAAAAGAACCTTGACAAACAAAGGGAAAACAGTTATAACAGTAACTATAGTAGTTTTAAACAAGAGGAGGAAATTATCCATGAACAAGACAGAGTTAATCGCAGCTATCGCAGAGCAGGCTGAATTGTCAAAGAAAGATTCTGAGAAAGCATTAAAAGCATTTATCGACGTTGTAACAGATGAACTTAAAAAAGATCATAAAATCCAGTTAGTAGGTTTTGGAACTTTTGAAGTAAGCAAGAGAGAGGCAAGAGAAGGAAGAAACCCACAGACAGGAAAAACTATGAAGATTGCAGCTTGCAAAGCTCCAAAATTCAAAGCAGGAAAAGCATTAAAGGATGCTGTAAACGATAAATAAGTTTTAGGGAACGATTGAGACAGAGAGCTTTAGGCTCTCTGTTTTTCTGTGAATAATCGGAGGAATACGACATATGAGATTAGACAAATTTTTAAAAGTATCCCGGCTGATCAAGCGCCGCACCGTAGCAAACGAGGCGTGTGATGCCGGGCGTGTATCCGTCAACGGCAGTGTGGCAAAAGCGTCTGTAAAAGTTAAGGTGGGGGATATTATAGAGATCCAGTTTGGAACAAAAACAGTAAAGGTAGAAGTTCTTGACATCCAGGAGACAACGAAAAAAGAAGAAGCAAAGGACTTGTTCAAATATTTGTAATAAACGGATACAACTTTTCATATGATTATTTAAGAAAGGTTGTGATGGGTATGGAAGAAAGGGCGATTCAGAAAAATCATAAACTGGTCGTGAATAATCGAAAAACAAGCTTAGTGACGGGAGTCATAGACGTACTTTCTTTTGATCTGAATGAGATTCTATTGGAAACCCAGCAGGGAATGATGATGGTGAAAGGAACAGATCTGCACGTGAACAGGCTGAGTCTTGAAAAGGGAGAGGTGGATTTGTCGGGGAATATTGACAGCATCTCTTATTCGGATATTCATGGGGCAGGAAAACAGGGGGAGAATCTGTTTTCGAAGCTGTTCAGGTAATAAAAATGCCGGAGATCAGAGAGGAAGTAATGATATTTTTTCTGGCAGTTCTTGCCGGGGCGATCGTGCGGCTTACATATCGTGTGCTACATTGTCTGCGGAAGATCGTGAGACACAGCCTTTTTATGATTGAAGCAGAAGACATTCTGTTCTGGATAGGAGCGGCTATTTATTTGTTTGTGCAGATTTACCACACAAGTGATGGTAGCGTTCGGTGGTATTTTGTGCTAGGTGTTGTGTTAGGAGTGATAATTTCTTCGGTTTTTATCGCACAGATAGAAAAAATGGGAAAAAAAATCTCCATTCTGCGGAAGAATAAATCGCGGGAAAAACTTGCAGAACAAAATAAAAAAAGTTATGATGTAATATAATTAAGGGTGATGTCCGAAGAGATCAGGACAAAAGGGTGAGTAGATAATTATGAATAACGTGAAAAAGAGAACGCGCACGAGACGCTCCGGTCGCCGTATGCAGGTGCACAAGCGAAGCATTCTTGCCATTATAGGCATTATTCTCATGTTGACAGTGGTAGTATCTGTTAATTCGGTAACGTTACGTGCGAAAGAGAGATCTTACATAACACAGGAAACCGAACTGAAAAAGCAGATTGACGAAGAAAAAGCAAGGGCGTTTGAAATCGATGACCTAGAAAAGTATGTAGGTACAGATGAATATGTAGAAGAAGTAGCCAGAGAGAAACTAGGACTGGTCTATGAAGGCGAAATTATATTCAAAGCAAAATAGAACATAATGCACAGATGATAAGCTTTAGGATGAAAATCCTAAAGCTTTCTGTTTTTTCGCGCAAAATATGTAAAAGGGGAGAGAATGATGGCAGAAGTAAAAGAAAAGGAATTATTTTTGAATCCATATGTTTTGCAGATGGACAAGTTTGCAGATTCGCTGATTCATTTGTCTAAAACTTTTTTAACACTGGAAGGATATAAAGGCGCATTTTCAGGGGAAGAGCTTGATCATATGTTTTCGAAGGTGACAGAAAAAGTGTGTGAGGACTGTGAGAACAGACAGGAATGCCTGGGAGAAAATAAGATAGATACCTATCAGATGCTGTGTGAGATCCTTTATGTGGTAGAAGATTATGGTGCGGAGATCAACGTGGAGTTAAAACGGAAACTGCAAAAGCAGTGCATCCGTGCGCCGAGGTTCTTGCGGGAGACATTGGAAGCATTTGAGAATGCGAAGCAGATTATGGTGTGGAATAATAAGCTGGTACAAAACCGGGAAGGGTTCGCAGGGCAGATGAAAAGTTTTGCGAAAATGATACAGTATACTACAAGAGAGTTGGACGCAGGTATTTTTGAGGATGAGCATCTGGAAAAAAAGCTGAAAAATCATCTGAAAAAGCATGGGGTAAAAATGCTGTCCAGCGTGTTTTATATGACTCCGCAGGGGAAGTATGAAATTCATCTGACCGTCAAAGCCATGAAGGGGCATTGTATTGTGACTAAGGAGATGGCGGCAGAAGTAGGAAGATGTATCGGGCGCGTTATGACACCGCAGCAGGGGGAGCGTCCGATCTTGGGAGAGGAATATTGTACGGTAGCCTGTGTGGAAGGCGCGGGGTTTCATACGCTGCAGGGTGTGGCGAGGGTGGGAAAAGACGGGGATAAAGTGTCGGGGGACAGTTTTTTAATGACAGATCTTCCCGGAGGAAAGAAAGGGATCGCTTTGTCAGACGGCATGGGTTCCGGTGAAGACGCGTTTAAAGAAAGTACCATGGTGGTGGAAATGCTGGAGGAGCTTCTGGAAGCCGGATTTCCTGTAAAGACAGCGATTCAGATGATGAATACCGCTCTTGTGATCGGACGGGAGGACGTGCGTTTTTCTACGGTGGATGTGTGTCTGTTTGACCTTTATGCGGGAAGCTGTGAATTTGTAAAAGCAGGGGCGTCAACTACATTTATCAAGAGGAAAAACAAGGTGGAGAGCATTCGTTCCACGACACTTCCCATTGGTGTGCTGCAAGAGATCGAGGTGGATGTGACGGAAAAAAGACTGGAGTCGGGAGACTTTGTCATTATGGTAACGGACGGCGTGATGGATGCGCTTCCGGTGGGAGAACAGGAGACACTGCTGCGTACGTTTATTGAAGATGCGGCTACAGTAAATCCGAAGGAGCTGGCGCATCATTTATTGGAGCGAGTGTTGGAATGGGGACAGGAAAAGCCTGTGGATGACATGACGATCGTAACGGCGGGGATTTGGAAGCTTTAAGAAAACTTGCTTTTTAAAGAGAAATTATATATATTAAAGTCAGACAGAAGGAAAATACAGAAAGAGTAAGAGACAGAAGGTAATGGATTTATATCAGAAAGTTAAGGCATATGTGGGAAAATGGCAGATGCTGGAGAAGGATGATGTTGTGATAGCGGGCGTATCAGGAGGGGCAGATTCGGTATGCCTTCTTTTCATGCTGTTGGAGCTGAAAAAGGAAATCGGCTTTTCGCTTTTGGCAGTACATGTCAATCATGGGATCCGGGGGGGAGCCGCGGACAGGGACGAAGCATATGTGCGGGAGCTGTGCCGGAAGTGGGAGACAGATTTGAAAGTTTATCATCAAGACGTACCTTCCTATGCAAAACGACATAAGCTGACGGAAGAAGAAGCAGGGCGTGAGGTAAGAAGGAAGTGTTTTCAAGAGACGCTGGAAGAAGCCGGGGGAACCCGTATAGCCCTTGCACATCATGAGAACGACAATGCAGAGACGCTTATTTTTCATCTGTGCAGGGGAACCGGGCTGAAGGGGCTTGGGGGAATGGAACCGGTGAACGGAAAATGGATACGTCCGCTTTTGTGTCTGGAACGGAAAGAGATTGCATGTTATCTCAGGATACGGGGAATACCTTATTGTGTAGATGAAACAAATGAGGATAACCGTTATACGAGAAATTATATCCGCAGAGAGATTATTTCCGGTCTGGAAGCCCATGTAAATACAGAGAGTGTCCGACATATGGCGGAGGCGATGGAGAAACTTCGGAGTCTTGCGGGATACGTAGAAAGAGAGACAGAGAATTATGAGAGACGCTGTGTGAAGCGGCAGGAGAAGAAATACGTATTATATAAAGAAGAGTATGAGAAAGTCCCGGAAGAACTGCGGGAGTATGTGCTCCACCGGATGCTTTGCATGGCTGCCGGGAAGAAAAAGGATGTGGAGTACGTTCATATCAGGATACTGGAGGAACTTTTGAAGCGCCAGACCGGAAGAAGCGCAGATTTCCCCTATGGATTGAAAGCCAGAAGGTGTTACGAGGGAATCGTGCTGTATCGGGAGGGGGATAAGGCGGCTCTGCCGGAGGAAGAGGCCGGAGAGGGCGAGTTTCAGATGCGTATTTTTGAAAATACAGCGAAAGAAATAACATTTCCACAAAACCCCTACACGAAATGGTTTGATTATGATATAATAAAAAATACTGTTAAAATCAGACATAGACAACCGGGGGACTATATTACAATTAACAGCTCCGGTGGTACAAAGAAACTGAAACAGTATTTTACAGACGAAAAGATTCCGCAGGAAAAAAGAGATTCTATATGGCTTGCGGCGGACGGAAACCATATTCTCTGGGTTGTGGGATACAGACAGAATCAGGCATATCAGATTACAGAGCATACAAAAAGAATTTTAGAAATTGCATGTTACGGAGGAGAAGAAGATGGCAGAGACAATTAAAGTATTAGTTACGGAAGAGGAAGTAGACAGAAAGATTCGAGAGCTCGGAGAGCAGATCAGCAGAGATTATGCAGGCAGACAGGTACATCTTATCTGTGTGTTAAAGGGCGGAGTGTTCTTTATGTGCGAACTGGCAAAAAGAATTTCTGTGCCGGTATCCATGGATTTTATGAGTGTCAGCAGTTATGGAGACGGAACGTCATCCAGCGGAGTTGTTAAGATCGCAAAGGATCTGGATGAGACGTTAGAGGGGAAAGACGTTCTTGTTGTGGAAGATATTATCGATTCAGGACGTACCCTTTATTATCTGCTGGATGTTTTGAAGAAGAGAAATCCAAACAGTATGCGTTTGTGTACACTTTTGGATAAACCGGACAGAAGAGTGCGGGATGTGAAGGTAGACTATGTAGGATTTGAGATCCCGGATGAATTTGTAGTCGGTTATGGACTAGATTATGCTCAAAAATACAGAAATCTGCCATATATTGGCGTAGTAGAAGGCGTGGAGTAGAAAGGGGTAAGGCATTGAACGATAAAAACGGCAGAGGGATAAGCAGGTTTGCGCTACCAGTATTTTTTATATTTATGCTGGTCATGTTCTGGCTTGCAAATACTATGGGACAGAGGGAGAGTGAACTCTCCAGAAAAGAGTTTGAACAGCTTGTGGAGATCGCAAGTGTGAAAAAGGTCACGGTCATACAGAACAGAGACGTTCCTACGGGAAGGATCGAAATCGAGATGAACGTTGCCGGCGGTAAGCAGAGCAGCAAGAAACAGATGTACGTATCGGATGTGAATGAGATACAGGAATTTTTAGAGAGCAAGTCGGTGGATTTTGAGGTGTTGGACGTTCCAAGGGAAAGCTGGCTCACGACCATTATCGTACCGATCGGTCTGACGATTCTGGGGCTCTTCTTTATCTTTACAGTGATGAACCGTCAAGGCGGAGGAGGAGCAGGGGCAAAAGCCATGAGTTTTGGAAAAAGCCGTGCGCGTCTCAGTACGGAGAAAGATAAGAAGGTTACTTTCGAGCAGGTGGCAGGCTTGCAGGAGGAGAAAGAAGATCTGGAGGAGATCGTGGATTTCTTAAAATCTCCGAAGAAATATATTCAGGTAGGCGCAAGAATCCCGAAAGGTGTGCTCCTTGTAGGACCTCCGGGAACGGGAAAGACATTGCTTGCAAAAGCGGTAGCAGGAGAGGCAGGCGTTCCGTTCTTCACGATTTCCGGTTCGGATTTTGTGGAGATGTTTGTAGGTGTAGGTGCGTCCAGAGTCCGTGACCTTTTTGAGGACGCGAAGAAAAATGCGCCGTGTATTATTTTTATCGATGAGATTGACGCAGTTGCCAGAAGCCGTGGAACCGGAATGGGCGGCGGACATGACGAGAGAGAACAGACGTTGAATCAGCTTCTTGTGGAGATGGACGGATTTGGAGTTAATGAAGGAATCATCGTTATGGCGGCAACAAACCGTGTAGATATTTTGGACCGTGCGATTCTTCGTCCGGGACGTTTCGACAGAAAAGTTATGGTGGGGCGTCCGGATGTGAAGGGCAGAGAAGAGATTTTGAAAGTTCACGCAAAAGGCAAGCCTCTTAGTGAAGAGATCGATCTGAAGCAGATTGCTCAGACAACCGCCGGATTTACCGGAGCGGATCTGGAGAATCTTCTGAACGAGGCGGCGATACTGGCTGCGAAAGACGAGAGAGTATACCTGAAACAGTCGGATATAAAAGAGGCTTTTGTAAAAGTCGGAATCGGAGCAGAGAAGAAGAGCCGTATTATTTCCGAGAAAGAGCGGAGGATCACGGCATTCCATGAGGCGGGGCATGCGATCTTGTTCCATGTGCTGCCGGATGTAGGGCCGGTTTACAGCGTATCGATCATTCCTACCGGAAGTGCGGGCGGATACACTATGCCGCTTCCGGAAAATGACGATATGTTTAACACAAAAGGGAAGATGCTTCAGGATATTACGGTATCTCTTGGCGGACGCGTTGCGGAGGAAGAAGTGTTTGACGATATTACGACCGGAGCGTCTCAGGATATTAAGCAAGCGACAAGTATTGCCAAATCCATGGTTACCAAGTTTGGTATGTCGGAGACGGTAGGTCTTGTGAACTATGACAGCGATAACGACGAGGTGTTTATCGGACGCGATCTTGCCCACACATCCAGAGGGTATGGAGAGAGTGTGGCAACAACCATTGACAAGGAGGTAAAACGCATCATCGACGAATGCTATGAGAAAGCAAAAGCGATCATTCGGGAACACAATGATGTGCTTCATGCATGTTCGGAGCTTTTGCTGGAGAAAGAAAAAATTTCCCGTGAGGAGTTTGAAGCACTGTTTCAACAGGAAGAAGCAGAAGAAGCGGGTGAAGCCGAAGAATAGTGGCAGATTTGACAGAGAGGGAAAGTGCATGAATGAACAGGCTTTGTTTTGCTACGGAACTGCACCATATGTAGAACCACCGGAACCGAAATGTAACGAGACCGTTACATTTCGGTTCCGGACTGCAAAGGATGAAAATATTTGTATCCGGCTTTTGACGGAAGAGGGCGGATATGATATGAAAAAAGAATATACGGAAGGAATGTTTGATTTTTACCGTCTGGATCGGAAACTGGGCAGCGATATGTTCCGTTACAGTTTTGAGATACGGGAAGGAGATGCGGTATGGTATTATAATCGCTGCGGGCTTGCCAGTGAAATCGTACCGTTTTATGATTTTCGGATCGCCCCCGGATTTTCCACGCCGGACTGGGCAAAAGGCGCCGTCATGTATCAGATCTATATCGATCGGTTTTATAATGGCGACCCTTCCAATGACGTAGAGACAAATGAGTATTATTATATCGGGGATTACAGTAAGAAAGTCGAAGACTGGAACCAGTATCCGAACTCGAATATGGGAGTGCGGGAGTTTTATGGCGGAGACCTTCAGGGAGTCATCCAAAAACTGGATTATTTGCAGGAGCTGGGCGTAGAGGTGCTTTATTTTAATCCGTTGTTTGTGTCTCCGTCTAACCACAAGTACGATACGCAGGATTATGACTATATTGATCCTCATTGTGGAATTATCGAAGAGGATGGCGGAGAAGTTCTTTCGAACGGAGTGACGGATAATGTGAATGCGTCTAAATATAAAATTCGGACGACGTCTCTGAAAAATCTGGAAGCCAGTAACGCATTGTTTGCGAAACTGGTGGAAGAAGCCCATGAACGCGGAATGAAGGTAATCCTGGACGGCGTATTTAATCACTGTGGTTCTTTTAATAAGTGGATGGATAGAGAGAGGATCTACGAAAACCGACAGGGGTATCAGCCGGGAGCGTATATTTCCAAGGACAGCCCTTATCGGAAATATTTCCGTTTCTATAAAGAGGCGGACACAGATTGGCCGTACAATGGCGGCTATGACGGATGGTGGGCGCATAATACTCTGCCGAAGCTGAACTATGAGGACTCCCGAGAACTGGAAGATTATATTCTGGAGGTTGGAAGAAAATGGGTATCGCCGCCGTACAATGCAGACGGATGGCGTTTGGATGTGGCGGCAGATCTGGGGATGAGTAACGAGTATAATCATCAGTTCTGGAAAAAGTTCCGCCGGGCAGTGAAGGAGGCGAATCCGGAGGCGATCATTCTGGCAGAGCATTACGGAGACTGTAGCGAATGGCTTCAGGGAGACGAATGGGATACCGTTATGAACTATGATGCATTTATGGAGCCGATCACGTGGTTTTTGACTGGAATGGAAAAGCACAGTGATGAGATGAGAGAGGAACTCCGTGGAAATGTAGAGTGCTTTGAGGGAGCGATGTCTCACCATATGTCCAATATGCTGACGCCGTCTCTACTGACGGCAATGAACGAATTGTCCAACCATGACCACTCCCGTTTCCTTACAAGGACGAACCATATGGTGGGGCGGGCGAAGGATTTGGGACCGAAGATGGCGGAGGAATTTGTAAATCCTGCCGTTATGAGAGAAGCCGTTGTATTTCAGATGACATGGATCGGGGCGCCGACGGTTTACTATGGAGATGAGGCAGGCGTGTGTGGGTTCACAGATCCGGATAACCGCAGAACTTATCCGTGGGGAAATGAAGATCGGGAGATGCTGGAGTTTCATAAAGATATGATTCGGATCCACAAGGAGCATCCGGTTTTGAAAACAGGAGCAGTAAAGATGCTTCCGACAAGGGAGAATATTCTGGCATACGCAAGATTTGCAGGAGAGGAGCAGATTGTTGTTATTCTGAATAATAACAGTGAGCTTACGGAAATTACCGTTCCGGTCTGGGGAGCGGAAGTCCCGATGAAAGCAAGAATGAAGCGTTTGATGTATTCTTATGAAAACGGATATACGGTGGAGCCGGAAGAGTATCTGATAAGAGACGGAGAATTGGTTGTGAATATGGGTGCGTATTCTGCACTGGTTCTTATAACGACGATAGACGAGACATAAATTAAAATCAGGGACGTAGGAAAAGTACAGCTTTCCTACGTCCCTGCTAAAGTTATTTTGACAATACTTCCGCGCCTGTTTCGGTGATCAGGACCATGTATTCTACCTGTGCAGACAGACCGTCGTCCAGCGTATAGACAGTCCAGTCGTTATCTTCGTCGATAAAGAAGTCGGGACCGCCTTCATTCACCATGGGTTCTATGGTGAACATCATGCCCGGAACGAGGACCATCTCAGAACCTTTAGGGGTGACATAGCTGACAAAGGGTTCTTCGTGAAACTCCAGTCCGATTCCGTGTCCGCCAATGTCTTCTACAACAGAGTAACCGTTTGCCTGTGCATGAGAATGAATGGCGTGTGCGATGTCACCCAAGTGTCCCCAAGGTTTTGCCTGTGCAAGACCCAGTTCCACGCACTCTTTTGTGACGCGGACAATCTTCTCTGCCTCAGGGGATAGATTTCCGATGGTAAACATGCGAGAGGCATCGGAATAATATCCGTTTAAATTGGTTGACACATCTACATTGATAATGTCGCCTTCCTCCAGAATGTCGTATTCATTTGGGATTCCGTGACAAACTACATTGTTGATGGATGTGCATACGCTTTTCGGGAAACCCTGATAACCAAGAGGGGCGGGAGTGCCGCCGTGTGCGGTTGTAAAATCATATACAAGTTTATCGATCTCGGCGGTGCTCATGCCGGGAGCGATATGCGCGGCTACATGATCCAGTACGGCGGTGTTTAAGTCGGCGCTTTTTTTGATCGCTTTAATCTGCTCCGGTGTCTTGAGGAGTGAACGGTCAGGAACGATATGCCCTTTTGCCTGAAGTGTCCATAATTTCAAATCTAACTTATCCAATTTCTTACCTGCTTTCTGTTAAGGTTTTATATACTGCAAACTATTCAACCATTATATCACTTTTTATGCGCTTTGATTGTTTTATATTAAAAAATATTGTATAATTTCTTTATATGAGAAAAATAAAGGGAAGGAGCGGTCACATGTTTAGAATAGGTATGCTTACAAGCGGCGGTGACTGTCAGGCGTTAAATGCCGCAATGCGCGGTGTTGTAAAAGGACTTTGTGAGAAACGAGATGACATAGAGATCTATGGTTTTCAGGAGGGGTATAAAGGGCTGATCTACTCGAATTTTAAGATGCTCACCGCCAGAGATTTTTCGGGGATACTGACCGTAGGCGGAACGATTCTTGGAACCTCCAGACAGCCGTTCAAGCTTATGCACGTGCCGGATGAGAATGGTCTGGATAAGGTTGAGGCGATGAAACACACATACCACAAGCTGAATCTGGACTGTCTGGTGGTTCTGGGTGGAAACGGAACTCATAAGACGGCGAATCTGTTAAGAGAAGAGGGGCTGCACGTCATTACGCTTCCAAAGACCATTGACAATGATCTCTGGGGAACGGATATGACGTTTGGCTTCCAGAGTGCGGTAGATATTGCGACGGATACCATTGACCGTATTCATACAACGGCAACATCCCACAGCAGGGTATTCATCATCGAGGTAATGGGGCACAAGGTGGGATGGGTAACACTGCATGCCGGGATTGCCGGGGGCGCGGACATTATTCTGCTTCCGGAGATTCCATATGATACGGATGTTATTGCAGAGGCGATCAATAAACGAAAAGCCGCAGGCAAGAGATTTACCATTATTGCAGTTGCGGAAGGCGCGATCTCAAAGAAAGACGCCAAGCTTTCCAAGAAAGAACTGAAAGAGAAAAAAGCAAAAAATCCTTACCCATCCGTGGCGTACGAGCTGGCAGAGAGAATCCAGAAAAAGACAGATCAAGAGATCCGCATTACTGTGCCGGGACATACTCAGCGCGGGGGATCGCCCTGTCCATATGACCGTGTGCTTGCGACCAGACTAGGAGCGGCTGCGGCAGAGATGATCCTGGACGGAGACTTCGGAAATATGGTGGGTGTAAAAAACAATGAGATTGTAAGAGTCCCTCTTTCTGAGGTGGCAGGAAAATTAAAATATGTAGATCCGGATTCCAGTATTATCAAAGAAGCAAAGATGACAGGAATCAGCTTCGGCGATGTGTCGAATCCGGGATTATAGATCTTAGATTAGGAGTGTAGATCAGATGTCGTATATGGCACTATACCGGAAGTTCAGACCGGATGAATTTGAGGACGTGAAAGGTCAGGACGCCATCGTCAAGACGTTGAAAAATCAGATAAAGGCGGAGCGTATCGGACATGCTTACCTGTTCTGCGGAACGAGGGGGACGGGGAAGACGACGGTGGCGAAAATATTTGCGAAAGCGGTAAACTGCGAGCATCCGGTAGACGGAAGTCCCTGTGGCGAGTGTCCGGTGTGCCGTTCCATTGCAGCCGGTACTTCCATGAACGTCATAGAGATTGATGCAGCTTCCAATAACGGTGTGGATAACATTCGTGAGATTCGGGAGGAAGTGGCGTACCGCCCCACGGAGGGGAGGTACAAGGTCTATATTATAGACGAGGTGCATATGCTTTCTATCGGTGCATTTAATGCGCTGTTGAAAACGTTGGAGGAGCCGCCGGAGTATGTGATCTTTATCTTGGCGACAACAGAGGCACATAAGATACCGATCACCATTTTGAGCCGCTGTCAGCGTTATGATTTCAAGAGGATTACGATTGATACCATTGCCGCAAGACTAAGGGAGCTGATTGAGAAAGAGCAGTGGGATGTGGAAGAAAAAGCAGTGCGTTACATTGCCAGGATGGCGGACGGTTCTATGCGAGATTCGTTAAGTCTTCTGGATCAGTGCGCGGCGTTTTATATCGGTGAAACATTGACGTACGACCATGTGCTGGAAGTGCTTGGAGCGGTAGATACAGAAGTGTTCAGTAAGCTTTTACGTCAATTGCTTGCGATGGACGTAAAAGGGGTGATAGAAACGGTGGATGAACTGACCATGCAGGGAAGAGAGCTGTCTCAGCTTGCGGCAGATTTTACGTGGTATTTGCGTAATCTTCTGCTGATACGCTGTTCCGATGATATGGAAGACGTATTGGACATGTCTACGGAAAATCTTGCAAGGTTAAAAGAAGAAGCGCAGATGATTGACAACGACACATTAATCCGTTATATTAGAATCTTCTCAGATCTTACCAATCAGTTAAAATTTGCAACGCAAAAAAGAGTACTTTTTGAAGTTGCGCTCATCAAACTGTGCAGACCGGCAATGGAGGTTCAGCAGGATGCGCTTCTGGATCGTATACGCGCAGTGGAAAAGCAGTTGGAAGAGGGGATCTTTGCTTCGCCTGCACAGGAGAAGGTTGTCTATGTAAACACGGATAACGGAGCAGGGGGCGGAAACACGCCGAAGAAACCGGAGCTTCCGCAGGCTTTGAATGAAGACGTGAAAGCCGTGGCAAAAGATTTCCGCATGATGATCAATGATGCGTCGCCCATGCTTAGGAATTATTTGAAAAAGGCAAGGCTGAGCGCGGGGGAGGGAAACCGTCTGCTCGTGGTGCTCCCCGATGAAGTGAGCGCCGGCGTAGTGGGAACAGATGAGCACAAAGAGGAGATCAAGGCTCTGATAGCCGATAAGATCGGCAAGGAGGTAGAACTGGACGTCCGGCAGACAGAGAACGGAGGACGGTTTGAAGATCAGTTTGTAGACATCGAGCATCTGATCCATATGGAACTGACCATAGAAGATGATTGATTATATTTTGAAAATAATATTTGAAAACAGGAGGAAATGAACAATGGCAAAAAGAGGTGGATTCCCGGGCGGCGGTATGCCGGGAAATATGGCAAATCTTATGAAACAGGCGCAGAGAATGCAGCGTCAGATGGAAGAACAGGCAAAAGAGATGGAGACAAAAGAATTTTCGGCGACTGCCGGAGGCGGAGCTGTTGAGGCGGTTGTATCCGGCAGTAAGAAGCTTTTGAAATTGAACATTGATCAAGATGCCGTGGATCCGGAAGATGTTGAGACTCTGGAGGATATGATCGTTGCGGCGATCAATGAAGCGTTTGATAAAGTTGACGAGGAGTCCTCTTCTGCAATGTCTAAGCTGACAGGCGGAATGGGCGGCGGTATGCCGGGGTTATTCTAATGGACTACTACAGTAACCAGATAAGCAGATTAATTGAAGAACTTTCATGTCTTCCGGGCATTGGTGCAAAGTCAGCGGCAAGGCTGGCTTTTCACTTGATACACATGCCCCAGGAGGACGTAAAAAGACTTGCGGATACCATGGTTGAAGCAAGAGCAAACGTCCGGTATTGTGCCGAATGCTGTACCCTGACAGATCAAGAGCTGTGCCCCATTTGCAGCAATGAAAAACGCGATCACAAGACCATTATGGTGGTGGAAAATACAAGAGATCTGGCAGCGTATGAAAAAACCGGAAAATATCAGGGCGTCTATCATGTGCTCCATGGCGCGATCTCTCCGATGTTGGGAATCGGGCCGGAGGATATTAAATTGAAAGAACTGATCACCCGTCTGGAAGGAGACGTGGAAGAGGTTATTGTGGCAACCAACTCCAGTCTGGAGGGGGAGACAACTGCAATGTACATCAGTAAGTTGATCAAGCCTATCGGCGTGAAAGTAAGCCGGATCGCCAGTGGTGTTCCGGTAGGCGGCGATTTGGAATACATTGATGAAGTAACGCTTCTGAGAGCGTTGGAAGGAAGAACACAGCTGTAAGAGCCGGGAAAGATCCGGTGACAGTTGTGGAATGCGGAGGCTTGCAGTCTATGGGAAAGAAAAAAGTCACATCCACAGATATTGCAAAAGCGGCGGGAGTTTCGCAGTCCACGGTATCTATGGTGCTCAACAAAAAATATAATGTTTCCTTCTCGAAAGAAACGATCGAAAAGGTAGAGCGGGCGGCAGAAGAACTTGGGTATGTGCCGCAAAAGCGGAAAACACGGAAAGAAAGCAAGAAGGAGAAGTTGTTGGTCGTATTTTGCTCCAATCTGACCAACCCTTATTATGTCATGCTTTTGCAGGGGATTGAGTCCCGCGCCAAGGAGCAAGGGTTTGGCTTGTTTGTGTGTAACACCCAGAGAGATCTTCGGATGGAGGAGCGTTATCTCAAGATGATGTGGGATTTAAAACCGCTGGGAATCATCTATACGTGCAATCCGAGCCATTGCTTTATGGGGCTTGTAGAAGAGCTTTCCCGTCAGATCCCTGTGGCGATCATTAACAATCAAAACGAAAAACTAAACGTTGATGCGGTGGAACTAGATAACTCGAAGCTGGGAAGAATGATGGCAAAGCATCTGCTAGAGCTGGGGCATCGGAAAGTTGCGTACATAGCTCCGCCTCTTACCACAAGGCAGAAGCAGCGCTCGAAGCGGGTGGAAGGATTTTTAAAAGAATTTGCAGATGCCGGAATGAAAGAAAATGTTGTTATTAAGGCTGCAAAGGAAGAGATCGACTTTGATGTGGCGCATATAGATTCAGAATATAAGATTGGTTTTGAATTGACGCGGGAACTTCTGAGTGAGACAAAAGAAATCACTGCCATTGTAGGGCTCAACGATATGATCGCCTTTGGTATTTTGGATGCGCTTCAGGAGATGAAGCTGAAAGTGCCGGGAGACGTGTCTGTGATGGGATGTGACAACACGTTGTTTGCGCGGATGCACAAGGTGGAGCTTACAACTATTGAACATTTTGTCATCTTTAAAGGCAGAGATGCCTGCGACATCATTATGAAGAAGATCGCTTCTCATAATACCAAATATTCGGATATAGAACCGATCAGTACCTATCACGTAGAATACGAGCCGAAGCTGATCGTGCGGGGAACTACAGGGTATGTTAAAACTGATGTGAAAAAGAGAAAAACAAAATAAAATTAATGTATTCGGCAAAATTATTATTAATAAATTTTGCCGTTTTTATTTTTGTTGTAATGAAAAGTCTATACATTGAGAATCGGTATACTTTTGGAAAGTGTAAAAGAGAATAATAAAACAAATTTTGATTAATAAACACAATTTATTAGTCGTTAAAATTATTAATAAAAATAATCTGCTATTGACCGTCGGACTGATGATAGGATATAATTTTACTATATGAGTTTAAGAGAAATTGGCATAGTTAAAAGGAGGAGCGAAACATGAAATTTTTCATTGACACAGCCAACGTTGAAGACATTCGAAAAGCAAATGATATGGGAGTGATCTGTGGTGTAACAACGAATCCGTCTTTAATCGCAAAAGAAGGAAAAGTGTTTGGAGAAGTTATCGCAGAGATTGCGTCTATTGTAGACGGACCGATCAGCGGAGAAGTAAAAGCTACAACTGTAGATGCAGAGGGGATGATCGCGGAAGGCAGAGAGATTGCTAAGATCCATCCGAATATGGTTGTAAAGATCCCTATGACTGTAGAAGGGCTGAAAGCTTGTAAACAGCTTTCTAAAGAAGGGATCAAAACAAACGTTACATTGATCTTTACAGCTAATCAGGCATTATTGGCGGCAAGAGCAGGCGCTACATATGTATCTCCGTTCTTAGGACGTCTGGATGATATTTCTGTAAGAGGCACAGACCTGATCGCAGAAATTGCGGAGATGTTTGCTGTGGCAGGTATTGAGACAGAGATCATCGCGGCAAGCGTTCGTCATCCGATCCATGTGACAGACTGTGCACTCGCAGGTGCGGACATTGCAACGGTTCCGTATAAAGTTATCGAGCAGATGACAAAACATCCGCTTACCGATGCGGGTATTGAGAAATTCCAGGCTGACTATAAGGCAGTTTTTGGAGAATAGATTTAGGAGGAACATCATGAACAAATTAGAGTTAATGAAGACAGCCAACGAAATTCGTAAAGGCGTTGTCACAGCGGTTCACAGTGCAAAATCCGGCCATCCGGGCGGTTCACTTTCCGCTGCTGACATTTATACTTATCTTTTCTTTGAGGAAATGAATATTGATCCGGCAGATCCGAAGAAGGCCGACCGCGATCGTTTTGTCTTATCCAAAGGACATACAGCTCCGGGATATTATTCTACTTTAGCGCACAGAGGATTTTTCCCGGTTGAGGATCTGACAACACTTCGTAAAGTAGGCTCTTATCTTCAGGGACACCCGGATATGAAGCACATTCCGGGCGTTGATATGTCCAGTGGTTCTCTGGGACAGGGAATCTCTGCGGCAGTAGGTATGGCTATTTCCGCGAAATTATCCGGTGATGATTATAGAGTATATACACTTCTCGGAGACGGCGAGATTCAGGAAGGACAGGTTTGGGAGGCAGCTATGCTTGCGGCGCACAGAGGTCTTGATAACCTGGTAGTGATCGTAGATAACAACAACTTGCAGATTGATGGAAGTATTGAGGAAGTAAACTCTCCGTATCCGATCGATAAGAAGTTTGAGGCGTTCAACTTCCATGTTATCAACATTGACGGACATGATTTTGACGCAATTGACGCAGCGTTTAAAGAGGCAAGAGAAACAAAAGGGCAGCCGACGGCAATTATTGCTAAGACTGTGAAAGGAAAAGACGTTTCCTTTATGGAGAATCAGGCGTCTTGGCACGGTTCGGCGCCAAATGACGAGCAGTATGCGACTGCAATGGCAGATTTAGAGAAAGTAGGTGAAGCATTATGTCAGAAGTAAAGAAAATTGCAACAAGGGAAAGCTACGGTAATGCTTTGGTAGAATTAGGAAAGAAATATGACGACGTAGTAGTATTGGATGCGGACCTTGCGGCGGCAACAAAGACAGGAACGTTTAAGAAAGCGTTTCCGGAGAGACATATTGACTGCGGTATCGCCGAGTGTAATATGGTAGGAGTTGCAGCAGGACTTGCTTCCACAGGAAAGGTTCCGTTTGCAAGTTCTTTCGCAATGTTTGCGGCAGGACGTGCATTTGAGCAGATTAGAAACTCTGTAGGTTATCCGAAATTAAACGTAAAAATAGGCGCGACACATGCAAGTATTTCTGTAGGTGAGGATGGAGCTACCCATCAGTGTAACGAAGACCTTGCTCTCATGAGAACAATTCCGGGCATGGTTGTGATCAATCCGTCTGATGATGTGGAAGCAAAAGCGGCGGTTGAGGCTGCTTATCACCATGTAGGACCTGTATACCTTCGCTTCGGAAGGGCGGCAGTTCCGGTGATCAATGACAATGCTGATTACAAATTCGAGATCGGAAAAGCAATTACATTAAGAGAAGGAACAGATGTGACGATTATTGCAACAGGACTTACTGTGTCCGAATCTCTGGCGGCGGCAGAGAAGCTTGCGGAGGATGGAATCAGTGCAGAGGTTATCAACATGCACACGATCAAACCGTTGGATGAAGAAGCGGTTATTGCGGCGGCAGCTAAGACAGGCAAGATCGTAACAGCAGAGGAGCATTCTGTGATCGGCGGACTTGGAAGCGCTGTTTGTGATGTTGTGGCTGAGAAGGCTCCTGCAAAAGTTCTGAAGATCGGTGTGAATGATGTGTACGGAGAGTCTGGACCGGCGGGAGAGCTGATCAAGAAGTATGGATTGGATGCAGACAGCATTTATGCAAAAGTAAAAGCGTTTGTTTAAAAAACATAAAAACATAAAATTTGCAGTCATCGAAAGATGGCTGCATTTTTGTTCTATAACGTATATAACGGGAAGACTATATCTGGTAAAAAAGACAATTGTCTACCACAAATTGTGGGAATGGACAGCGTATGTCATATATATCGGAAGAAGCCGTCGAAAAAACCGTAAAGCACTCGTAAACTTCTGAATACTTGTCCCAGCAATTGATAAAATGCGCAAAAAGCATATGCTATCATAAGGAAAAATATGCAAGATGAGGTGAAGAGTATATGGAAAAACAATTTCCCAAAAATGTAAGACAGATAGGAAATGTCTGCGGTGAGCCTAAAATATACGTAGAAGACTATGTGGACACCTATTTGAATCAATTGCGGCAGAAAGCGGCAGACAGTCCGGTAGGAGCCGCGCTTACAGGAGAAATCCTGTGCATAGAAGGGCAGGATGTTGTATACATATCAGGAGCGCTTCAGATGAAGGAGCTGGAAGTACATGGAAGCGACATTGTTATCAAAGAAGAGGTGTGGAATAAGATAGAAGAGGAAAAGAAAGAGTATTTTCCGGAGCAGGAGCTTGTAGGGTGGTGTCTCGTGGAAACCGGGCATCCGCTTGGACTTAATAAGGGAATCAACAGAGTTCATAACAAATCATTTGCGCGGGAAAATACCGTCTGTATCTGGCGCGACGCATTAGAAGCGGAAGAAATCTTTTATGCTTATAAATACGGAGAGCTTATGCAGATGGGAGGACATTATATTTATTATGAAAAAAATCCTTCCATGCAAAACTATATGATCAATACACGGCGAACGATTGGCGTTACACCCAGTGAAGTGGTTGAGGATCGAGCTGCAAAGAATTTTCGTAGTGCCGTAAGAGAGAAGACAGAATACAGGGAGCAAAAACAAAGCTCCGGGTTCGTCTACGCCATGAGTGTGTTTCTTGTTGTGGTAGTACTGGCGATTGGTATCTCAACCATGAATAATTTCGATAAAATGGAATCTGTACAAGATTCTCTGGAGGCGCTGTCTATGACAGTGTCCGGTTCCGGTAAAGTCAAGGGTGATAAAGTAACAGAGGAATGTGAAACAAAAAAAGAAGATAATAGCGAGGCGGAAGTCGGGGAAAGCGATGAAGGAAAAGGAACCCCGGGAATTGATAAAGAGGTTCAGGAAACAGGGGGGACCATGCCGGATGTCTCTACGGTCCAGGAACAGTTGAGCGAGGAGGATTTCTATGTGGTTGAAAAAGGAGATACACTGGACACCATTAGTGTGAAATTGTATGGAGATGCCGGACATGTAGAGGCGATTTGCAAAATGAACGGGCTGTCTGACGGGAATCTCATTTTCATCGGACAAAAATTATTGTTACCATAATATAAAAATATGATATACTGTACACAAATGACGAAAAGGGGAAAGCGAATGTTAAATCGTAATAAAAGACCTTTAGAGGGGATGAAAAATCAGGTGGAGAAATTCAAGCCCGCTTCCGGGCGCCGAATCATATTTGTATGTATCGGTGTTCTGGCGGCGGTAATTGCGTTGGTGCTGTTTGTTAATTTACAGACGTACAGCAGAGTGAGAGTTTCAGATACCTATAGGATTAGCGGGGGTACAGATGGAAGATATGAGGAATTTGCAGAGGGAGTATTGAAATACAGCCGGGACGGCATCGCCTATCTGGATCAAAAAGGGGAGGAAAAATGGAATCAATCCTGTCAGATCAAAAATCCTTTTGTGGAAATGAATGAGGTGTCTGTGGCAGTTGCGGATAAAGGCGGTAACAATATCATGATTTTTCAGGAGGAAGGTTTGATAGGAGAGATTGAAACGACGCTTCCGATTGAGAATCTGGCAGTATCGGAGCAAGGGATTATCGCTGTTATTTTGAAAAACGGTTCGACACCAAGCATTATTTGTTATGATATTAAGGGGAATATTCTGGTAGAACATCAAGCATCCTTCGCCGGAGCAGGGTATCCTTTAGATCTATCGATTTCTCCGGATGGCGAGGTTATGCAGGTGGTTTATATGCAGGTGAAAAGCAGCGGGATTTCGTCTAAGGTTGTTTACTATAATTTTGGCGAAAAGGGAGAAGCGGCAGCAGACCATGAGGTTTCGCATAAAAAATACGAAAATAGTGTAGCCGGTTCAGGTTTCTTTATGACACAACAGGTTTCTGCGGTTGTAGGAGATAACTGTCTGACTTTGTTTAAAGGGAAAGAGGTTCCGGAAGAAGTTACGACAGTTACGATAGAAAAAGAAATAGAAAGTGTTTTTCATAATGACAGATATATAGGAATGATTTTGAAAAATGAGGGGAACGGCGGATATGAACTGAGGCTTTATAACAAATCCGGGAAAAAGGTGATGTCAAAGGATTTTTTCGGAGATTATAAGAATGCGAAACTATCCGGCAATCAGGTTCTGTTATATGACGGCAAGAAATGCCGTGTATTCTTACGGAGCGGCGTGGTAAAATTCGAGGGAGAATTGAAAAATAATATTTTGGAAATATTCCCGGTTCAGGGTGTAAACAAATACATTGTGATGAATGCAAATGGTATGGAACATGTGCGATTTGTAAAATAAGGAGACGATATGGGCTGGATAACATATGTAGTAGGCGGTATATTTCTGATTTGTTTTGCTGTAGGCGTTTACAAAGGGGCGATAAAGATTGCAGTGTCCCTTGCGACAACTTTGCTGACGGTAGTGATTTCGGTTTTTGCAACACCGTTGGTTGCAGATCTTATTACAAATAAGACGCCAATGGATGAGATGATTAAAGATCAGGTAGTGTCCACTATGGCAGGGGCGGCAACAGAGCAGGTAAAGGAAGGCGTTGGTTTTACCGAGGACAAAGTAAAAAAAGTTCTGGAAGCTGCGGGAATTACGGAAGAAAAGCTGGAAAAACAGGGGATTTCCGTAGAAGATATTGTCAGTGGAAAGGTAGACAGAGAAACATTGGCTGAGTATGGTGTGTCCCGGAATCTCCTTGACGGCATTGAAAATGCAGGAGAAGAAGCGGAAAAGGCGGTTGAGGGGGCTGATATTCCGAAGGGTATGCAGTTTGAGGCAATTGAAGGAGCGGAACTTCCGGAGATTTTCAAAGCTATGCTGGCAGATAATAATAATGATGCCATCTATAAAAAGCTGGGTGTGGAAACGTTCGCCCAGTATGTAGGAACATTTTTGGCCCGTCTGATCATTCATATTGTGGCGTTCCTGTGTACATTTTTAATTACGGCAATTATTCTGCGGGCGATTGTATTTGCCCTTGATATTGTGGCAAATCTTCCGGTTCTGGGGTTCGTGAACCGTCTTGCCGGAGGTGCGGTGGGAATCGGCGCTGCCCTTGTGATCGTGTGGATATTGTTTATTATTGTCACACTGCTTTATGTTACGGAGTTTGGGCAGGAGATGTACCGGGTGATTCAAAGTAACGAAATTATGAATATGATATATGAATACAATCCGCTTATGAAAATAGCAACGAATTTTATGTAGTATTTGAATGCGTGTGAAAATAAAGTCCCCGCAGGAATGCGATGTCATCTGACATATGAATTTCTGCGGGGACTTTATTTGTTGGGAAAAGAACCTGTTTGGTTTTAGTGTTTCATTAGTTCCAGATTCAAGGATTCCGTTAGTTTTGTTTTCTTGTTATACATTTTAACGGTTATGTAATTTACATTTTTTGAAAGTTTGCTGTTATTTTTTATCTTTTTAACTTTAGGCATACCATTGGCTCTGTAAGTGTAGCAGGCGATGGATTTTATTTTCCAGCCGGATGCAGGTTTAATGGAGATTTTTGGCTTTGAAGATTGAGTCCTCAAAGACCAGTAAGTATTCTTTTTGTATTTTGAAGCAATATTTTTTGAACCGACTTTAAAGGATTTGACCGGGTTTTTGTATTTTACAACTTTTATTTTTGAAACGAATTTTTTTGTTTTTCCGTTGATCTTCATAGAGATGTAAAGTTTTGCGGTGCCGGTTTTTTTTGGTGTGAAAGAGTAATTGTTAACAAATTTTACGACGCGTTCGTTGCTGCTTTTTACCGTGATTTTCTTTGCCTTACTATAGTATTTATCTAACTTGAACACGTAATAATCCCAAATATTTTTCTTTACGGAAAGTGTTAAGTTCTTTGAATAAGGAATCTCTTGGCCGCCGTCGGCGTGTGCGGTCATTGCCGGAGACAAGCAGGTGGCAGTTAATGTGATGACCGTTATCAAGGTGAGTATTTTCTTGGTTACATTTTTCATTTTGTTCCCTCCTTAGTGATTTTAAGAAATATTGTGTTTAGCAGTTCGCAGGGTATGCGAATTTGGCTTTCTTTATTTCATTATACCATAAAGTATATATCGTAGGAATGGTGGATTTAAGGCTTCTTGAAGCGCAAGATGAAAGGTGAAAAAATGTAAAAAATATGAAAAAACGTGTTGACAACATGAAAAGCATATGCTATTCTATCATAGCTGTCGCGAAAACAAGAAACAACGACAGAGAGA